>JANOWY010000360.1:0-2787 GCA_031418135.1 Rhodoferax sp. | reverse complement strand
CAGGTGCTGGAGAGTTTTTTGGAGCGCCGTTTTCTGCTGCGGCCCTGGTGGATGAAACGCGCCGAGCTCGGCCTCATGTGCGTGGTTGGGTTTCTGATGATCTGGCTGATCCCGCAAATGCGCCGTCCGGCCACCACCCTGGCGTCGAAACTGCCCAACTCAGCCGCCTGGACCCTGATGGTCGGCTGCGCCGCGCTGCTGTTTGCCGGCTTCCTCGGCTTCGCCGTGCGGGGCTGGTTGTTTGACGCCACCGCCCTGCTGGTGGCTTATGGGGTGGTGCTGTCCAGCCTGGTCTCCAGCTCGATGCTGGAAACCCAGCGTGACAACCATCAGCTGACGGCCACCCAGCAGCAACTGCGTGACAGCGCCGCCCGCCTGAACAGTGAGCTGGAAGTGGCGCGGCGCATTCAATTGGGCTCTTTGCCCGATGCCAGCGCCGCTTTTCCGGGCGAAAAGCGGTTTGAACTGGCAGCGGTGCTGGAGCCGGCCCGCGAAGTGGGCGGTGATTTGTACGATTTTTTCATGGTAGGCCCGAACCGGCTTTGTTTTGTGGTCGCCGATGTGTCGGGCAAAGGTGTTCCGGCCAGCCTGTTCATGGCCGCCACCAAGACCTTGACCAAGAGTTTTTCACTGCGTCTGCCCGGCACCCTGGGCGACGTGGTGTCAGCCACCAACCAGGATTTGGCGCGCGAAAACGTGGGCAAACTATTTGTGACGGTGCTGATAGGCGTGCTGGATGTGGATACCGGCGCACTTGAACTGGTCAACGCCGGGCACGATGCACCGTGGCTGGTCAAGCCCGACGGCAGCGTGACGCGCATTTCATCGCCCGCAGATTGCGGTGGACCACCCTTGTGTGTGCTGGACGATTTCAGCTATGTGGCACAGCAGGTCCAATTGATGCCGGGCGACACCCTGTGCCTCATCACCGACGGTGTGACCGAAGCCATGAACCCGAAAAACGAGCTGTATGGCGTCGAGCGCCTGCAGGCGGTACTGGCGTCGCAGCCGCCCACAACGCCGCTTGCAGCGGTGATTGGCCAGATTCGTGAGGACGTATCGGCATTCGTCTCAACCGCTGATGCGTCTGACGACATCACCGTGCTGATGTTGCGCTGGACCCCGCGCCAATCTGGTTGACCGGGCGGCTGATTCGACAAAGCGCCAATGCCGCCAACGCTGCAAATGCCGCAAACGTCAGCGCTTCAGCGCAGATTGATTTCCACCCGACGGTTTTTTTCTTCGGCCACTTCGTCTGCGGTCGGCACCAGCGGTTCGCGCTCACCTCGCCCGGCCACGTCCATGCCGGTAGCGCTGATACCGGCCTGCAGCAACACGCCACGCACGTGCTGGGCCCGACGCAGCGACAAGGCGTCGTTGTAGTCGGTCGTGCCACGCCGGTCGGTGTGGCCGACCAGGGTGATTTCGGGTGCCGCGCGGCTGGCCAGGGCCGCCTTGAGGCGATTCAGCACGGTGACGGATTCAGGTGTCAGCGCTGAATCTGAATCGGATGCGAAAAATACAGTGAAGGCCACGGGCGCAGCCGGCAGGGCGTTCAATACGCGGGCGTATTGCTGCCCGGTGGTTTGCGGGTTGCCTTGCTCCAGCAGCAACTGGCCCTGCGCGTCGGGCTTGGCGGCTGCATACGCACTGGTCAGCGTTTGTTCGGCAGTGGCCGTTTTGACAATGACCGAGCCGACGTTGCCATTGGCATCCGGCAACAAAATGATGCGCTCTTGCCGCACGGCCGGGCGGGCAACTGGCGCAGGCGCTGGCGGTGGGGTGAACCACCAGGCCAACAGGGCCACCAACGGAACGATCAGCGGATCCATATCATTCCCCGTCTTGTCCGGCATCCATGACGAAGTGGGTGCCGCGCACACCCAGGGTCATGGAGGGAGTTGAAAAACTCACGCTGTCGGGGCTGGCCTTGGCAATTTTGCCGGAGATGACGCTCACCGTACCCCGGCGCAGCGAGGCATCGATCACACCCACGTGGGTGCTGCTGTTGAACACAAACCTGTTCATCTGCAGCACTGAATTGGGCCCAGCCGACAACAGGGTGTTGTCGCGCAACGTGATGCCGACCGAGCCATCTGCACCGGTCATGATTTTGTCGCTGACCCAAATCTCACCACCCACCCGCAAGGGCTGGATTTGCCCTTGCCGCTCCAGCGTGGCAGTGCCCTGGCTCACCTTGACGGTGCCGGCGGTTTGCGCCTGGGCAACCGTCAGCGCCAAAAAGCCGACTAGGCATAATGCCCCTTGGACAAGCCATTTCATGTGTTTTCCTTTTCAGGTGGCGTGTTTCCATCGCTTCAACCGATTCACCGCAGTGACTCCAAACCCGTGCCCACCACCGAAGTGACACTATATCGCTTTGCGGCCCAATGGGACGTTTTGCCCCTGATGCTGGCGCGCCTGGAGGCGCTGTGCGAGCCCTGCGAGCAGCACCTGCGGCTGCGCGCCATGACGGCGATGGAAGAGCTGTTCACCAACTTTATCCTGCACGGCTGCGCGCAGTTGCCCTCTGGCTCCGGGACACTCAGTTTTTCAGTGCAGGCCACGCTGGCGGCTGTGCGGATTCATTACCAGGACGACGGCCTGACGTTTAACCCGTTTGACGGGCTGGAGACGGCAGCAAGCCATGTTCACCTGAAAGTAGAGGACCGCCCCGTAGGCGGCCTGGGGCGCTTGCTGGTTAGCCGCCTGGCCGACACTGCCCGTTATTCGCGTGTGGGTGCGCTGAATTGCATCGAATTGGCGTTTGTGCGCCGGACGGGTTTT
>JANOWY010000359.1:0-5393 GCA_031418135.1 Rhodoferax sp. | reverse complement strand
TTGGTCGGTGTGAAAGGATTCGAACCTTCGACCCCTTGCACCCCATGCAAGTGCGCTACCAGGCTGCGCCACACACCGAAGCCCAGATTATAGCCGCCAGCTTCGCACACATTGTGCTGTTGTAGGCCCCAGAGGAGATCGCTTTTTGACTTCTTCGCTTTGCCAGAACTCGGGCGCGGCAGCTTCAAAAAAATCGCCGGTAGCGCTAATGCGCGGCGCTCAGAAGGTCGCGAATTTCAAACAACTCACGGCGCATCTGCATGATTTGTTCGGCACCGACGGTGAAGCCCGAGATCAGGCTGTTTTCAAACGCCGGTTCGTCGAATTCGTCCAGCTCGGAATCGGGGCCTTCGATCACGTCAACACCATCGAGCATGACTTCGCCGTTGCGTTTTTTGTCACGCTCGGTCTGGATGATCTCCTGCATCTTGTTGCGGGCACCGCTGATGGTGAAGCCCTGGTCGTACAACAAATCGCGAATACGGCGGATCATCAGCACCTCATGGTGCTGGTAATAACGCCGATTGCCGCGCCGCTTCATCGGGCGCAGTTGCGTGAATTCCTGCTCCCAATAACGAAGCACATGCGGTTTGACGCCGCACAAATCCCCCACCTCACCGATGGTGAAATAACGTTTGGCAGGAATGGCGGGGAGAGCTTTCTCCATTGAAATCAATGCTGTAGGAGAGAAAGCTTCGAGGTTACTCTAAGTTGCCATCACGTGTAAAGCAGGAACTTCAGTGTGGCAGGGATGTAACAACCCGCTACACGGAAGCCGGTCCCAAGCCGACCGGATTTGACACCCGCGACAAATTTTGGGCTTGGCGGCAAGCGCCCGTTCACCCCAGGCTTTCAGCGCTGGGCCTGAATCTGGTCTTTGAGTTTGTGGCTGGCGTGAAACGTTACCACCCTGCGCGCCTGGATGGGAATGGCTTCGCCGGTACGCGGGTTGCGGCCAGGGCGCGGTGCCTTGGTGCGGATCTGGAAATTGCCAAAACCCGATATCTTGACGTCGACGCCATCGACCAGGCTGACGGAAACGAGGTCAAAAAAGGCATCGATCATGTCTTTGGATTCGCGCTTGTTCAACCCCAATTGCTGAAACAGCAGTTCGGCCAGCTGCGCTTTGGTCAGCGCGGGTGTTTCCAGGCTTTCAACGGCAAATTCCATGGTGTCTCCGGATCGGTTCTTGATTGTCTTTGACCAGTATTGTGAACGCCAAACGCATCCGTCAATTCAGCGCTGGCGAGCACCCAAATCCTGCATCAACTGCGCCAGCACCCCCGCCATAACGGCTTCAATTTGCGGGTCGGTCAAGGTGGCTTCGTCATTGTGCAAGGTTAAACGCACGGCCAGGCTTTTTTCGCCTGGGGTTGAGGTCAGGTCTTTGGGCCGGTAGACGTCGAACAATTCAGCATGCCGCAACAAGCCGTTGGTAGGCGCGGCATGAATGGCGGCCATCAGGGCTGCATGCGTGGTTTTTTCAGGCACCAGCACCGCCAGGTCGCGCTGAACCGATTGATGTTTGGAAACCTCTGAAAACACCGGAACTTGCCGTCGCAACACGGCGGCCAGATCCAGTTCAAAAAGAAGGGGCGCAGTGGCCAGGTCATAGGCTTGCCGCCACTTGGGGTGCAACTCGCCCACGTACCCGATGGCATTGCCCTGCACCCACACCTGCGCGCTTCGCCCAGGGTGTAGCGCCGGGTGATCGGCAGGTTCAAACACGGCTTGCGCGGGTGCCAGCAAGGTTTGCACATCGCCCTTGATGTCAAAAAAATCGGCCGCGTTGCCTTTGCGGCCCCAATTGAGTTCGTCTGCACTGCCGTGCAACAACCCGGCGACCCGCATGGGCTGATGAAAACCTTCCACCGTGGTGTCGCTGTTTTTCACCGAGGCATCGCGCAAGAAAACACGGCCCAACTCAAACACACGCACCCGGTCGGCCTTGCGGTCCAGGTTGAACTTCAGCACCTGCAGCAGCGAGCCCAACAGCGAGGAACGCATCACGTTCAGTTGGCTGGCAATCGGGTTTTGCAGTTTGATGGGCTGGGCGTTGCCCGCCAATTCATGCTCCCAGCGCTCTTCAACAAAACTGAAATTGATGGTTTCCTGATAACCCAATGCCGCCAGTGCGCGGCGCACGGCAGCGGCACCCCGCTGGGCTTCGGTGCGAATAATGGCCGTGACAGGTGCCAGCGGTGGCGTGGCGGGCAGGTTTTGGTACCCCACCATGCGCGCCACTTCTTCAATCAGGTCTTCTTCAATCTGGATGTCAAACCGGTAAGTGGGTGCTGTGACGGTGATGACACCCTCACCCTGCATGACCGGCAGACCCAGGCGCGTGAGCGCATCTGCGCATTGCGCTTGGGTCAGCGGCATCCCGATGACTTTGGCGGCGCGCGCCACCCGCAGGGTGACGGAAAGCGCGCGGGGTTCATTGACGCGCTGGTCGTCCACCGGCCCACACGTGGTGGCAGCTGTGCCGCAGATATCGAAAATCAGTTGTGAAATGCGTTCAATATGCTCCACCGTTTGGGCCGGATCGACACCGCGCTCAAACCGGTGCCCTGCGTCGGTCGCAAAATTGAACCGGCGTGAACGCCCGACGATGGCTTTGGGCCACCAAAAAGCGGCTTCAACATACACATGCTGCGTGGCGTCAGACACGGCCGTTGCGTCGCCGCCCATGATGCCGGCCAAGGATTCAACCTGTGCGTCGTCGGCGATCACACCCACTTGGCCATCGACCGTGACGGTGTTGCCATTGAGCAGCTTGAGTTGTTCGCCGGGTTTGCCCCAGCGCACGTCCAGGCCGCCGTGGATTTTGTCGAGGTCAAAAATATGGCTGGGGCGGCCGTATTCGAACATCACGTAGTTCGAAATATCGACCAGCGCCGTCACGCTGCGCTGCCCGCAACGAGCCAGTTTTTCAACCATCCAGGCTGGGGTTTTGGCTTGGGTGTTGACGTTTTTGATCACCCGGCCGCTGAAGCGCCCACACAAGTCGGGTGCGCTGATTTTGACGGGCAAGCGGTCAGCATTGCCCACAGCAACGGCGGGAAAACCGGGGCTCAACAGTGGCGTGCCCGTCAACGCAGACACCTCGCGGGCCACACCATACACCGACAGGCAGTGCGCCAAATTGGGTGTGAGTTTCAGCGTCAAAAGGGTGTCGTCCAGGCGCAAGTGTGCACGGATGTTTTGGCCAAGTGGCGCGTCCGGGGCCAGTTCAAGCAAACCACCATGGTCATCAGACAGCTTGAGTTCACGGGCTGAACACAACATGCCCTGGCTTTCAACGCCGCGCAAGATGCTGGGTTTGATGAGAAAAGGTTTGCCGTCTTCGCCCGGTGGCAGTTCGGCACCCACCAGCGCACAGGGCACCCGAATGCCAACCCGTGCATTGGGCGCACCGCAGACAATGCTGAGCAGGTTGCCCTGCCCGACATCGACCTGGCAGACGCGCAGGCGGTCTGCATTGGGGTGTTGCTGGGCGGCCATGATCTCGCCGACGACGATTTGGCTGAATGGTGGCGCAACGGGTTTGAGCTCTTCAACCTCCAGGCCGGCCATGGTCAACACGTCGGCGAGTTGGCGGGTGGTGAGTGGCGGGTTGCAGAATTCGCGCAACCAGGATTCGGGAAATTGCATAAAACTTACTCGGCGATACGGGACGGTGACAATTTGAAAACGTTTGGCAGTGAAGTGGCGTTCACATTTTGAATTGCGACAGGAACCGAACGTCACCTTCAAAAAACAGGCGCATGTCATTCACGCCATACCGCAACATGGCCAGGCGGTCAATGCCTGAACCGAAGGCAAAACCGATGTAACGCTCGGGGTCCAGCCCCATGTTGCGAATCACCTGGGGATGCACCTGGCCAGAACCCGAAACCTCCAGCCAGCGGCCTTTGAGGGGCCCCTGGGCGAACATCAAGTCAATTTCAGCGCTGGGCTCGGTGAACGGGAAAAAACTCGGTCTAAAACGAATGTCCAGTTCACGGGTTTCAAAAAACGTTTGGACAAAATCCAGGTACACCGATTTCAAATCCTTAAAGCTGATGTTTTCACCCACCCACAGGCCTTCAACCTGGTGGAACATGGGTGAATGGGTGGCGTCGCTATCGACCCGGTAGGTGCGCCCCGGCGCGATGACCCGTATTTCTGGCATGGGCCCGGCATACAAACCCTGGCTGTTGACAGCTTCGGGGTGTGCAGCGGCGTGGTGTTTAACGTGCTGCACCGCATGGCGAATCTGCATCGGGCTGGTGTGGGTGCGCAACAGGTTTGGCGCAGCGGCTGGGTCGCGGCCTTCTGCGTTTTCGACATAAAACGTGTCGTGCATGGAACGCGCCGGGTGGTCTTCTGGCGTGTTCAACGCCGTGAAGTTGAACCAATCGCTTTCAATTTCAGGCCCTTCGGCCACCTGGAAACCCATGGAGCCAAAAATGGCCTCGATGCGCTCCAGCGACAGCGAGATTGGGTGCAAACTGCCTTGCCCGCGCTGGCGCCCCGGTAAGGTGACATCAAGCGCTTCGGCGCGCAATTGCGCCTGGAGTTCCGCGTCTGCCAGCGCCTGGCGGGCCTGCGTCAGCGCTGCTTCAATGGCTTGCTTGGCCACATTGATAGCTGCGCCGCGTGATTTTTTTTCGTCGACCGGCAAAGCTGCCATGCCCTTCATCAGTTCGGTGATGCGACCGGACTTGCCCAAATACAGGGCCTTGGCATTTTCCAGATCAGCGGGCGTAACTGCAGCAGAAAAGCTTAAACGGGCGTCGGCAACGATGGAATCAAGTTCGTTCATGCGGAGAAGGTCGGATCAGTTTCACAAGGATGCCAGGAAGAGCGGCAATGTAGCGGGGGTAACAAAAAAGGGCTAGTGCTTTTACAAGCCCTAGCCCTTAAATCGGTGTTGCTACCAGCGGTGGGTTAACCGCCAGCGACAACCACCTCAAGCAGCAAGCTTGGCCTTGACCTGGTTGACGATGCCCTGGAAGGCAGCCATGTCATGAATGGCGATATCCGACAAAACCTTGCGGTCAATCTCGATACCGGTCTTCTTGAGGCCATTGGCAAACTGGCTGTAGGTCAGGCCGCAGGTACGGGCTGCGGCGTTGATACGCGCAATCCACAACTGACGGAAAACCCGCTTTTTGGTACGGCGGTCACGGTAGGCATATTGCCCGGCCTTCATTACCGCTTCTTTGGCGATGCGGTAGACATTACCGCGACGGCCGCGGAAACCTTTGGCGAGGTCTAGAACTTTTTTATGGCGGGCGCGAGCCGTTACACCACGTTTAACGCGAGGCATGAGTATTCTCCTTGTTCGTGGTTAATTAAATGCCTTGGCCGGGCAGCATTTGTGACATGTGACCCATATTGGTCTCATG
>JANOWY010000358.1:0-8856 GCA_031418135.1 Rhodoferax sp. | reverse complement strand
ATGCCTGCCGCCTGGGCGACCGCCATGGCTTCTGCCACCGCAGCCATGGCGCAGGCCTCTACTTCAGGCACCTGGTACAAGTGGCCGTAGGTCAGGCGGGTGATGCCACTCAGGGCACCCGTGGCCACGTTGACAAAGAGTTTTTCCCAGATCGTAGCCAGGATGTCGTGGCTGACCGTGGTGGCCAAACCGGCATGCCTAAAGACCTCGGCGATGCGGGCAGTGCGTTCACTGGCCTGACCGCCCAGTTCGCCGATGATGGTTTCTTTGCCCGCGATGCCCGCGATCACATGGCCGGGCCCGAGCATCACCCCACCGGTGTAGGTTTTGCCGGCCAGCACGCGGTGTTTGCCAACGGCGGCAGACAACACGTCTTCATGGCCTACACCGTTTTGCAGCGACAACACCGACGTGTGTTCGCTGATGATGCCGGCGGCCGATTCAATCACCTCGCGGGTGTGGAACGATTTCACCAGCACAATGATGAGCGCCACCGGGCCGCTGGCCAAGTCAACCCCGCGGGCATGCGTGGTGGCATTGACCTTCACCACACGGTCTATCGCCTCAGCCCCGCCGCCAGAGCGCATCGTGAGCCCGACCCGGTTCATCACGTCAACCTGCCGGGCATCGCGGTTCACCAACCAGACCTCGTTGCCGGCTGCCGTCAGGGTGCCACCGATGGCGCAGCCCAGGGCCCCTGCGCCCAGTACCACTATTTTCATGTCAGGTGCCTGTCCATACCGGTTGGCGCTTTTGGGCAAATGCCAACGGGCCTTCAATCGCGTCCTGGCTGGCCAGCATGCGCTGGGCCAAGTTGTATTCCATCTGCATGGCGCGCTGCAAATCGGGTTCGTTGATACTTTGCAACATCACCTGTTTGCTGGCTTGCACCGCCAGCGGCGCGCAGTGCAAAAGTTGCGTGGCGAGTTCGCGGGCTTTGTCCATCAAATGGCTGGCGGGCACCACATCATTGATCAGGCTGATACGTTTCGCCTCAGTGGCGCTGATACGGGCACCCGTCAAAACCAGCTTCATCGCGTCTTTCATGGGCATTTGCCGCGCCAGGCGCTGCAAGGCACCGCCGCCCAAAGCAGCCAAGCCAACACGCGGCTCCAGCAGGCCAAATTCGGCATGCGCTGCCGCAATGGCCAAATCACAGGCCGCCACAATCTCGGCGCCACCGCCAAAACACATCCCGTTCACGGCCGCGATTACCGGTTTGAACAGATCGAACCGCGCCGTGATGCCGGCAAACCCGGTGCCGGGTTTTTGGTGGTTGTGCGTTTCGCTCAGGGCTTTCAAATCGGTGCCGACACAAAACGCCTTGTCGCCCGCCCCGGTGATGATGGCCACGTACAAAGACGGGTCATCGCGAAACTGGTTGAAAGCAGCGTCCAGCTCGGCATGCGCGTCAGGCGTGAGGGCATTGAGCACTTGCGGGCGGTTCAAGGTGAGCGTCAGCACTGCGCCGTTCACCTCATAGCGGCAGAGTTGAAAGGTCGGGTTGGGCATCACAGGCTCGGGTGGGGGGGGTGGGCTTGGCTTTGCCCTGCGGTTGAAGGATGACGTTTCAACCCGAATCGTAGAAGCTCACCATTGCCCAGACAATGCAATGAGTTTTATATATATCATTGCCAAATTTAATAGTAGTGGCAACAATTCACCGCATGGAAAGCAAAATCGAACTGCTGGAAGCCAAACACCTGTGCCTGCTGGAGCAGCTATACAACAGCCAAAGCGTCACCCGCGCTGCTGAGGCCTTGGGCCAAAGCCAGCCAACGGTGAGCATTTGGCTGGCCAAATTGCGCCAGCAATTGGGCGACCCTTTGTTTGTGCGCACGGCTGATGGCATGTTGCCGACCCCACACATGGAGGCGCTGATGCCCTTGGTGCGCGAGGCGCTGGCAGCCTTGCGGCGTGTGTCCGAACCCACCACCCCGTTTGACCCGGCGCGCACGGCCCGGCGCTTCAACATTTGCATGACCGATGCCAGCCACATCACCCTGTTGCCGCGTCTGCTGGCCCAGGTGCGCGCACTGGCACCAGACATCACACTGGCTGCCAGCCGCATCGATACCACATTGCCCGCCGCCTTGCAAAGCGGTGAGGCCGACCTGGCGCTGGGGTATTTGCCCTCGCTGGATGTGGGCATGTACCAGCAGGCGCTGTTTGAACAAGACTGGATCTGCCTGGCCAACGCGCAACACCCCCGCGTGCTGGGCAGCTCGGCTGCGCACTGGAACCTGGCCGCCTACCAGCGCGAAGGGCATATCAGCATCAGCGCGGGCACCGGTTACCACCTGATGGACGAAGCCGTGAAAAACCAGCGCATCACGCGGCGCATTCAGCTGGAACTGCCCGGTTTTTTGGGCTTGGCGGCGATTGTTTCCAGCTCGGATCTGGTGGCCACCTTGCCGCGCCAAATTGGCGAAACCCTGGCGCGCTCGGGCGGGCCGGGCCCGGTATTGCAGGCATTGCCTTGCCCGTTTGAGATTCCGGCTTTCACCGTCAAGCAGTATTGGCACGCGCGTTACCACCACGATGCCGCCAACCGCTGGCTGCGCAGCGTGTGCGCTGAATTGTTCGGGCAAGACCGTCCGCTGCCCAACCGTTGAGCCCCTTTTAGCCTCTGCCACGCTTGCCGAAAAACCAGGCCGGTCGGCCGCGCTGGCGCGGTTTAAATAAGGGTACCGTAACTACCAAATTCTATTTAATAAATAAAAGCAATGAATTTATCAGTCTATTGTTCTCAAAATGATTGCGCAACCAGCTAGACTATTGATAGTAATAAATTCAATCTTGAGAAGAAAAAAGGTCTAAAATCCAGTCTACACTGGTTTTATTTCACCACTTCTTTGCCCCAGTTCCAGCCCACACTGCCCGCGTTTACCACCCAAGTACCCTAAAGGAAACCCATGGCCATCACCCTTGACAAAGCCCCCGCACTCACCACCCGCCACGTTGCCACCCGGGTGCAAAAGGCGCTTAAAACCAGTCCGGTGGTGTTGGTGCAAGGCCCTCGCCACTCGGCATTGCTGGGGGTTGAGCCCGAACTCGGCTTGGCCGCTCTCGAAGGCCAATCGGCCGGTGCAGCACTGGCGCTACAGGTGGGTGGCGCAGAGCGCGCCGTCATCAACCTGAACGGCTTTGTGGCCCGTATCGAGGCCCAGCGCAACCCAGCCGCCTTGATTAGCGGCCCAGGCCCTTTCACCATTCTGGAAGTACAACGTGCGCCCGGCCTGCTCGTGGCCATTCAGCAGGCGCTCAAGGCCGATGCCACACCGGGCCGCTTTTTGCTCACGGCATCCAACGAGCTGAGCGAAGTGCTCAAGGTACAGCATGCCGATTGGCTCAATCTGCCCATGGCCGTGGTCACCCTGTTGCCGCCATCTGAACTGGAACTGCGCAACAGCACGGCCAACTGGCTTGACGCCATGTTCGCCGGCAACATCCCGCAAACTGCCAAAACCGACGTGTTGATGGGTGAAGCGTTGCTGGAACGCATGTTGCACGGCAGTCACCTCGAATGCATCGCGCGCGACCGCCCCCGCAGCCGCCACGCCTGGAACGACAAACACCTGGCCGCCCTGCTGGATTCCCCCCCCAAACGCCTGATGGGTGCCAAAGAGATCAAGCTGCTCTCCAAATACGCCGACGTGCAGGTGCCACCGTCTGACCTGTCAGACCTGCGGGCCATGAGCCCGATTGACAAACCGCTGCGCATGCCAGGCTTGCTGCTGGCCCTGGCCAATGGCGTAGGCGGCATCAGCAATTACCGCCAGTGGGGCCAAACGGTCGATATGGACAGCAAAACCACCGAGCGTTACACCTTTGCGCTGGAGCAGCTCTACCTGGTGCGCAGCATCGCCGGCCTGGGCCTGGACGGTGAAGAAGGAACTCCCGCCCGTTTCAACATCAAAGACCAGGCCCGTATGGTCAAGGCCCCCAAATACCATTTTGGCGACAGCGCCATGCTGGGCTTTTTGTTGGACCAAAACAGCATTCACCGCTACCGCGAACGCGAAGAAGCCGGCACCGTCTGGAACACCCAAACCGCCCAGGTTCTCGAGACCTATGTTGTCAGCGAACTGCTCAAGCAAGCCGACTGCGCCAGCGGCACCTACCATTTTGGCCATTACCGCGACCATGACCAGCTGGAAGTCGATTTGGTCATCGCCAACGCCAAAAAAGAGATGATTGCCATCGACATCAGGCCCCGCACCGAGATCCACAAATCCGAAACCCGTGGCATTCAGCAATTGGCTGAGAAGCTGGGCAAAGGCATGAAGATGGGCGTGATGCTGTACGACGGCGATACCGCGCACAAACTGATGGATCTGGACGGCGGCGCACCGCTGTATGCGGTGCCGGTGTCGAGTTTGTGGGGTAAGGCCTAAACCCCGGTGCTGAATTCAGCGCGAAGACACTGAAAATTAGTCTACATCCCGCGCCAGCCGCGCCCCACTGAACTGCCAGCGGGCATCCGCCGGGAAAAAATTGCGATAGGTCGCGCGAATGTGGCTTTGGGGCGTGGCGCAAGAGCCGCCACGCAACACGTATTGGTTCACCATGAACTTACCGTTGTATTCGCCCACCGTGCCGCGCCACGGCTGGTAACCGGGATAGGCGTTGTAAGCGCTGCTTGTCCACTGCCACACGTCGCCCAGCGCCTGCAGCAAACCACCGTGCGCACGGGCCACGGGCATGGGGTGCAAGGCACGGCTTTCCGCAAAATTGCCCCGGCTGATGTGGGTGGCAGCATCGGCAGCCACCGCGGCCTCCCACTCGTGTTCGGTGGGCAGCCGTGCGCCCCGGAACCCGAACTCGGATGCGGCCCGCCAGCGGGCATAGGCATCGGCCTCGAAATGGCTGATATGGGTGATGGGGGTATGGGCATCCAGCGGCACCCGGCCGTGCAGGGTGAAGCAAGTCCAGCCCTGGTTCAAATCGCCACCTTGGCCGGAGGGCTCGCGCTGCCAATAAAGCGGCGCTTCAATGCGCTGCTGTTGCACCCAATCCCACCCGGCGGCCAGCCACCAGCGCGAATCCTGGTAACCGCGATCCGCTACAAAAGCCAGCCATTCCCCATGGGTGACCAGCCGGTTCATCAGCGCATAAGGACGCAGGTGGTGGGCGTGGCGGGGGGTTTCATTGTCAAAGGCAAACCCGTCGGCCGCACCGGCATGCCCGATGTTGACCAGACCACCGTCAAACCCCAACCAAGCCGCTGCCACAGGTGCCACCGAAGCCAGCGGCCAGGCCGCCGCATAAGCGGGCTGCAGGGGGTTGAGTGAGAGCAGGTGTTTTACGTCGGTGAGCAGCAGCTCCTGGTGCTGCTGCTCGTGGTGCAGCCCCAGGTTGACCAGCTCGGCCAGCGCCGGGGAGTCATTGCTTTGCAACATGGCCTGCATGTGTTCGTCTACGGAGCTGCGCCAGCGCTTCACCTCGGCCAAGGCCGGGCGGGTGAGCAGGCCCCGCTGCGGGCGCGGGTGGCGCTCACCCACGGCGTGGTAATAACTGTTGAACAGCACCCGAAAGGCCGGGTCATAGGGCTTGAAGTTCTGCTCGAACGCCTCCAGCACAAAGGTTTCAAAAAACCAGGTGACATGGGCCAGGTGCCACTTCACCGGGCTGGCATCGGGCATGGACTGGGCCTGGCAGTCTTCGTCGCTCAGGGGCCAGGCCAGGGCTTCGGTCTGAGCCCGGATCTGCCGGTAACGCTGGCTCAGCGCGCTGCAATTGGTCAGGCTGGCTGGCAGCGCAGGTGCGGTGAAAAGCTGGTTCATGGTTTCAAAATGCCTCGGGCGATATAACCCATACCCCATTGTGTCGAACGCCACTGAAACCTGCTGCAATGGGCGGCGACCAGGTCCCACGGGGCCCACATGTCGGCAGCGCGGGCGTTGTAAGGCCGGTTTTTGGCCCACGCCAGCAGGTTCAGCGGCCCCGTCCACCAAGGGAAGAACTTCATGCCGGCCATCGCCACGCGGGTGCCCGGCGCACACTGGCGCAGGATGTTGGCCACCGCCTCGGGCGAACGGGTCACATCATGGGTGTAGTTGAACAGCACGGCCGTGGGCCCACGCTGCAGATTGGGTAGCCGCACCGTTTCCGCCGATTCGCACACCTGCCAAATACGGCCGCCACCCAGCCCCTGGCCCCAGCCCGCCCGTTCACAGCGCGCCTGCGCCAGTGCAAACATTTCGGGGCTGTGCTCAAAGGCCAGCACCTGCCCGGTGATGCCAACCGCTTGGCGCAACAGCGGGTAACTCAAGCCCGTGCCCGCGCCCACGTCCAGCACCACATCGCCAGGTTGCAGGCCCAGCAAGGCAATAGTGCGCTGGCGCAACGGCATGGTGAATGCAGCGGACGCGTCATACCCTGCCGCCCGCAAACGGTATTTTTCGATGGAAACCTGGTTGTAAGAATGCTGTGTTTGCATCGACTGAGTTCTGGAAGGCAAAGCGGGCTGCTATGCTGTGCCCGAACTCTTATCAGTCACCGATTGTGGTCAACTTCTTACAACATTTCACCCCCACCCTGACCCAAGCCTGGACACTGCTGTCAGTGGCCATCGCGTTTGAAGTGGTGGGCACCACCTGCATGAAGCTCTCGCACGGTTTTACCCACTTGGGGCCGTCGCTCATGATGTTCAGTTGTTACGCGGTGGCGTTTACCTGCAACACCTTTGCCACCAAAACGCTTGACATCAGCATCACCTACGCGGTGTGGTCGGGCGTGGGCACGGTGGCCACGGCTTTTATAGGCATGTGGTGGTTCAAGGAGCCGGCCACGGCCATGAAGATGGTGTTCATCACCTGCATCGTCATTGGCGTGCTGGGGCTGCACACGGTTTCTCGCATGCAGCCGTCGGCCTGAAGCCTGCGGTTTTGCCGCGTTTTGCGGTTTTTGGTGACCGTAGCGCCTTGCAATCGCCGTCTCATGGCCTTCAAAAGGCTGCAACTATCGCGCGCCCGATGTGACCAAAGTCACTTCAAAATCCATAAAAATACGTCGGGAAACTTTCCAAATTACCTAAGTAATTTTAGGCAATATTTTATATAACTCTTTGTTTTTAAACAGTTTAATTTTAAATATTTGTCCTGGCACAACTTGTGCTTAGAAGTGATTGTCTCAACTTCTTTTTATCGGACAATCATGAAAACTTCAAACACCTCCTCAAAACAGGTCCGCACGACCAACACGTCCCCTTTGCGCCAAATGGCCTTGGCCTGCGTGCTGGCCTGCGGTGCCGTTGCGGCCCAGGCTGATGTTGTACACAACCTGCACCTTTCGTTTCAGTCAGGTGCTGAATTTAACGGCACCGTCACCTTTAACAACGACTACTCTTCGTTGATGGGCACCAACGGCAGCGTGAGCACCGGCTTCTACCCTGGCTTCACAGTGGGTTGGACTTGGTACCAGGGGGCTGGGCCGATCAACTCTCAAAATGAAGACTCTTTGCAGAACACGCTGGAAGACTATCTGATGCAGGGCCCCGACATCAACAACAGCGATTTCAACCAAATTGGCATTTCATGGTTTGTGCCGGTGGGCAACGGCGGGCCGCAACTGGCCATCACAGCTGCCACCAACCGCACCAACCGCAGCATCAACACCTTTGATGCCATCACCTCCTACCAATTCGGCACAGGCACCGTGCAAAACGATGTGCCCGAACCCGGCAGCCTGGCCTTGCTGGGCCTGGCGCTCGCGGGCATGGCAGTGGTGGCAAAAAAGCGCTCTGCCCAAGCCTGACACCGTGGGCTAAAGTGGGGGGATGACGCAACCATCCCCCTTCGCGAACGTTACCGCGCCCGCCAACGCGCCTGCTAACAAGACTACAACCCCGCCTGCCCAAGGCATTCAGGCCGCCCTGTTTGATGCCTACGGCACCTTGTTCGACGTGTACAGCGTGGCGCAGTTGGCTGAACAACTCTTCCCTGGCCACGGCACCACCATCAGCCTGGTGTGGCGCGACAAACAAATCGAGTACACCCGCATTTGCACCACCAGCAACCACGGGGCGCATTACCAGCCGTTTTCAGAACTCACCCGCGCAGCGCTGGTGTACGCCGTGAAAAAGGCCGCTGCCAGTTCAACCGATGCGCTCCTTAAGGCTGACATGGGCCAGGTACAGCCTGAAGATGCCCGCATCAACCAACTGGTAGCGCAATACAACCACCTGACCGCCTACCCCGAAAACCGCGAGGTGCTGCTGGCCCTGAAGGCACGCGGCATCCAGACCGGCATTTTGAGCAATGGTGACCCTCTGATGCTGAACGCCGCCGTGGCAGCGTCGGGCCTGGCTGACGTGCTGGACCACGTCATCAGCATCCACACCGTGCGCAAGTACAAAACCCACCCCGATGCCTACGCCCTGGGCGAGCAGGCCACCGGGTTGCCGGCGGCTAAAATTGCGTTTGTCAGCAGCAACAGCTGGGACGCCTTGGCCGCCACCTGGTACGGCTACCAAACCCTGTGGGTCAACCGGCAAAACATGCCGTTTGACGAACTGGGTACGCCACCCGTCAAAACGGGAACCAGTTTGCGCGACGTTTTGTCGTTTTTTTGATTGCCCTTTTTTTTCGCTTGCCCCGATCCCGTCCGGGCTGAGCTTGTCTAAGCCTCTATTGACCATCCACCATGACCCAACGCACCCCCATCCACCGCCTGCAAGTTGCCAGCACCCTGTACCAATTCATCAACGACGAGGTGCTGCCTGGCACTGGCGTCAAGGCCGACAAATTCTGGAAAGGTTTTGATGCCATCGTGGCCGACCTGGCCCCGAAAAACATCGCATTGCTGGCCGAACGCGACCGCCTGCAAACCGAGCAAGATGCCTGGCACAAGGCC
>JANOWY010000357.1:0-3697 GCA_031418135.1 Rhodoferax sp. | reverse complement strand
CCGTCACCCGCACACTCACCGGCGCTGCCAAATCGGTTGCCGTCGGCGTACCGCTAAACGTGCGGGTGGCCGCGTAGTAGGCCAGCCACGATGGCAAAGCGGTACCGTCAGACCGGCTGACCGACAGGCTAAAACTGTCGTCCACATCGGTTTCGACAAACATGTCATAAGGCAACACAACAGAAGTTGCCTGCCCTATTTTCATGGTCGCGGTCGCCATGGGCTTGTTCAGCACGGGGGCGTCGTTGACGGGTGCAACCACCAAGTTGAATTGTGTGACGGCGCTTGCATTGGCTTCGTCAATGGCAGTGATCTTGATCGCCAGCGTCTGGACGTCTGACTGCTGGGGCGTGCCATAAAAGCGGCCATTGGCGGCATCAAACTGCAACCACGAGGGCAAGGCCGCGCCATTGGCCAACGTTGCCTTCAAGCGCAAGGCGTCGCCCACATCCTGGTCCATGAAAAAGTTGGGCGCAATGTCCAGCGAAAACGGCGATTTTTCAGCAGCAAATTGGGTGGGCACTTTGCCGTGTACCAATGGGGCCTGATTTACCTCGACCACGGTCAGGGTCAGCGCCTGTTGTGCGGCTGTACCCGTTCCAGCCGTTCGCTCTATCTTGAGATGCCAGTCTTGGGAGGTGCCTGTAGGCGCGGTGCCTGCAAGTACACCCGTTGTGGCGTTGAACTGCAGCCATGAGGGCAAGGGATCGCCATTAGCCAATGTGACACTCGTCAATTGCCCGGCACCGGCTACTGGTAACAAATCTGTCGGCAATTGATAGCTGTAGCTGTTGCCCGTCAACACACGTTGATCTTGGGGCGCACCCGCAAATTGAGCGTCGCCAATTCGCCGTTTGGCAGCCGCGAGGGCGGCCTGCTCATTGAACCAGGCTTCGGCCTGCACCGGGTCGATTGGCACGGCATAACTCACGGGCACCACCGGGGCCGGCGCAACCGGAACGGTGGGGTCATCTGCCAGAAACTGCACGTCGCCTGCCTGTAGCATGCGTCCGTCGGTCATTTCCAGGCGGCTGTAGCCGCGCACGGTGACGCCCGACTCATAGCGGCGGTTCAAAACGTTTGAATAAAGGTGAAGCGCCTTGACACCCGCCTCGGCCATGGTCTGCAATTCACCCGCCTGGCTCTTGCCGTCTTCGTTCAAATCGCGCCAAAACTTGAATTGCGTCCAGCGCGGGTCCAGCGCGTCAAATTTGCCATCCTGGTTTGCATCAAATTCCGGCCGACCCAAGGCCTGCATGTCGGTCAGCGGCACACCATTGCTGTTGACGTGCGACCAGAATTCAATCTCATCAATCCGGTTGATTTGGCCATCTGCGTTGTGATCCCAAGCCAAAATAGCCTCGGTGCTTTTGACCCATGCTGTTCGCTCCAGGGAGCCGTTGCCATCTCGGTCAAATTTGGCTTGGCTGGCTTCAAGTCCTATAAAGTCCAGGCCGTCACTTTGCAGATCGATGATGATCGGGTCGTACCCCACGCTCCAGAAGCTGTAGGTGTAATCGACTGCCGCACCGCTCCAATCCGTGACACGAATACCAACTTGCTCCGTAAATGTGCCTCCCCTGGCAACATAGCTCGCCACTGCGAAATTGTTGGGTGCGGCGTAATACTCCTCCGACCATTCACTGCCCCAAGAGCTGCCATCCCAATCGTTGGTTGTCCATCTGGTGTTTTGACCATAAGTTGCAATCCCTTGCCAAAGCGGTGTTTGCAAAGTCCACCGCACAATTGAATAAGCGAGCGTTTCAGGCGCTTGCTCCACGTCGTAAGCATCAATCCGGAAATATTCGTAGCCAGAATACCGGCCGGTAATGCTGCCATTTACCCAGCCAAATCCTTGAGCCGATCCAAGCCAAGCGACAGGGGTGTCATTGACGGGCACCACGTTGCCATAGGCCACCTGACTCGTCGCACCCCCTTTACCATCACTAATGGTGTAGCCAAATGCCACGGGGCCAGAGTAGTTAAGGCCCGGTAACAGCGCCAGCCGCCCATTCGCCGCCTCGTTGACTATTCCAATTGCATGCCCATTCACATCCCAAGCGCTGCCTATGGCAGATACAGACAGTACGTCGCCGTCGACATCACTGGCCAAACTCAACAAGGTGCTGTAGGCGATGTAATTCCAAGCCTGCGCGTTGTATGTGGTGTGTCCCCCGTCCTCCAGGGCCTGAAAGCCAGCCGCATTCACGACAGGCGTATCGTTCAACGCTTTGAAATCCACCCCCAGCGTCTTCACCGCGCTAAACGCGCCATTTGAATCCTTCACCCGCACGTTGAATTGCCGGATGCCATTGGCATTGGCTGCAGCTTTGAACACAATTTCACTGGTGGCGGCATCAAAATTGATGGTGTCGCCGCCAGAAACCACGCTCAGGCTAGCAGCATCCAAAGAGATGGTGTCACCGTCCACATCCGCAAACATGCCCAACACGGCGCTGGCTGCAATGCGCACGGCAGAGTCTTCCTCGCCTTGTTTGGTCATCACCGTGCTATTGGCGATAAATACCGGGGCATCGTTCACTGCGTTCAGGTTGATCGATACCTTGGCCGTGGTGGCCGCGCCGCCCGCGTCGCGCAGGCTGTAGTCAAAACTTGCCACGCCATTGAAGTTGGCGCCCGGCGTAAAGGTGTAGTTTGTGCCCGAAACAGCCAGCGTGCCGCCGACGGCGTTGGCAGCGCTTTGCACGCTCAGGCCTGTGGTGCCACTCTCCACGTCAACCACCCCAGCCAAAAGCTGGGCGGCGGTAATCACCAAGGGGGTGTCTTCCGTACCGCCAAAGCTGCGGTTGGGCGCTTGCGGCGCGTCATTCACCGCTGCTACGTTGATGGTGACATTGGCATGGGCCAAGCCGCCCACACCATCACTCACGGCATAACGAAACCCCGCCGTACCGGAAAAATTCAGCGTGGGCGTGAAGGTGATCAAGCCGTTGTCTACCGTCACCGTGCCATTCACAGCTTGATCTGCCGCTGCCACTTTCAGGGTTTGTCCTTCACCATGCTGAATGTCGGTATCTTTGTCATTGAACAACAAAACATCCGGGTCAATCCGCAAGGGCGTGTCTTCAGCACTGTTGATGGTTTCGCCCGCCACCGTGGGCGCGTCATTCACAGCGGCTATCTCCACTTCTGCGGTGCCCTGGGTGCTCAGCCCCGTGGAATCTGTCACCGTGTAGGTGAAAGTCGCCTTGCCGTTGAAATTGGCATCCGGCACAAAAATGATATCGCCAATGCTGTCTTTGAAAACGCTGCCGTGCGTGCCATTGCCCACTGCCGTTATCGTGAGCTGGCCTGCTCCGTCAACCCGGTTGAAATCGGGGTCAAAATCATTGGCCAACAACAGCGCCGGGTCGATGCGCAGGTTGGTGTCTTCGTCAAAGCTGCGCAGCAGTTCACTCACCACCGTGGGCGCGTCGTCCACCGGGCTAAGGGTGATTCCGACCACCCCGACCGACGTGGCACCCTTGCTGTCTTGCACCAGATACTCGATCGTGTCGGTCACCCCATACAAGTCAGCTGGCGGCAAATAACGAATGTCGCCGTTTGAAAGCAGTTGCGCATCGCCCATGCCCACACGCCCAATACCAATAATTTTGAAGGTGTCGCCTTCCAGATCGACATCATTGGCCAGCAAGTTGGCGGCTGTCAGCAGCAACGGCACATCTTCTTTGGCGGC
>JANOWY010000356.1:0-2294 GCA_031418135.1 Rhodoferax sp. | reverse complement strand
GGAGGAGTTGCCCGCCAACCGCCTGTGCATTCGCATCAGCGACACCGGTGCCGGGTTGAGCGCGGCGCGGCTGGCCCAGCTATTTCAGCCATTCAACCGGCTGGGCTGGCAAAACTCGTCAGAGAAAGGCAGCGGCATTGGCCTGGTGGTGTGCAAACGCCTGGTTGATTTGATGGGTGGCCGCATGGGCGCGCAAAGCACCCCCGGCGAGGGCAGCGTTTTCTGGTTTGAACTGGACATGCCCCCCCCCCCCCCCACGGCGGTTCATTAAGGCGCCGCTGGCCTTTTGATACGACTGAAGGGCCCTTCGATTGGCTCAGGGCGAGCGGCGCGGGAGAATCGTGATGATTTCTGAAACGCTCAAGCGTTTCAATCCGCCAGCCAGTCGCACAGTTCATCCGCGTGGGCTTGTTCGTCACTCAAAATGTCTTCCAGCAAGCGCCGGGTGGTGGAATCTTTGTCGCCAATCAGGGCGATCATTTGACTGTAGGCCTCAATAGCGACCCGTTCGGCGATCAGGTTGGCCTTGATCATCGCCATCAAGTCGCTGGATTCGTCATACTCAGCATGGCTGCGCCCCATCAGTGAGGCAGGCGAAAAATCAGGCGCGCCGCCCAATTGCACAATGCGTTGGGCCAGGCGGTCTGCATGGGCCGACTCTTCCATGGCATGTACCATGAACTCATCGGCAATTTTGGGTGATGCCAACCCCTGGGCCGTGAAATGGTGGCGTTTGTAACGCAGCACACACACCAGCTCGGTTGCCAGGGAATCGTTGAGCAATTTGACAATATCGGTGCGCCACGGGCCAAAACTGGGCGTGACGGCCCCTTGGTCCAGGCTGCGCTTGGCCGCTTCGATGGCTTCGGTGTTCAGAACCATGGCTGGGGGTGCCCCGACGGGCAAAAGTTTGACGTTGCTGGTTTCAGTTTTTTTGAGCATGGGGTGACCTCTGGGATTGAAATGGGTTGGGGCGAATCTGCCAGCGCGCATTGGCGCCGCACAGAGGTTTTCACTTTAAAAGCCTTTGCCAGCACCGGCTGTCGGCAGGTAACACGGCCCCCTGTAGGACAGTGCCGCGATTGCTGCGGCCCGGTGAAATAGGAGCCGCTCGCCCGAGCTTGTCCTGTCCTGCGCTTGTCGAAGGGTCGAAGGGTCGAAGGGTTTCGGCAGGCTCAAACCGAACGGAAATCGGGGCTTCACCAAGCCGGGTCACTATGTGCGCCATCGCACGATACAGCGGCAGAGCACTGCCTATACTCAACGCCTTGCTACATGCATTCGCCCACGATTGCGCCGGCCGAACCAACATGGAATTTCGACATGGCCATTCTGTCTCCCGCCGCGGCCACATTGGCCCCCAACCCCCTCAAAAACCATATCCTGGCGGCTTTGCCCGCTGCTGAATGGCAACGCTGGCTGCCGCAACTGGAATGGGTGAACATGCCCCTGGGCCAGGTGGTTTATGAATCGGGCGGCACCATGGAGCATGTCTACTTCCCCACCACGGCCATCGTGTCGTTACTGTATGTGATGAAAAACGGCGCGTCGGCTGAAATTGCCGTGGTTGGCAATGAGGGCATTGTTGGCATTTCACTTTTTATGGGTGGCGAATCGACCCCCAGCCGTGCCGTGGTGCAAAGCGCCGGTCAGGGTTACCGGCTGCTGGCCCAAAGCATCAAAGCCGAGTTCGCGCCACAACTGATCGAGCGCCCAGACGTCGCCAAGAGCCAGTGCTGATTCAAACTGAACCTGAGGCGTCGCGTCCACGCCGACTGGTTGGCGGCCGGTGGCGCGCAACAGGCCGTTGAGCAACGAATCGACGGCACCGCCGGATTCATCAAGACGGCCGATGGTGGCTACCGTGCGCTGGCGGGGTTTGCCCTCCTCGTTGCGGAAGGACTCCACGAGTTGCGCGTAGCTGTGGCCGCCGGCACGGGTGAGCTTGATGAACATGGCGAAAGTGTAGCAAATTAAGAATAAATTGCCACCACTTTAAGCCAATAATATTGCCACTACAAATATTTCTCTGGACAAGCGCTAAGTTGTTGATTCGATTGGGAAGGCATCCGAAAAATCAGTGATTTCGGGGATTTGGTGTCGAACTCGGGGGATCTGGACTGCGCCAGAGCGATTGGAGGCGGCGTTCGCCACGACGGCCATTTTACTGGCCGACAAAAGTGCGTGTTGCCGCTAACACGGCGTGTACCTGCTCGATCTGAAGACCCCTGGTCAAAACTCAATCAGCACAGGTGGTCAACATTGAATCTGCGCGGACACCGTGCGGGCTAAGA
>JANOWY010000355.1:0-2672 GCA_031418135.1 Rhodoferax sp. | reverse complement strand
ATCCCGAATCAACACAGCGGCATCGCCCGCCAAAAACAACGCTACCGAATGCCCCTCTGCCAAAGCCGACTTGGCGACCAGATAAGCCAGCGTTGCGCGTGTCGGGTTTTCAGAGCCATGGGTCACGTGAACAAGGATTTTTGCCATTCGATTTCTCCGTGGTTGTTAAGGGGTGGAAGTTAGCAGATTTACGCGCAGCCTGCAAAAAGCGCAACGGCATTTTGCTGCCCAGCGAGGCATGGCCTGCAAACCGGGCACACGTCGGGACACCTTTTATGACCAAACTGCGCAAATTGCGACAGGCTTGCCATTTGAGAACGATGGCAATTGGTGTTTTCAACGACCCATAAGAGGCAAGTCACCAAGTAGCTTTGACTTGAAGGAATGATTGGTGAATCTCATAACAGCTTGGTGCCCAGCGGTACATCTCTGTCGGGAATGCACAGTGCTACCTCGCCGTTTCCATTGTGGAAACCCGTGATCAAACATTCGGACATCAGCGGCCCGATTTGCTTTTTGGGGAAGTTGACGACGGCAACCACCAGCTTTCCGATCAGATCGTCTGGCGCATAAAGCGCAGTTAGTTGGGCGCTGGATTTCCGGATGCCGAGTTCCTTGCCGAAACCAACCTGCAAGACATACGCGGGCTTCTTGGCCTCTGGAAAAGCGACGGCACTCACCACGCGGCCTACTCGCAACTCCACTTTGGTGAAATCATTCCAAGCGATTGTTTCCATGTTTTTCGAGGGTTGGCGTCGACACTGTCCGGGAGGCAACGTAGGCCGCGAAGCAGCAATCTTTAGTTGCCTGTCAGTGCCGAGCAACCTGTTAACTATCAATGGATTTTCCTTACTTTGGCAGCCTCGACGCTCTTTCGCACGCGGCCAGCAAGTTCACGAAGACTCAGATCGGGCGAGTCTCCTTCAAACCTACGCATCGCGATAACAAGTTCTTTTTGAATGAGCAAAAGCTTTGCTCCCTCCGTGCCTTGGTAATCGGTCAGCAGGTCAATCTGAACCCGATCCAGCCATTGTTCCAAAACCACAGGGCGTGCCAGGAACCAACTGAGCATCACAGCAGGATGGTGGGTCAACGCAGTCGCGATGGCAGGCGCAACCTCTGCCCCTATCGAGCCGTCACGTAATTGGTACAGGGTTCCGATTGCGTGAACGTATGGCACTGCATTGGGATTCTGCTTTGACCGCAAAACCTGCTGAACGCTGGCGAAATTCGACAGATACCACTTCGCAGTGTGTTCAACAAGCGCGTGGCTATCTGCCATGGCGAGCGAAGGAATTAGCAGCAGCAGAATAAACAGTCTTAAACGTGCCATGAAAGTTAACGAAACATCCCCCGTCAAACCCGATACCACGGGAGTCGGAAGGCGCCTGCGGTTTGGCTGTTCAAAAATCCCATTCTGGCACGCTGAGCGCAGATAGGGAAATGCGACCGGGCTTTGGAAGGGAAGGCGTCGCGGTCGCGGTCAATCGTGCACCTCAAAAAATGCCGCGACCACCGCGTCGCACGCATTTTTCGCACCCGCGCGTGATTCCTTTCCAAAACCGCATGCGCATTGCCCTGTCGGCGCGGCGGTTGAACTGGAAACCTACTTCGACCCGTCGACCCATCGAGCCTTCGACAAGCGCATGGCAGGCCGAATGCTGGCTTCGACAGGCTCAGCCCGAACGGAATGTGTGTGAACGGGACACGCCGCAACGATTGCTTTGCACAGCCCGTGCCATAAAAAAAGGCCCCCGAAGAGGCCTTTTCTGTGGCGTTGCAAACGCCGCGCGGAATCCGAAGAATCAATCCCGCTCGCCGCCCATGCCCAGCAGTGCCAGCAAGCCCTGGAAAACGTTCAGAATGTCCAGGTACAACGCCAAGGTAGCGCTGATGTAGTTGGTTTCGCCGCCGTCGATAATGCGTTTCAGGTCATACAACATGAAGGCGCTGAAAATGCCGATGGCCGCGACCGCGATCGCCATCATGCCGGCGCTGGATGCGACGAACACGTTGATGATGGAGCCGACCATCAGCACCACAGCGCCGACCATCAGCCATTTGCCCATGCCTTCCAGGCTGCGCTTGATCACGGTCGAAAGCGAAGCCATCACGAAGAACACACCGGCGGTGCCGCCAAAGGCCATCATGATGATGTCCGTGCCGTTTTTGAAGCCCAGCACCATGCCGATCATGCGCGAGAGCATCAGGCCCATGAAGAAGGTGAAGGCCAACAACACCGGCACGCCTGCGGCTGAGTTTTTGGTTTTTTCAATCGCGTACATGAAGCCAAAAGCACCGCCCAAAAAGACGATCAGCCCCACGCCGCCAGACAGCGACTTGGTGATGCCGGTGGCCACGCCCAGCCAAGCGCCCAACACGGTGGGCACCAGGCTCAGGGCCAGCAGCCAGTAGGTGTTGCGCAAAACCTTGTTGCGCTCGGCCAGCGTGGTGCTGTAGCCGAAGGCATTTTGGTCAATGGTTTGAACGTTGTCAGACATATGAAACTCCTGTAAAGCTGTCCACACGGTTACGAAGCTGTGTGTCAACGGTGGTCAGATGGGGCGGATTCTAGAGAAATTCAAGCCCCGCGCCGGATTGCCCTTAGCTTTTTTGTGACAATGCGGCCTGTCTTGGCTTGCCCCTTAGCCACAACCTCAACCCGCCAGGCG
>JANOWY010000354.1:0-15555 GCA_031418135.1 Rhodoferax sp. | reverse complement strand
ACACACGCAAGGGCACTTTGTATGTGCCGGCAAATTCAACCGACCGGATCTGCAAGACCTTGGAGCCCAGAGATGCCATTTCCAGCATTTCTTCAAAACTGATGGTGTGCATGCGCCGCGCTTCGGGCACGATACGCGGGTCAGTGGTGTACACACCGTCTACGTCGGTGTAAATGAGGCACTCCGCCGCCTTCATGGCCGCAGCAACGGCCACGGCCGAAGTGTCTGACCCGCCCCGCCCCAGGGTGGTGATGTTGCCCTCATCATCCACACCCTGAAAACCGGTCACGATGACCACTTTGCCCTGGGCCAAATCAGCCCGCACCCGGGTGTCGTCAATCGACTCGATGCGCGCCTTGGTGTAGGCCATATTGGTTTTGATCGGCACTTGCCAGCCCGCGTAACTGACGGATTCCATGCCTTCTGCCTGAAGTGCTATGGCCAACAGGGCGCTGGAGGCCTGCTCGCCGGTGGCGGCCAACATGTCCAGTTCGCGGCCATAGGCATCATCTATCTTGGCAGGCGCCAATTCCTTGGCCAAACCCAGCAGGCGGTTGGTTTCGCCGCTCATGGCGCTTGGAACCACCACCATCTGGTGGCCGGCGCGCGCCCATTTGGCGACGCGTTTGGCGACGTTGCGGATGCGTTCGGTAGAACCCATCGACGTACCGCCATATTTGTGAACGATTAAAGCCATTGGAAAATAGAACAAAAAGCGGGCAAAAAAACCTAGGGATTGTACCAAGCCAAGCAGTCGTCCTCGCGCACAACTTTGCCATGCGCTACCTTGATTTCGATGTGGTGGCCCCTGGTAGCGCAATCGGCAACCTGGTGCAACAACTCTGTCAGCTGCGCCGTGCTGGGAATCGCCTGATGACGGGATGCCAGCCAATACCGTACGGTATTGACCTGCCGATTGGGGCTCAGCTTTTGGAGTGCCTTGATTTTCGGGCCGGGCAGATCAGACTGGCCAGACATGACGGATGCCAGGTCGCCCACCGCGACCTCGTCCAGCAAATTCTGAGCTTGTGCAATGTGCGCCAGACTTCGGGCAAAGGGTTGCTGAAATTGCGCAAACGTTTGTTTCCATGGCGGCAACAATTGGAGGCGAATCCGGTTGCGCAAGAACCGCATGTCAGTATTGCTGGGGTCTTCTGCAAACTCAAGCTGGTTGTAGGTGAGCCAGCGGCGAATTTCAGCAGCGCTGACCTGCAGCAAAGGCCGCCAATAGGTAATGCCCATGCGTTCCAGCCGCAGTGGCATGGCTGATAAGCCAGCCAGGCCTGCTCCGCGGCTCAGCGCAATAAAAAAGGTCTCGAGTTGGTCATCCGCATGATGTGCTAATGCTATATTTTTTATATCTGATTGTTGATGCTGCGTGTGAACAAAATCCGAAAATCCTTGGTACCTTGCTGTTCGGGCTGCTGCTTCGGGGCTTTGACCCGGTTCAGCGCGGGCCTGCACCGGAATCACCGTCAAGGGAATGTTGAGCTGGCTGCAAACTGCCACGCACTGCCGCTCAAATGCCGCTGCCGCAGTTTGCAGACCATGGTTGACGTGCACTGCGGACACCTGCCCGGGCCATTTGGCCGCACAGGCCTGCAGCAAGGCAGTGGAGTCGGCCCCGCCGCTGAACCCAACCGCCAAGGGCAGCTCTGGCTGGAATGCTGAGATAGCGGCATCCAGCGTGGCTTCCACAGTGTGCGCCTGCCGCCTGGTGCGCCGAACCGTGCTATTTGACTGCGTTTCGGGGCACAGCGCGGCGCTCGACCCGGCGTTCTGCCCGCCGATCCGCTGCGGCGGACGCATCTGAAGAATCGGCCTTGGTGTCGGTAAAGCGACCATAACTCTGAAGGCGCTCGTAGCGCCGGTCGAGCAATTCACGCACCTTCAGGTCGCTGAGCTGGCGCCACGCATCCGTCAGGCCGCGTTTGAGAAAGGCCGCCATTTGGGCGTGATCACGATGCGCACCGCCAACGGGCTCGTTGACGATCTTGTCGACCAAGCCCAGTGCTTTGAGCCGGTGCGCTGTAATGCCCAGCGCATCAGCGGCGTCTTGCGCCTTGTCTGAGGTTTTCCAGAGAATCGATGCGCAGCCTTCGGGGCTGATCACCGAATAGATCGAATACTGCAGCATGAGCACTTGATCGGCGACGGAAATGGCCAACGCCCCGCCGGAACCCCCTTCGCCAATGATGGTCGTGATGATGGGCACTTCCAACTGGGCCATCTCGAAAATATTGCGCCCGATGGCCTCAGATTGGCCCCGCTCTTCCGCGTCAATCCCCGGGTAGGCACCGGGCGTGTCGACAAAGGTAAACACCGGCAACTTGAACTTTTCAGCCAACTTCATCAACCGCAAAGCCTTGCGGTAACCCTCGGGTTTGCTCATGCCAAAGTTGCGCAAGCCGCGCTCTTTGGTGTCTCGGCCTTTTTGCTGGCCCAGCACCATACAGGGGGTGCCATTGAATCGCGCCAACCCCCCGACCAGGCTCAAATCATCCGAGAAATGCCGGTCACCGTGCAATTCGACAAAATCTGTGAAGATTTGCCCAATGTAATCCAGCGTGTAAGGGCGCTCGGTGTGGCGGGCGATTTTGGTGATCTGCCAAGGGCTCAAATCACTGTATATGTCTTTGGTGAGCTGTTGGCTTTTTTTGGAAAGCTGCTCGATTTCACTGGAAATATCGACTGCCGATTCGGTTTGCACATACCGCAATTCTTCAATCTTGTTTTCCAGTTCGGCTATAGGCTGCTCGAAGTCGAGGAAGGTTTTCTTGGCCATTGATTTCCTCAGTCAGTTGAAACCCGGCAGGCTGTTTTGCGCAAACGCAACAGGACAGTTTTTTTGCAGGATGAATGCCATTTTAGTGGGTTGTAACTTGAAAACCAGAGATTCAGGATGCCGCTGCAAATCAAGTCGATTCATGCCAGCGCATCGAAGGTGACTTCAATAACTCACGGGCAAGGGATCCAGCGAGCGCCAAATATACCAAGTCGCCACGCTGCAATAGGGGGCCCAAGCCAGTGCCACTTCACGCACTTCACTGCGGCTCACGGCTTCCCCTGAAAAATAGCTTTTGCTGATGCCATTGATCAAACCCACATCATCCAGCGGCAGCACATTGGGCCGCATCAGGTGGAAGATCAGAAACATTTCCGCTGTCCATCGGCCAATTCCCCGGATCGCAACCAGCTCTGCAATGATGGCATCGTCGTCCATGCCGGCCCATTTGTCGACGTGCAACAAGCCACCGTCAAAATGCAGGGCCAGGTCAACCAGGTACTCAACCTTGCGCGCAGACAACCCGGCGGCCCGCATGTCGTCCACCTTGAGTTTGAGCACATTGGGCGCTGCCATTTTGCGCGGCAATTTGGCAAACCGGTCCCAGACGGTCTGGGCAGCCTTGACTGATATTTGCTGGCCCACAATGCTGCGCGCCAATGTGCTGAACGCATCGCCCCTAGATTGCAGGCACCCCTCGCCAAACTGGGGAATGAGGCGCTTCATCACCCGATCCTTTTTGATCAGGTGTTTCTGCGCGTCGGCCCAGTAGTCGGGCGTTTGCAGGAGATCGGCTGTCTTTTTGGTGGCCATGCGCTACATCTGAATAGTCATTGCACCACAGTCCAGGTGGTTCCTGCTGGAGAGTCTTTCAATGCAATGCCCTTTTGCAGCAGCGCCTGTCGAATCAGATCAGCCTGCGCAAAATTTTTGGCCAATTTGGCAGCAGAGCGCAAGTCAATTTGATGCTGGATTTCAGCATCGTCCAGCACGGCACCAGCCTGCAAAAATGCCTGCGGTTCAGCTTGCAACAATCCCAAACAACCACCCAAGTTGCGCAACAAGGTGCTCATTGCAGGTGCTTTGCTTCGGTTCAACTCTGCCGCCAATTCAAACAAAACGGCAACGGCATCTGGCGTGCCAAAATCTTCGTCCATGGCCGCCTTGAATTGGGCGGCATACCCGTTGGACCAGTCAATTGGACGATCGACAACATCGGCCGGAACCAGGCTCAAAGCGGTGTACAAACGATTCAAGCCGCTTTGTGCATCGTTCAAGTGGATATCGCTGTAGTTCAGGTCGGTGCGGTAATGGGCACGAACCAGGAAGAACCGGACAACTTCCGGTTTGTACCTGGCCAGTACCTCGCGGATAGTGAAAAAATTCCCCAGGCTTTTTGACATTTTTTCATTGTCAATTTGCACCATGCCGTTATGCATCCAGTAATGCGCCAAGGGCTTGCCGGAAACGCCTTCCGATTGCGCAATTTCATTTTCATGGTGCGGAAACTGCAAGTCAGCGCCGCCGCCATGAATATCAAACGTTTCACCCAAAGTCTGGCAACTCATCGCCGAACACTCGATGTGCCAACCGGGCCGCCCCTGGCCATAGCCATAACCGGACGCCGAACCATCCCATTTGGCATCGTCGGGTTCATCAGCCTTGGCCGATTTCCACAGCACAAAATCCAATGGATCTTCTTTGCCATCATTGATGGCTACCCGCTCACCGGCCCGCAGCGAATCCAGTGTTTTGCCAGACAACTTGCCGTACCCCGGAAACTTCCGTACCGAAAAATTGACGTCACCGATGCTGGCCTGGTAGGCTAGCCCTTTGGTTTCAAGTTGCTTGATCAATGCCAGCATTTGCGGTACATACTCAGTCGCACGCGGCTCGATGGTCGGCGGTTCAATGCCCAACAGGCCGATGTCTTGACGCATGACACCAATCATTTCATCGGTCAGCGCGCGAATGCCGATGCCACGCTCCAGTGCCCGCTTGATGATTTTGTCGTCGATATCGGTGACGTTGCGCACGTAGGTCACCCGGTAACCACTGGCTTTGAGCCACCGCTGCACCACGTCGAACGCCATGGCCATGCGGGCATGCCCCAAATGGCACAGGTCATAAATTGTCATGCCGCAAACATACATTCGAACGTGCCCGGGTTCGATGGACTCAAACGTCTGGGTGCTACGCGACAGGGTGTTGAAAATGCGCAAACTCATGGGGAACGATGGAGCCTCAGATACAATCGCGGGCAGTATAAGTCCCCTGCCAGCATCAAATGTTGGCCATCTGGCACCACGGTGTCATTGCAACTTGTGGCACCTCCTTTGCGCTTGGTACTTTCTTCAGTTATCAACTGGTTCAGCCCCTCGTTTTTTCTGGCGAAAAGGCGTAGCTTGGGCACCGGCAACCGGCTGTGCCCCACACTTATTCTGATCGTTTTGGGATTTTTTTCAGCACTTGCCCTGGCTGATGACTACGACGATGTGGCGACCCTCATGCGAAGTGGTCAAAATGCAGAGGCCCTGCAACGAATTGAGAAGTTTCTGATCAATCGCCCGCGAGATGCCCAGATGCGGTTTTTCAAAGGGCTGATGCAGCGTGAGGCCGGGAAACCAGCAGACGCGTTAGCCACTTTCAGCGAGTTGGTGCAAGACTACCCGGAATTGCCCGAGCCATACAACAACCTGGCCGTGATTTATGCTTCACAAAATGAACTGGACAAAGCGCGTTCAGCTTTGGAGATGGCGTTGCGAAACAACCCGTCTTACAGCATTGCCCATGAAAACCTGGGTGATATTTTGACCCGCATGGCATTGCAGGCCTATCAGCGTGCGCAACAATCAGGTGCTGGCGGCAATCGTCTGTCCACCAAAATTGAAACCCTGACCACATTCACCGCCTTGACAGTTTCCCCCACACCTAAAAAGTGATGCCACTCCCATGATGACTGCCTTTACTTTGGATGAACTTCAACAACTACCGGGCTGGATAAAACGTCTCGTCACCACCGTGTGCAAAACTGTTTTGTCATTCGCGGCAGGGCTTTTGATGTGCGCGGCCGCGAGCGCACAACCGGCACCGCAGGTGAAATTCAGCACTTCTGCAGGTGACTTTGTGGTGGAGGTCTACCCGGACAAGGCCCCCAAGACCGTCGAGAACTTTCTTCAGTATGTCAAAGACAAACATTACGACGGAACCATTTTTCATCGTGTGATCGAAAGCTTCATGGTTCAGGGCGGCGGTTTCAGCGCAAGCTACGTCGAGAAGAAAGGCCGTGCGCCAGTAGCGCATGAGGGGCGCGAAGCCCTTGAAAAAGGCGGCCCGAGAAATGTCGTCGGCACACTGGCCATGGCCCGTACCAATGACCCGCACTCGGCAACCGCACAGTTTTTCATCAACGTCAAAGACAATGCGTTTTTGGATCCGACCCTGATTCCGGCAGGCGACCCCGTGCCCAAATTCGAATACCAGGGCCGTGTTTACGAAAACACGCCACGCGCCAACCTGATGAACGCGCCCCAACTCTTTGGCTACACCGTGTTTGGCAAAGTCATCGCCGGCATGGACGTGGTGAATAAAATCAAATCCATGCCGACCGGTGCAGGCGGTCCCTTTCCCACTGACGTTCCCAAAACAACCATTGTCATCAACTCTGCAACTCTCATCAAATAGACATGACCAACCCTAAAGTCGAACTGCACATCGCCTCCCACGGCGTGATTACCCTGGAGCTGGATGCCGAAAAAGCCCCCAAATCAGTGGCCAATTTCTTGGCTTACGTCGGCAAGGGCCATTACAACGGCACCATCTTCCACCGCGTGATACCTGGCTTCATGGTGCAAGGCGGTGGCATGGAGCCCGGCATGAAAGAAAAGCGCGGCGACACCCCCATCAGCAATGAGGCCAACAATGGCTTGAAGAACAACAAATACACCGTGGCGATGGCGCGCACCAGCGATCCGCACTCCGCTACTGCCCAGTTCTTCATCAACGCATCAGACAACGGCTTCCTCAATCACACCGCCATTTCCGCCCAAGGCTGGGGTTATGCGGTTTTCGGCAAAGTGATATCGGGCAGCGACATCGTCGACAAAATTGAAGGCGTTAAAACCGGCCGCAAGGGACACCACGACGATGTGCCTGTCGTCGACGTGGTTCTCGAGAAAGCCATTGCGCTTTGAAATCCCGCTGATGCAGGCCCCGCCCTATTGGCGGGTCATTGATTTCATTTCTGACTTGCATTTGCAGGCATCAGAAATAGCCACTTTCCAAGCCTGGAAATCCTATATGCAAGGCAACACCGCTGATGCGGTGTTCATTCTGGGTGACCTTTTCGAGGTTTGGATTGGCGACGACGGTCTGGATGACTTTGAGTCCGCTTGTCTTGAAGTGCTGAAACAGGCCACCACCCGGCAAGCGGTTTTTTTTCTGCACGGCAACCGGGACTTCCTGCTCGGCCGAGCGGCTGCCAATGCCTCGGGCATTGCTTTGCTGCCCGACCCGGTCTCGCTGGCGTTCGCTGGCAGTCGCTGGCTGCTGACGCACGGCGATGCCCTTTGCCTGGGCGATGTGGAATACCAGCAGTTCCGCAGCGTCGTACGAACTGATGAGTGGCAAAAGGATTTTTTGGCTAAACCTGTGCCTGAGCGCCAGCGCATAGCCCGTGAACTGCGGGACGCCAGCAATCATCGAAAAGCGCAGAACCTTGTTTATGCGGACATTGATCCGCCCACGGCGCAGTCTTGGTTGAGCTCTGCGCACACGCTGCACATGATTCATGGCCATACCCATCGGCCAGGCGACAGCGACGTGGGAGCCGGTTGCCGGCGCTCGGTCTTGAGCGATTGGGATATGGACGCGACGGTCGCCCGGGCACAGGTGTTGCGGCTCACCTGGAACCCTGATATCCCTACACCTGCGGTATTACGGCGCCTAACGCCTGCAGCCGCCTGTGCGACCTGAAAGGCCTTTTCAAAGTGGCATCCTGGCCGGTATGGCTGGCACCCTGGCGCTGGCCTTTCATTTCCAGGCCTGGGCCACCCAGGGCCCCACTGGCTGCGGACGACCCGCTATGGCTGTCGAATTTGCGCCAATATCCCTTTTTGCGTCAAGCTGCGGTGGCCGACGATCAACGGCTGCGCCAATTGGTCATGGCTTTTTTGGACCAAAAGGAATTTGCCGGTGCGCAAGGTCTCGTGGTCACCGACGCCATGGCCGTGGCGATTGCATCTCAGGCCTGCCTGCCACTGCTACACCTGGCCACTGATCCTGCCGATTCAATCGAACGGGCACTCGACTGTTACGACGACTTTGTGACTATCGTGCTGCACCCCGGCGATATGGTAGCCCGCCGCATAACCCAAGACCCCGCTGGCGTCATGCACGCTTACCAGGAGCCCTTGCAAGGTGAAGCCATGGAAGGCGGACCGGTTACCTTGAGTTGGCAAACGGTGGCCAAAGCGGGTCAGGACATTTCAGCCGGCGTGAACTTGGTGATCCACGAATTTGCGCACAAACTGGATATGCGCAACGGCACTGCCAATGGCTGCCCGCCGATGCGCTCCACCCTCCAAAAACAATGGATGCAGGTGATGACCACCGCGTTTGAACACTTTGGCGAACGGGTTATTCGCGCAGAGCGGTTCGGCGAACCCGCGCCCTGGCTGGACGGGTATGCGGCCACATCCCCTGCCGAGTTTTTTGCTGTGGCTTGTGAAGCCTACTTTGTCAACCCGACCCGATTTGCCGCGGAACACCCCGACATTGCCACGCTTTTTGAACGCTTTTTCAAACCCGGCCATCAAACCCGATAGCGGCTGAAAAGCGCCCGTTAAGCCCAAAGCGAGGGGTCAACCTCGTCGAATTGCCACGGATCCAGAAACTGTTTGGCGTAGGACTCATAAACCTTCTGCTTGACAAAGACGTCAAACAAATCCGGATCAATATGCCCATTGTGTTTGAACTTGGCCATGATGCCCATTGCCTGCGACAACTTCATGCCGGGTTTGTAGGGCCTGTCTTTGGCCGTCAAGGCCTCAAAAATATCGGCTATGCCCATGCAACGCGCCTGAATGGACATCTGGTCCCGCGTGAGCCCTTTGGGGTAACCCTTGCCATCCATACGTTCGTGGTGGCCACCTGCGTATTCCGGCACATTGCGCAGGTGTTTGGGCCAGGGTAACTGCTCCAACATCTTGATGGTGGCCACGATGTGGTGGTTGATGGTGTTGCGTTCACCCTGCGTCAAGGTGCCCGCGCGTATCGTCAGGTTTTCGAGCTCGTCGGAGGTCAAAAAATCAGCTTGCATGCCGTCCGGCCCGCGCCATTGGTGGTTGTGGCCGATTTGGCGTACCCGCTCAATCACGCCATCGGGCATGAACTCACCACCCGTGTTGGTGGTCCGCAGAAACTCACGGTCGTTGTCCAACCCTTCGATTTTTTCACGCAGATCACGCGAAAGCTGGCCTTCCGCCGCGGCATCTGCTTGCGGTCGCAATGCCAGTTGTGCGCGAAGCATCTCAATTTCACGGTCACGCTTGAGCACTTCGAACCGTGTATCAATCAAATCGACACGGTCGAACAGGGTTTGCAGTTTGGTGGCTTTGTCAACCACATGCACGGGTGTAGTGACTTTGCCGCAATCATGCAACAGCCCAGCGATTTTGAGCTCGTACCGGTCCCGGTCGGTCATGCTGAAGGCCGCCAACGGGCCCTCTGCCGTGTTGCTCACAGCATCGGCCAGCATCATCGTCAAAGCGGGTACCCGTTGGCAATGGCCACCGGTGTAATGCGATTTTTCATCAATCGCCAAGTTGATCAGGTTGATGAATGCCTCAAACAACTCTTCAAGCTGGGTCATCAGCAGGCGGTTGGTCAAGGCAATCGCCGCTTGCGAAGCCAGTGATTCAGCCAGGCTTTGGTCAGCCAGCGAAAACGGCACGACCTGCCCATCCAGCGGGTCAATGGCGTTGATCAGCTGCAACACGCCAATGACCTCGCCCTCATGGTCTTTCATGGGCACCGCGAGAAACGACTGCGATCGGTAACCCGTGCGCTCGTCAAAGGCCCGGGTGCCAGAGAAATCAAAATTGGGCTCGGTGTAGGCGTCCTTGATATTCACCGCCTGGTTATGAATGGCCGCATACGCTGCCACCAGCGAATCGTTGGGCTGCCCCTGCGCATCGCGCAGCGGCAAATTGGGGAACCGTATCGGCACGCCCGACGTGCCGCCCATGGCGATCTTCAGGGAATCGGTGCGCAGGATTTCGAAGCGCAACTCGGTGCCGCTTTCAGCCACCCGGTACAAGGTGCCGCCATCCGCCTGGGTGATGGATTTGGCCGCCAGCAAAATGGATTCCAGCAAACGGTTGATGTCCCGCTCGCGCGACAGCGACACACCCACCTGATTCAACTGCTCAAGGCGTTTGAACAAGCTTTCAGTGGACTCGGCCACACCGCTGGCCGCAGGCTGCCCGACCAGCGCGGGTTCACCCGATTCGCCGATAACAGTTGCCACCCAGCCAGCCGTGTCAGACATGGTTTATTTCCTCAATAACACCTTGAGCACATTTTGCACGCGCCGGGCTGCTTCTGGTGCGAATTCGCCCCCAAATACCTGGGCCAAATCTTGTCCCCAGGTTTGCGCGGGTGGCGGATCGTTACGGCGGGTGAGCAATTGAAGTTGCAAGTTGCGCCGGGCCGCAAGGTGTTCCGCGGGTGTGGGCAGCTCCGAGGCAATTTCCAGGCGCAACAGTGCCGTGGCGGCCTTTTCGGCAGCAGCTGGGGTCGCCGTGTCTCCGGTGGGCTTGCCAATGGCACCCATCCAGGCGGTGCGCTGGGCTGCCTGGGCCGCGCCGCCGAGTTCCTGCAAGGTGGGCACTTTATCGGCACTACGGGTTTCCCAGGCGGTGATCAACTGCACCACGGCTTCGCCGTGGGCGCGGGCCGCCAACTTTTTAAGGGCCATTTGGGCGCTTTCCAGCGCATCACGTTGCGCCCGAAAAGCGGTATCGCCCAAACGGGGTGCGTCTCGGTATTGGCCCCTGTCGTCGTCACGTGTGAAATCGCGCCCGCCAGCGCGGGCACCAAAGCCACGGTCAGGGCCGCCCAGGGGCGCACCCATACCACCGCCTGCACGACCAACACCGCCGCCGGGGCGATCCCCACGATCAGGGCGCCCAGCATCTTTGCGATCACCAAATTTGCCACCTCGGCCCATTACTACGGGCTCTGTCTTTTTCTGCCCGGGGCGATCATCGCCGCGCATGGCAATCACCGGTTTTTTGGGCGGTGCAGGTGCCAACGGCGGCGCAACCACCACGGGCGAAGGCGCTTCGGTGGCCGGGTCTGGGTCAAAGCTGACCCGACCAGCTGCCGCATCGCGCGGTTCACCGGACGCAGTGTCAACAACCGCTACGTTTTCAATAGCTAACAATGCAACTGTTTCATCAACAGATTCGCTTTTTTCTTTAAAGCTCTGGGCCACGACTTCATTGGCAGCATTTTGGGCAGTGGCTGCCTGAACAGAACTTTGGGCGACCAACTGGCCTTTCAGTGCTGCTTCGAGCGCCGCCATGGCCGTACGGATTCGTTGGGCATCGCCTGATGCATTGGCGGCCTCCAATGCCTTGGCGGCATCCAGCACGCTGCGGTCTCGTGCGCCCAGCTCGGCTTCGGCCTTTTCGCGTTCTGCAGACTTGCGGTTAAAGGCATCGTCAATGGGTTTGCGAAAGGCATCCCATAATTTTTGCTCTGCGCGGCGCTCCAGCGGTACAGCTGTGGCATGGGCTTGCCAGCGTTGTTGCAAGCCGCGCACGGCATCTACCCGCAGCACAGGCGCTGCGCCCAGGTTTTGCGCCTCTGCAATCAAGGCCTGGCGCTGTTCCAGATTGATCTTTTGCATGGCTTCCAACGGGGCTGCAGCCGCGTTGATGGCTGCCAGCCACTGCGGTTGCAGTTGGGCGAATTCTTTTTCGCTCAGATGTCCCGAATCACGCCAACGGTCGCCAAACTGGTGCAGGATGCGGTGGAAGCCCTTCCAGTCATCGTCCAGCGCGGTTTGGTTGGCTGCCGCCCATTGGTTGACCTCTTCAATCAAGGCCAGGCGTTGCGCCCGGTGCTCTGCGGACTGGGCCTTGAGTTTTTCAAGCCAAGCCTCAACCACTTTGTAGGCCTGGTTACAGGCTTCATCAAAGCGCTTCCACAAAGCATGGTTGGGCACCCCGCCCTGGTCGGTTTGTTTCCACTGTTCGCGCATTTGCCGCAGGTTGTCCTGCATTTTGCGGCCGCCCAGCTCCTGCCCTGGTTCGCGTTTGAGCAGTGCTTCAGCCTTGTTGACGAGTTCTTCGCGCAACTGGTCGGCGCGCCAGCGTTGCCAGCCTTCCAGTTCCCCTGCGGCGGCCAGCGCGGCGTGTGCCTGGGCTTCCAATTTGTCACCAATCAGGCGCCCGTTTTCTTTCAAGGCATTGCGCAGCGCGTTAGCCGCTCCTGCACTGGCTTTGCCGTGGCCTTCGCCCACCTCCTGCTCCAGTTTCGCCAGCACTTCGCGCACGGCCGCTTGCGCCTGGGCTCGCAGTTCCGGGTCAATCTTGGGTTTTTGGGGAGCAGCGGGTGCATCGGGCGCCACACCACGCAGGGCACGCAGTTCATTCGCCCATACGGCCACGGGTGGCAGCGCGGCGGCGGCATCATCACTCGCGGCTACCGCTTGTGCCAAGGCGCTTTGAAAGGCATCCCACACCACCAGCAACTGGGCACTGGAAGCCTCCAGCAGCGGTGGAAACTTGACGTCGACGCTGGGCCAGTTGGCATCCGTTTGCAGGGCTTGGGCCTGCGCCTGCCATTGCGCCACATCGGCACGCAGCCCTTCCCAAATGGCTTGCGATTCGCGCCAGGGTTTAGTGGAAAGCACCTCAATACGCTGCGCCAACAGCACGGCCGCTTCGCGCTGAACTTGTACCCGATGCTGCAGGTCTTCAATCACCCTGACCCGTTCAGCCAATTGGGTCTTGAGCGTGGCCAATGGCTCGCGCGAGAGTGGTGCCCCGGCTTTGGCAGCATCGCGTTGCCATGCCAGCGCATCGGCAATGTTGAGCTTTTGCACCGCAAGCAAAACCTGTGCTCGCCCGGCCCATTCAGCGGCAATCGCTTCCTGGTTTTTGGCACGTTTGAGGTCGTCCAGCTTTTCGCGCAAGGCGCGCGCAGCTCCCTTGTCGCGGCCGCTTAATTCTTTGAAAACCTCGGCAATTTGTTCGGGCGCAGGCTCGGTAACCAGCCAGTCACGCACGCGCGCGGTGCGCTCGCCAGAGGTTGGAGCAGAGAAGGCACCGCCAGTAAGGGCGTCGAGTTGCGCGACATTCAAATGACTGGCGCTGTTTTTGGTCGTGGTGTGGGTAGTCACAATGATTTCAAAGGTGTGCCATCAACAATCACTGGCAACCGTGTTGCCGCAATCTGGCTGAAAAAAGCAAAGGCCGCATTTTCGCCCCTTTTCAGCTCAAATTGGGCCAAGTGACCCGGCAGTTGCACAGAACTGTCGCTGTCGATAAGCCATCTGCCCGCTTGCAACGAGTCTCCAGAGCGCCACGAGCCAGCCAACGGGCCACCAAAGGGATACCTCACAGGGCGGTGATTTGCAACCGCTCAAGGCGCCTCAACGTTGGATTGATCAGAGCGCTTTAAGCAGAAAGCCCGGGAATCCCCGCTTTCGCAGGGATTGACCGGGCTTGACGGCTGGCACGTAGGCCCATGCCGTCTGCTTCGCACGCGGGAGGGAATCGTCCCGCCGTGCTGGCTGCAATAGATTGCCGCCAATTTTGCCGGGGCCGCTTTATCGCTGGGGAGGAACCCTGCACGACTGGCTACTGCCGACACTTCGCCTGCTTTTTCAATGCAGACGATGCCAGTCTAGGCCCAAGCCTCGGAAAACACCAGCATTGGCAGTCCATTTTGAAGGCATAACGAAGCATTTTTATATTCGAAATAAGAATATACAACACTTTAAAATCACTCAATCCCAGAATAATGGGGTTAACCCGAACCCGCTGCCGACCCCGGCAACTTCAGCGGATTGCACATATTCCAAACCACGTGCAGCCCTGAACAGCGTACCAACCCAAACGAGAACAACTGCCAGCCTGCGATCCTGCAAGCCGTTGCAGTAGTCTTGTGCAAGAAGGAAGAGCTATGACAGCGACTAGAAAATTTGGCGATTGGATGGCCATCGGTGCCACCGTCCCCCACAGCGAACCCTCCATCACGCCCGGTTTCTCCACACCGGGCATCGTTCAGACCGCACGACATGCCCTTCGTCAGGCACTGCGGGGCATGGTCACCCTCACCCACAACGGTTTCGCCCTGATGGGTTTGGCCGTGGCATTTACGGTCTTGACGCTGGTTACACAGCCACTGCTGCTGCAAGCGGGCGAAAACCGGTTGATGGGCTGGTTGCAAGCCCGCCAAGCGCAATTGGCTGAAAGCGACTTGCCTGCTGGTGCCGAGATTGGCGACGAGCGTGCGCTGGAGCGCGCCACGGCTGCCAACCCGCGCGATTTGCCCAAACACCAGGCTGCTTTGGCATTTTGGTTGAGCAAAAAATACCGGGTGGCGCCCGAACCGGTGAGCGCCTTGGTCGCCGAAGCCTTTGAACTGGGCAAACGCACCAAACTTGAACCCACCCTGATTTTGGCGGTGGTGGCGGTTGAGTCCGGCTTCAACCCATTTGCCCAGAGCCACGTGGGCGCGCAAGGTCTGATGCAGGTCATGACCCGTGTTCACAGTGACAAATACGAAAGTTTCGGTGGTCAATTGGCGGCTTTTGACCCGGTGGCCAACCTGCGGGTGGGCGTGAAGGTTCTGCACGAGTGCATCAGCCGCGCGGGCTCCGTTGAAGCAGGCCTGCGCCACTACGTGGGTGCGGCCAACCAGGAATCTGACGGTGGCTACGCCGCCAAAGTGATGGCCGAGCAAAGCCGCCTGAACGCCATTTCGGGTTCCCGCGTCGCTGCCCTGTAAAATAGTACCTGTGCGCAACTGGCGATAGGTTCACAGCCATTCAAGGCTGCCGGGCCGACGTGGGATACCACTGGGAAGCGCACCGCTTGGGCACTGGGTTGACGTTCTTTCATGTTCTGTTGAAACCCGGTGTCAAAGTGTTCAGCCGTTCGCCTGGGCAGCCCCTTGAATCCTGCAACTGACGCAGATTTAAAGGCCCAAGACTCAAAAGCCCCTGCGGCTTAAAGGACTGCCATGTACCAACGTTCCGTTACCCTTGAACAAACTGACTCTGAAGTTTTTGCCGCGATTCAGGCTGAACACCTGCGACAAGAACAGCACATCGAGCTGATTGCCAGTGAAAACTACGCCTCGCCTGCCGTGATGGCGGCCCAAGGCAGTCAACTGACCAACAAATACGCCGAGGGTTACCCTGGGAAACGTTATTACGGCGGTTGCGAATACGTCGATATTGCCGAACAGTTGGCGATTGACCGCATCAAACAGATTTTTGGTGCCGACGCCGCCAACGTACAACCGCATTGCGGCGCTTCGGCCAATGAAGCGGTCTTTTTGGCTTTTTTGAAGCCCGGCGACACCATCATGGGCATGAGCCTGGCCGAAGGCGGCCACTTGACCCATGGCATGCCGTTGAACATGAGCGGCAAATGGTTCAATGTTGTCTCGTACGGCCTGAACGCCCAGGAAGCCATCGACTACGAAGCGATGGAGGCCAAAGCCCGCGAAACCCGCCCCAAACTCATCAT
>JANOWY010000353.1:0-5070 GCA_031418135.1 Rhodoferax sp. | reverse complement strand
GGAGCTGGAGGCCATCACCAGCATTGCCTCGTCGCTCGGCGCCAAAAAGGTGTGTGAACAGGCGTTTGAATGGACCCAACACCACACGATTCACAGTGCCGTGGTGTCGGACAAAGCCGCCGTGACAGCCTGCGAAAGTTTCATCACGGACCACCGCTTGGTGATCGAACCGGCCTGCGGTGCAGCCCTGGCTCCCGTCTACGACACCGCTGCTGTGCTGCAACCGTTTGATTCGGTGCTGGTAATTGTGTGTGGCGGCGTGACAGCCACGGTTGAACAATTGCAGCGCTGGTCGGACAGCTTGGCCTGAGGGGGCTTAACCTGAACTCATTCAAGGCAGGCTGGCAGTTTGCGCCAACCCGGCCATGAACACCTCGCACTGCCCGAGCTGCGCCAAGCTCACATATTCGTCAGGCTGATGCGCCTGCTCAATGCTGCCAGGGCCACACACCACCGTAGGAATGCCCCACTGCTTGAACAGCCCCGCTTCGGTGCCAAAAGCGACCTGGGTGACGCGGTTGTTGCCCGACAGGCGCTGTGCCAGTCGCGTCACCGGCTCGTCGGCGCTACCCAAAAAGCTGGGGATTTCGCAAATCGTATCGAAGCTGAATCCAGCCTCAGGATCAACCTGTTTCATGCCCAGCTCAATTTGCCGGGCCTGGGCGATCAACGCCTGCTGCATCGCCAGCCCGCTGGCGGTGGGCAAATCGCGGAATTCATAACGAAACCAGGCGTCACGCGGCACGATGTTGTCGGCAATGCCGCCTTGCATCTGCCCCACACTGGTGGTGGAGAACGGTACGTCAAAACCGTCGTAACGCGGCTCGTTGCGCTCAAAACCCTCTCCCATGTCGCGCAATTTGCCAATCAACCGTGCCGCCATCTCGATTGCGTTGACCGATTGCGGCGTGAGCGACGAATGCGCAGCCTTGCCGCGCACACAGCACTGGTATCGGTACACACCTTTGTGGGCGATAGCGGGCACCATGCGGGTGGGTTCGCCGACGATACAGGCCAAGGGCCGGATACCCGCTTCGCGCAGGTCGGCGATCATTTCCTTCACGCCAAAACAGCCGGTTTCTTCGTCGTAAGTAAAAGCAAAGTGAATGGCATACGGCGCCGGGCTGTTCAAAAACCCTTCGGCCTGCGACAGCGCGAGGGCGATGTAACCCTTCATGTCAGCGCTACCCCGGCCATACAGGCTGGGCCCAATCGCAGGGTCGGCATGGTCTTTTACATCGCCGCATAACGGGTCGACCGACCAATCCTGCCCCGTCCACGGCACAGTGTCGGTGTGGCCCGACAAAACAATGCCCGCCGGCTTGCCTTCGCCCAATGTGGCGAACAGGTTCGCCTTGGTTTTGTCGGCGTTGTAGGTGAGGCGGCATTTGACTCCAAGCCTGGCGAGGTGATCACGGATGAAGTGGATCAGTTCCAGATTGGAGTTGTCGCTCACCGTGTTGAGGCGAACCAGGGTTTGCGCCAGGTGCAGTGCGTTGGAAGACAGCATGGGAGGATTTTGACGCATTTCGGAAAGCATGGTGAGCGCCCCGCCCTTAAGCTCATAGCCAAACTGCCTAAACCGGCATCAGCCCGTCGCCGACAATCGGGCCATGGGAATCGCCAATTACATCAAGGAAATCGGCCGGGGTAAAGACGGCGCCCGTCCGCTTGCCCGCGAACAGGCGGCGGATTTATTTGGCCAGTTGCTCGACGGCACGGTGACCGATCTGGAAACGGGCGCGTTTTGCCTGGCGATGCGCATCAAGGGGGAAACACCGCAGGAGATGGCCGGATTTCTGGATGCCACCCACCAGCGCCTGCACCGGGTTCCAGCTGTGGCCAGCGGGCAGGTCACCATCGTCATCCCCAGCTACAACGGGGCCCGCAAACTGCCAGCGCTGACACCACTCCTGGCGCTGCTGCTGGCCCGCAAAGGCCTGCCGGTGCTGATACACGGCACGGCCACTGAATCCAACCGGGTGTTTACATCAAAAGTGTTGGAATCTATTGAAATACATACACTACATGCTATTACTTCAATAGTACCTGGGCAGGTGCAATTTGTACCTACAGCGGTCTTGCTGCCCGGTTTGCAACGCCTGCTGGACGTGCGCCGGGTGGTGGGGCTGCGCAATTCGGCGCACAGCGTGGTCAAGCTGATGAACCCTTGCGTGGGCAAAAGCCTGCTGGTGTCGAGTTACACCCACCCGGAGTACGCGGTGTCAATGGCTGCGACGTTTGAACTGATGCAAACCCATGCGATGCTGCTACGCGGCACAGAGGGGGAAAGCGTGGCGGACGCGCGACGCATGCCGCAGATGGACGGTTTCATTTCGGGGCGCAAGCAAACGCTGCAAGAGGCGCAAAGCGGCACCCTGGCAACATTGCCTGATCTGCCCAAAAGCACAAATGCAGAATCAACAGCGGCCTACATCCGCGCGGTGATGGATGGCACCAAAACGGTGCCAGAATCAATTGCCAGGCAAGTGGAACACATCTTGCGTCTGGTTAAATCCATATGACCCACACGCTCCCGCCCCACCTGATACCGACTGGACAACCCAACGCGGGTGGTGGTGGCAGTGCCGGCCTGATTCCGCTGGTGTCGAACGAGCATTACCTGCGCGTTGGAGGTGGTCGGTGTACCTTGGTGGGCGCGGGCCCGGGTGACCCCGATTTGCTGACGATCAAAGCTGTCAGAGCGATTCAGGCGGCCACTCTGTTGTTGGTGGACGACCTCGTGAACGATGAGATCGTGCGCCTTTATGCCGCCCCAACGGCTCGAATTGTTCACGTGGGCAAGCGTGGTGGGTGCAAATCCACACCCCAGGCATTTATTGAAAAACTGATCATCTCTGCGGCGCAGGAGGGCCACCACGTGGTTCGCCTCAAAGGCGGCGATCCTTTTATCTTTGGCCGGGGCGGCGAAGAAGTGGAGGCGCTGCAAGCGGCGGGCATACGGGTTGACGTGGTCAATGGCATCACGGCGGGGCTGGCGGCCGTCACCTCGCTGGGTGTTCCACTGACCCACCGCGATGCCGCCCACGGGGTGGTGTTCGTCACCGGGCATGCCAAGCCAGGCGATGAAGGCGCGGACTGGCGGGCTCTGGGGCATACCGCGCGGCAAGCCAAATTGACGCTGGTGATTTACATGGGGGTCAGCGGCGTCGACAAAATTCAACAAGGCCTGTTGGCGGGATTGCCATTCGACACCCCGGCCGCGGTGGTACAAAACGCCACCCTGCCCACGCAGCGGCATGTGCTGAGTTGCCTGGGTGAATTGACTCAAGTTGTCGCCCGCGAGCACATGGTGAGCCCATGCGTGATGGTGATAGGTGATGTGGTCAAAGGCGTTCAAGCCGCCAATGGCTATACCGCCGAACCCGCCTTCAATACTGCCCAGAAATCGGCCTGAAGATTGACAAGCCCCGATGGGCCAGGGCGATGGTGCACTTTGCTCGCAGGCACGGTTCTGCGTCAGAATCAGGGCTATGGAACCTTCGCAACACTACGATGCCGTCATCATCGGCGCAGGCGCTGCCGGGCTGTTTTGCGCGGGTCTGGCGGGGCAACGTGGCCTGAAGGTTCTGTTGCTGGACCACAGCCCCAAAATGGCTGAAAAGATACGTATCTCAGGCGGTGGGCGCGCCAACTTCACCAACCGAGACGTCAGCGCCGCCAACTTCATCAGCAACAACCCCAACTTTTGCCGCTCAGCCCTGAGTCGTTACACCCCACAGGATTTCATGGACCTGATGCGGCTGCACGGCATCACTTTCCATGAAAAGCACAAAGGCCAGTTGTTCTGCGACAGGTCAGCCGAAGACCTGATCCAGATGCTTTTGAACGAATGCAGAAAGGGCAAAGTCGACTTAATAAATGATATAGAAATATTGTCAATAGATAAAAATAATAATTGTTTAAATGATAATTGCAAAATTAGCTATATTATTAATATCAAAAAAGATATAAATAATATGCAAATATTTTCAAATTCAATTATAATAGCAACTGGTGGCCTCTCCATTCCCAAAATTGGGGCTACTGGCTTCGGCTACCAATTGGCGCGCCAGTTCGGGTTGAACATCGTGGCACCTCGCCCGGCACTGGTGCCGCTGACGTTTGATGGCGAAGGCTGGGCTGCTTATGCCTCCCTGGCCGGTTTGGCACTGCCTGTCATCATCGAGACCGGCAGCAAAAAAACCAAAACCAGTTTCGCCGAAGACCTGCTGTTTACCCACCGGGGCCTGAGCGGGCCTGCCGTGTTGCAAATTTCCAGTTATTGGCTGGCAGGTACGCCGATACGGATCAATTTGGTGCCTCAGGTTGCTTTGGCCGCGCATTTGCTTCACGCCAAAACCACGTCCAAAAAACGCATCGTCAATGAACTGGCGGCCCTGGTGCCGAGCCGACTTGCCGAGGCCTGGGTGGCGCAAGATGTAGCCTGGCAACGCCCTGTCAACGAGGCCGCTGACAAGGCCCTGCTCCAATTGGCAGAGCGCCTGAGCCGCTGGGAAATCACCCCCACCGGCACCGAGGGCTACAAAAAAGCCGAGGTAACGGCAGGTGGCATCGACACCCGTGAACTCAACAGCCAAACCATGGAATCGCGCATTCCCGGTCTGTATTTCATTGGCGAAGTGATCGATGTAACCGGTTGGTTGGGGGGTTACAACTTCCAGTGGGCGTGGGCCAGCGCTTTTGCCTGTGCCCAGGCCTTGAAGGCCGAGACCGCCGTTGCCAGTGAAATTGCCTGAGCGCCTGAACTGCAGACAATTCGCTTCGATTCCCATCGCGTCGGCATCCGGGTTCGGGCTATAATGCTTAGCTTTACTGGCCTACCCCCACGGCCTGCACTATCCGAAGTGGGGGAACACCGCTAGAGCGCACCAACGGGCCTGATCTTCCCGCCAATGCACGCTGCACCCATTCAGAAATTTTTGACGTAATGACCAACATCCGTGTAAAAGAAAACGAGCCGTTTGACGTGGCGCTGCGCCGCTTCAAGCGCACCATTGAAAAACTGGGTTTGCTCACCGACCTGCGCGCCCGCGAGTTTTACGAAAA
>JANOWY010000352.1:0-10503 GCA_031418135.1 Rhodoferax sp. | reverse complement strand
AAAAACGGGCTGCGCTACCCGTTTCCGGCTTACGGCATTCAGCAAGATGTGCGCGATGGCATGGCGGCCAGTTACCCGGAACGCGCCAAAACGGCCTGATGGCCGCCAAATCGTTGACAATCATTTCATGCACCCCGACATTGATCAAAAGCGCGGCGAAATCTCTGGCATTTGTCGCCGCCTGGGCATTCGCAAACTTGAGGTGTTTGGGTCGGCAGCGCGCGGTGCAGATTTTGACGTGGCGCACAGCGATGCTGATTTTCTGGTTCAATTTGAACCGGCGGCCAAACGTGGGCTGGACACTTACTTTGCACTGAAAGGCGAGCTGGAGGCCTTGTTGGGCCGTGCAGTCGATTTGGTGGAACCCGCCAGCGTGCGCAACCCCTACATTCTGGCGGGCATCAACAGCGCCCGCGAGCTGGTGTATGCCGCCTGATCCGCATCATTTTTCGTCAGATGGGTATAAGGCTTGAAACTCATTCTGCGTATCCTGGGCGTTTTGCTCATCGCCGTTCTGGTTTTTGCGGTTGCGGGCATCGTTGCCACCTGGGCCCCTGACCGCAGCGTGGAATCGCTCAAGCCGCGTTGGGCGCCTGCGCCTTCGCAGTTTGTGGCGGTGCAGGGCATGCAGGTGCACCTGCGTGATGAAGGCCCGCGTGACGACCCAACGCCCATTGTGCTGCTGCACGGCACGGCGGCCAGTTTGCACACGTGGGATGGCTGGGCGGCAGCGCTGGTGGCGCAAAACCGTCGGGTGATTCGCTTCGATTTGCCCGCCTTTGGCCTGACCGGGCCGCATCCGCAGGCCGATTATTCGATAGCCGCTTACGCCCGGTTTGTGGTGGCAGTGCTGGACAAACTGGCCGTGCCCCAGGTGGTGTTGGGCGGCAATTCGTTGGGTGGTGAAATTGCCTGGGCCACGGCGGTGGCCGCGCCCGCCCGCGTGCAAAAGTTGCTGCTGGTGGACGCGGGGGGATACCCGTTTGCGGCGCAATCGGTGCCCATTGACTTCCAGATGGCGCGCTTGCCCGGTGTGCGCTGGTTGATGCAAAGCGTGTTGCCGCGTGGTGTGGTCGAGAAAAGCGCCAAAAGCGTGTTTGGCGACCCAGGCAAGGTAACGCCAGAGATGGTGGACCGGTATTACGAGCTGACCCTGCGCGCCGGCAACCGCCAGGCGCTGGGGCAGCGGTTTGAACAGATGGCGCAAGGCCATGGGCGCGATGCGGGCCAGATTAAAACCATTACCCAGCCCACCTTGGTGATCTGGGGTGGGCAAGACCGGCTGATTCCGCCCGACAACGCGGCCAAATTTGGGCAAGACATCAAAGGGGCCAAAGTGGTGTTGTTCCCCACGCTGGGCCATGTGCCGCATGAAGAAGACCCGCGAGCCACGGTGACGGAAGTCATGTCTTTCCTGAAACCCTGATAAAGCACTGATTTAAGGCGTAGATTGGAGGCTTGGGGAATCGCCGCTTTGTTACAAAATGCGGCGAAGGCCGTAACATGGTGGTTTTGCTGTCAACCGGGCTCGCATTTGTGCTGTCTTTCAAAACTTTTCTGAAAACCTGGAGCGCTTTACCCTGCTGGAGTTGGCATGGCTGATTTGTTGCCTGCCAAAGATACCCGGTTTCAGGTCGAAATGTTGGCCGACGAGCGCGACCAGGCCGAAGCGCAAGTGCATGAGTTGCTGGGCACCTTCATGAAGCGCCTGGCCCAGGCTTCCAAGGTGAGCGGCAGTTTTCATGCGCACCTGGTGGCCTGCGCGGCCCAGATCAGCCAGGCCCAAGACCTGCGCGAAGTCACCGACTTGTTGCGCGAGCTGCTGGCCGCTACCCACACCATGGCGCAAGACAGCCAAATGGTGCATGACGAGCTGGTTGACATGCGGCAAAAGGTACTCACCACCGATCAACAAATTGGCCGCCTGCATGCCGAGCTGGACCGTCTCTCGGTGTTGGCCCGCCATGACCCGCTGACCGGCGCGCTGAACCGCAAAGGCATGGACGAAGCCCTGCACCGCGAAATCTCCAAACTGCGCCGGGCCAACACGCCGCTATCGGTGGCCATGCTGGATATTGACAACTTCAAAAACCTGAACGACACACTGGGCCATGCCGTGGGTGATGCCGCGCTGCGCCACCTGGCCGTGGTGGCGCGTGACGCGCTGCGCCCGCAAGACACCATGGCGCGTTACGGCGGCGAAGAGTTCATTGTGTTGTTGCCCGATACGCCGCTGGAGCGTGGCATTGACGCCATTACCCGCCTGCAGCGTGTGTTGGCGCAAAGGCCTTTCATGAATGCGCAAGACGAGGTGCGCATTACCTTCAGCGCCGGGGTGGCGCAAGTGATGGCCACTGAAGAAGCCAACAGTGCGGTGAAACGCGCCGATGAAGGGATGTATCAGGCGAAGCGGGCCGGTAAGAACCGCGTAGTGGGTAACTGGTAGGCCGTTACAAGGGTACTTTATGACATGGTTGATCGCTGGTTTGCTGATGTTTATGCTGCCCCACGGGGTGCGCATGGTGGCCGATGGCTGGCGTACGCGCACGCTGGCGCGGGTCGGTGAGGGCACTTACAAAGGCGTTTATTCGCTGGTGTCGGTAGCGGGTTTTGCGCTCATCGTTTATGGTTTTGGCGTGGCCAGGCAGCAGCCTGTGCAACTATGGAGCCCCCCAGTGGCCATGCGCCATGTAGCCAGCGTGTTGATGCTGCTGTCGTTCATCTTGCTGGCGGCGGCCTATGTGCCGGGCAACCAGATCAAAGCGCGGTTGCATCACCCGATGGTGCTGAGTGTGAAAACCTGGGCACTCGCGCACTTGCTGGCCAATGGCAACAGCGCCCATGTGCTGTTGTTTGGTGTGTTTCTGGCGTGGGCCGTGTGGAATTTTGTGGCCAGCCGCCGCCGCGACCGGGCCCAGAACACGGTTTACCCGCCCGGTAAAACGGGTGCAACAGTCGTCACCGTGGGTGTTGGCCTGCTGGCCTGGGGCGTGTTTGCCTTTTGGCTGCACGGCTGGCTGATTGGGGTGCGGCCTCTAGGATAGTGCGGGTTTGGGGCTGATTCAGGGCGGGACTCTGGGGGTGGCGACCGATAATGGTCATATTGTTTGCCACCGGCTTACACCGTTTCCCTCAGGAGTTTTCATGCCACGTCCTATCCTAGCCGAAAGCCATATTCATGCCGCGGTGCGTGAAAAAATCAGCAACCATCAGCAAGAGATCGTCAAAGAAGTGCAGGCCGCCATTGCGGCGAATGCCGTGGTGATCGTGGGCATGGGGCAAAACCCCGCGCCCAAAAAAGCCCGCAAGCTGCTCGATGAAGCCTCGGTCAGTTACCAATACCTTGAGTACGGCAACTACTTCAACACCTGGCGCAAACGCAACGCGCTGAAAATGTGGACCGGCTGGCCCACATTCCCGATGGTGTTTGTCAAGGGCACGCTGGTAGGCGGCGCTGATGATGTGGAGAAGCTCATCACCAGCGGCGAACTCAAAACCTTGCTCGGTTAGCCAGGAACCCGCTTGACGGGCCGCCCCGGCTGGTCAGGGTTAGCTGTGGTTGTGTTCGCCACCTTGGCCGCCTTTTTGGCCGCCCATGCCATTCATGGCGCCCATGCCGCCCATGTGCCCCATGGCACCCATTTTGTGGTCTGAGCCGCTTTCGGCATGGTTGTGGCCGCCGGCCTGGCCGCTGCGTTCGCCATGGCCTGGTCCGCCCATCGGGCGGCGCGTGTCGAACGTCTTTTTCTGTTCGGGTGTCAGCACGGCATAAAAGTCCTTGACGGCTTGTTCGCGTTTGGCCATTTCGGCATCACGCTGGGTTCGCATGGCCTTCATGTGGTCAATCCGCTCGGGGGTGCTGAGCTTTTCCATGCTGGCCCGCATGGCATCACGGCGCTGTGCCATGTCGGCCGGGGGTTTCATGGCGGTGGTGAAGGCCGTCCAGGCGGCTTCCTGGGCGGGCTCGATTTTCAGGCTGGCTTTCAGATCCGCCTGGCGCTTCTCCATCATTTGCTGCATGTGGGCCGGGTCACGCTGGCCATGGCCCATGCCGCCGCCCATGCCGCGCTGGGCCTTGGGTGCGCTGTCTGCCGGGTTGGCAGGTGTGGTTTGGGCCAAGGCCGAAAAACCGGCAGTAGCCAACAGGCCAGCCAGCAACAGGGGTGAAAAACGGGTTTTAAAAGTCGAAGACATACAGAACTCCTGGTTAAAAAGACCAGATGAACGACAGAGCATCCGGGTGAAAAGAAGTTTGCGTGATTTGGGTAATTCTCAAGTGATTCCACATAAACGCAGGGTAAAGTTTGGTCAAGTTTTATATCAACATTAAGGGAAATCGTGTTTAAAAATTTGCTGGTGTACCGGATAACCCCCGGATGGAATCAATCGCTGGAGGCGATGGAAGCCGGTTTGCAGGCTGTGCGGTTTGTACCGTGTGGCCTGAGCCAAGAGAAGTCATTCGGCTGGACCGAACCCCGTGGCGAAGCCAACGGCCCGCTGGTGGAAGCAGTGGGAGGCCATCGCATTTTGAAGTTCAAGTACGAGGTCAAGCTGCTGCCAGCCAGTGTGGTGAATGACAAAGCCAAAGAAAAAGTAGCCGAGATTGAAGCCGGCACGGGCCGCAAACCGGGCAAAAAAGAAACCCGTGACATCAAGGAAGACATTCGCCATGCGCTGTTGTCGCAGGCCTTCACCAAAATCGGCCACACCACGGTGTGGATTGACCCAAAGGCGCGTCTGCTGGTGATTGATGCGGGCAGCAGCAAAAAGGCCGATGAAGTGTTGTCGCTGCTGGTGGAGTGCCTGGCGGGTTTTGCGGTAACGCTGATCCAGACCACCACCTCGCCTGCCGTCGCCATGGGCCAGTGGCTCACCACCCAGGAGCCACCACAGGCCTTCAGTGTGGACCGCGAATGTGAGTTAAAAGCGGCCGATGAAACCAAGGCTGTGGTGCGGTATGCCCGCCATGCGCTCGATATTGATGAAGTGAAGGCGCACATTGAAAGCGGCAAACAACCCACGCGCGTGGCGCTGACCTGGAACAACCGCGTCTCGCTGGTGTTGACCGATGCCTTGCAGGTGAAGCGGGTGGCGTTTCTGGACGTGGTGTTTGAAGCCAATTCGGCACAGGGCAAAGACGACGGTTTTGACGCCGATGTGGCGATTGCAACGGCGGAGCTGTCGCAGCTGATTCCCGACTTGTTCGAAGCATTGGACGGCGAGGTAGTGGAAGGCTGATTTTCAGCCGGTTGCGGTGAAACACAGGCGCTTGGCGCTACGATTCGGGTCTATTTTGGAGACGCTGAATGCCTGCTGAAGATCAAAAAGTAACCTGGACTGGTGGCACTGAACATTGGACAAGCCGCCCCACGGCGGATGGCGATGTCAAGCTGTTTTTGTGGAACAAAAAGGCCAATTCTGCTGTGCCGCACAAGGGCACGATTTTCTTTGTGCATGGTTCGTCGATGGCCGCGCAGCCGACGTTTGATCTGTCTGTGCCGGGCCGGCCCTGGTCGTCGGCCATGGATTGGTTTTCCAACCAGGGGTTTGACACCTGGACCATGGACAACGAAGGTTACGGGCGCTCCAGCAAGTTCCGCAACATCAACAGCGACATCAGCAATGGGGCCGACGACATCGCCGCGGGCAGCGCTTATGTGATGGCGCAAACCGGTGTGAGCCAGATGCTGTTTTACGGCATTTCTTCCGGGGCGCTGAAGGCGGCGCTGTTTTGCGAGCGGCACCCCGAGCGCGTCAGAAAAATTGCGCTGGATGCTTTTGTCTGGACTGGTGAAGGCAGCCCCACGCTGGAGCAACGGCGCAAAAAACTGCCCGAGTTTCTGGCCAAAAACCGCCGCCCCATAGACCGGCTTTTTGTGCACAGCATCTTCCAGCGCGACCACCCCGGTACGGCAGACATGGCTACGGTTGAAGCGTTTGCGGATGCGATTTTGACGCTGGACGATTCGATGCCCACCGGCACTTATGTGGACATGTGCTCCAAATTGCCGCTGGTAGACCCGGCCAACATCACCGTGCCAACCATCATTTTGCGCGGTGAGCATGATGGCATCGCCGGGTTGGAAGACCTGATCAGCTTCTACAAGTTGTTGCCCAACATGAACAAGCAGTTCAACGTGATGGCGGGTATCTCCCATGCCAGCTTCCAGCAAAAGAACTACATGATGGTGTATTCGATTTTGAACAGCTTTTTCACCATGACCGAACCGGTCTATTTGGGGTAGTGCCATGACGCGCAAATCGATGGGCCTGAAGTTGACGTCGGCGCTGGTGGGTCTGCTGTTTGCCAGCGCGGCCCTGGCGCAGGGCGCGGCGAATTACCCGAACAAACCGGTCAAACTTATCGTGCCATTTGCACCCGGCGGCTTTACCGACGTTACCGCGCGCATTTTGGGCCAGAAGCTCACGGCCGCTTTGGGGCAGAACTTCATCATTGAAAACAAGGCCGGGGCGGGCAGCACGATTGGCACCGATTTTGTTGCCAAATCAGCACCCGATGGTTACACGCTGGTGATGGTTTCCAGCACCCATGTGATCAGCCCGTGGTTGTATAAAAACATGCCGTATGACCCGATCAAGAGCTTCACGCCGGTGGGCAAATTGGTGGATTCAGCCTACGTCTTGCTGATCAACCCCAAAGTGCCGGCCAACACTGTGCAAGAGTTCATCAAGCTCGCCAAAGCAGCCCCCGACACCATCCATTACGCCAGCAGCGGCAACGGCAGCGCCCAGCATTTGATGGGCGGCCTGTTTGTCAACATGACGGGCGCGCCGCTCAAACACGTGCCGTACCGGGGCAGTGCCGGGGCCACCACTGATCTTGTTTCGGGCGTAGTGCAAAGCAGCTTCGCCGGGGTACCCAATGCGCTCTCGCAGGTGCCCCAGGGGCGGCTGAAGGCGTTGGCGGTGACCACGGCCAAACGCATTCCGCAGTTGCCCGATGTGCCCACGCTGCAAGAGGCGGGCGTTGCCGGGTATGACGCGTCGGTCTGGCTGGCGTTGCTGGCCCCGGCTGGTACACCGCGTGACATTGTGCTGAAGCTCAACACCGAGATCGCCAAACTGATGGCATCGCCTGAAACCGCCAAGGCCTTGTCAGATGCGGGTGTTGAAGTAGCGCCTTCCAGCCCCGAAGCCATGGGCAGTTATATGGTGCAGGAGTTGGAGCGTTGGGGCAAAGTCGTCAAGGATACGGGCGTCAAGTTGGAATAGACGCAACCTTCGCTACCAGGTGTTGTTGGGCCGCTACCCGCAGCTGCGGGTCAGCCCGCCGGTGTTCCGAGTGCCGCCAGCTCGGCCGAAACGCCTTGCCAGCGGAAGTCAAACCGTCGGTTGGTTGACGCAATGGCTTGGCTACCCTGCAGGGCATGCTGAACCCCGGCCGCCACGCTGTCGATCAGGGGCACTTCAACTGCGGGTTGGATACGTGCCGCCATACCGGCCAGCCCGGCACCGCCCACAATAACTGCCTGGGCGCCAAACTGTGCAACCGCTTGTTGGCAGGCCAAGGTCAACAAGGCTTGCGCGGCTTCGGGGGCCTGGGCCATTTCTGCGCCGCTGGGGGCCACGGTGTGAATGCCGGCCAACTGCTCGCCAAACCCCAGGCTATGCGCCAGGCGCGCCAAAATCGGTTGCCAGCGTTCGCCGCCGGTGACGATGGCAAACCGCCCGGTTTTGGCCGCAGCGACGAAAGCCGCTTCGGCCAGCCCGGTCACCGGCACGGCACAGGTTTCGCGCAGGGCCATCAGGCCGGGGTCACCAAAACAACCAATCAGGATGCTGTCAAAGGTGCTGCTGCCCTGGCTTTGTGCCTGTGCCCAAATATCAAGCACGGCATGGCCAGCCACGGCATAGCTGGCTTCACAGGCAATATAGGGTGCGCCAAACCGCGCGGTGAGGGTTTGCACTTGAACATCGGGCCCAGCCCATTTCGCTGCGTGTGACTGGAGCAGTGCGCTGACGGACGCAGAGGTGTTGGGGTTGATGATGAGCAGCTTATGCATGCGCAACCCCAAAAAGGGACATCAGGTCGGGCGATTCTTCAGTCGAACGGGAAAACTGCAATTGGGATTCCAGTTGCTGTAGATGTTCGTGCATCAGCCGGGCAGCCTCGCGCGGGTCTCGCAGCCGGATCGCATCCAGCAAGGCGCGGTGCTCCTGGCAGCCACAGGCGGTGGCGTCCGGGCGGGCTTGCAGGTGGTTCACGCTGTAACTCATCAGGATGAGCGAGGTGCGGGATACCAGCTCGCGCAGGATGCGCCCCAGCGTCTGGTGCTGGGCGGCGTTGGCAATGTGCAAATGAAAATCGCCTGATAAACGAATGGCGCGGCGCATGTCACCGGCAGCCCGTGCGGCTTCTTCGGCGGCGATGCAGGCGGCCAGGGTTGCCATGTCAGCGGCCGTCGCGTTTTTAATGAAACATTCGATCAAGGTGGGCTCGATCATTTTGCGCACCTGGAAGACCTCGCGCGCTTCTTCTTCGGTTGGCTGCGCCACCACGGCACCGCGGTTGGGTGTGAGGGTGATGATCTGCTCGTTGGCTAGGCGCACCAGCACTGGGCGGATGCGGGTGCGCGACACTCCAAAAGCCGTGGCGAGTTTCTCTTCTACCAGCTTGGTGCCGGGGGAGAGGCGGTGGTCCAGAATGGTGGCCACCATGCGTTCATAAATGTCGTTTTCAGACAAGACCACGGCATCGGTCATGGTGAAGGCTTTTTCTGTTGCCGCTTGGCCAGCAGCCAGGCCAGCCCAATGGCCAAGCCCATCACCAGGAATGACACCACCATGGTGACCGTGCCCAGCGCGTAGATGGAAGGCGTGGTGACCGTCGTGGTGAGGCCTTGCAACTCCAGCGGCAAGGAGTTGGCATCGCCGATGGCCTGCGAGGTGCGGGCGATTTCGTCCCAAGAGAGCGTAAAACCAAACATGCCAATACCCACCACCGAGGGCGCGATCAGCGGCAGTACGACGTGGCGGAAGCTTTGCCAGGGCGTGGCACCCAGATCCCGCGCGGCTTCTTCATAGGCCGGGTTGAAGCGGTTGAAGATGGCAAACATGATCAAGAGGCCAAAGGGCAATGTCCAGGTGAGGTGGGCACCCAGCGCCGAGGTGTACAGCCCCAGCGCGGTGCCATAGTCTTCTAGCGCAGACTGCATGCCAAAACGTTCCAGCACTTGCTTGATGCCGGTGTCCAGCAGGCGGAACTCCAACCCGATGCCCAGCGAAACAATGATGGATGGCATGATCAGGCTGGCCACCACCACATAAAAAAGCGCATTGCCGCCGGCCAGTTTTTTGCGGAAAGCCAACCCGGCCAGCACCGAGAACACTACCGTCAGCGCCATCACAACCAGGCCCAAACCCAGCGAGCGCCGCAGCGCCGCGCCAATGTCCACCACCCCCAGCCCTTCGGCCAATTTATAAAACCAGTGCAGCGAAACACCGCGCAGCGGCAGAGTCAGCCCGCCTTCAGGCCCTTGAAAACTCAGCACCACAATAACCAGCATCGGGCCGTACATGAACAGCACAAACAGGGCAAAGAAGGCAGCCAGCCACCAGAAACCGGCAGAGCGTTTATGCGCAGTCATGATGTTTTGCCGCCGGGCCGTGGTGGAGCGTAAGGGTCAATTTTCCGCCGGGCCGCCCCAAGGTTCTCGAAGAGCGACGCAGTCAAAATTAGCCCCCTTGGGGGGCAGCGACCCGCGAAGCGGCGGAGCGTGGGGGCCATATCTATAGTTCTTTTCGGATATCGACCAGACGGGTCAACGCCCAGATGATCATCAGCACCAGCGATAGCAAGATGACGGCATTGGCAGCGGCCAGCGGAAATTGCAGGTACGAGGTTTGCACCTGGATGATCTTGCCCACCGAGGCAATTTGCTGGCCCCCCATCACGCCAATCGTGACGAAATCGCCCATCACGATGGTGATGACGAAGATGGAGCCAATGATGATGCCGGTTTTGCTCAGCGGTACGATGACGCCCCACAAGGTTTGCCAGGCCGAAGCGCCCGCGTCGCTGGCGGCCTCAAGCAGGCTTTTGTCGATGCGCATCATGGAGTTGAAGATCGGCACGATCATGAACATGGTGTACAAGTGAACAAAAGCCAGCACGACCGAAAAGTCAGAAAACAAAAGCCATTCAACCGGTTGCGCCGCCAGGCCGCTGCCGACCAGCGCTTGGTTGACCAAGCCATTGCGCCCCAGCAGCGGCACCCAGGAGATCATTCGGATGACGTTGGAAGTCCAGAACGGGATGGTGCACAAAATAAACAGCACCGTTTGCACACTGCTGGAGTGCACATGGAAGGCCATGAAATAGGAAATGGCGAAGCCGGTCACCAGCGTGATCAGCCAGACCAGCAGGCAAAACTTGAAGGTGGAGAGGTAGGTTTTAAACGTGACGCACAACTCGCCGGAATCGGAAAGGTCGCCACAGCCCTCAAACACAGCCACGTAGTTTTTAAGCGTGAAGCCGGGCAA
>JANOWY010000351.1:0-3779 GCA_031418135.1 Rhodoferax sp. | reverse complement strand
CGCCCATCTGTTGCCGATTTTTGGTGTGCGCGGGGCCAACACCGGTTTGCAAGATGCACAAAACCTGGCCTGGAAACTGGCCTTGGTGGCACAAGGTCAGGCACCGCTTTCACTGCTGGACACCTATTCGCACGAGCGCGTCGCTGCCGCCCGCGAGATTGTGCAAGAGGCCGGTAAAAGCACCCGCTTCATGACACCCCCAACGCGCGGCTTTCGCCTGCTGCGCGACGCAGTGCTGTCGCTCTCGCTCACCCAGGCCTTCGTGCGCCCGCTTTACCACTGGCGCACCTCGCGGGCGCATGCGTACACCGATTCACCGTTGAATTCACCCACCGCCACCACCCCGCCCACCCCGCCCACGCAGGCCCCCAGGCTCGATGGCATTGCATTGGGAGAACCCATGGCCAATGTGCGCTTGCGCGACGGCGGATATTTGCTGGATGATTTCCCTGCCGGGTTTTTGGTGCTGATGCTGGATGGCTACACCCAACCCGACCCTGAGGCCAACGCCTTGCTGCAACAGTTCCGCGCCGACGGCCACGCGATCACCGTGCGCCACGAATCAAACGCCGATGTGATCGCCCATTACGGAACCGGGGTCTACCTGATCCGCCCCGACCACCATATCAGCGCCCGCTGGCCGCAACTCAATGTGCACCAGTTGCGCAAAGCCCTGCAAACCGCCACCGCAAAAGGTTAAATCGATGAACAGCCCCACACCCGGTTTGACCATCCCCCAGCTTGAAAACGTTTACGACAGCCTGGCCGAAGCGATTGACCAGGCCGGGCCGCAACAATCCGAGCTTTTTCTGACCAAGCTCTGCCTGCTGCTGGCCAACCGTGTCGGCAACGATGCCGCCTTTGCGGACGATGTAAAAACCGCGCTGGCGGATTTGACGCCAAGCGGCACCGCCTGAGACACTCTGGTCCCGGCCAGGTTTACGGCTTTGACGACTGACGCGCCAACAACGTGCGCCGCGCAAACCGCACCGCCGTCACCCCGGCGCGTGCTGGTGCGCTGGAGGGCATGACGAGCACGCAGTCGTCATAAGGTGTCACCACCGGCACATCGCCATTCCAGGCGATCACGGTACCGGCATTGGCGATCACATCCAGCCCCCGGTAAACCGCGGCAAACCTGAAGTCGCCCGATTTGGCCACCACTGGCCCGGTCACGTGCAAAGCCCATTGCTCTGGCTCATCGGGGCCCAGCCAGCCGGGCAGCATCGTGGTCAAGGTCTTTTGTGGCACAACACCTGAAGCGGCCAAAAACCGCACACATTGGTCTTGCGCCACATGCCGGCTGGCCAATTCGCCATGAAAGCCGCATTCGATCAACAGGTATCGGGAGCCGTCATCGACCATTTGGCCAAAACGGCCGTAATCACGCATGCGCACACCATCGTGATGACCCGCGTCGATTACCACATGCGCCGGCGCACCGATCTGCTGCGCCAACGCCAGGTTGCGCGGCTGCACACCGGCCAGCACCAGCGGCGGACCCCCGTCATGCATGGAATGCAAATCCAGCAGCCAGTCGGCAGCCTGAACGAAAGGCAACAATGCTGCCGCCCGCCGTCGCTCCAGCGTGTTGCCGGCCTGCATGCGTTCATCGATCCACTGGCGGTTCAGGTCCTCTTCGACCAGCCGGGAGGCATGGTTGTTGCCGGCATCAAAGCGGTCGAACGCGTCCAGGTTGCAAAAGGCCAGGGTCAGGCTGCCTTGCAGTGGCCGCACGCCCGCCTGGAGCAAGCCCATCAGCGCCCAGGCACCGCACAATTCATTGCCATGCACCAGCGCCGAGATCATGACGTGGCGGCCCGGCAGGCCTGATTCAAATTGCCAAACGCCCGGCGTGCCGGTGTTGCCGGCGCGCCAGGCAGAGAGGTCAGGGCAAGGTAGTTCGAAGTTCATGGTTGTGGCTGAACACGGCGGGGCTGCGGCGGCTGCGGCCAGGGATGCAACGCGGGGGCTGGCATGCGCTTAACTGCCCCGTGCGGCTTGCAACACATCGCGCGTTTTTTGCGCCTCGCGCCTTGCCGCGCCCGCAAAATCGTCACCCGCCGAGGCATACAAAATAGCGCGAGAGGAGTTGACGATGATCGGCCCTTGCGCGGTGCGCCCGGCCTTCACCGTGGCCACCGCATCGCCGCCTTGTGCACCCACGCCGGGTATCAGCAGTGGCAAGGTGGGCGCAATGGCGCGCACGCGTTCGATCTCGGCCGGGTAAGTGGCCCCCACCACCAGGCCGAGCTGGCCATTCAGGTTCCAGGGGCCCTGCGCCAGTTGAGCCACGTGTTCGTACAGCAGCGGTTCGCCTTCTACCGACGAGAGCCGCTGGTTCTGCAAATCGTTGCCGCCCGGGTTGCTGGTGCGGCACAACAAAAACGCGCCCTTGCCGTCAAACTTCAAATACGGCGCGACCGAGTCAAACCCCATGAAGGGCGACAGCGTGACGGCATCGGCACCGTAGCGCTCAAAGGCCTCGATGGCGTACTGCTCGGCGGTGCTGCCAATGTCACCCCGTTTGGCATCCAGGATGATCGGCACCTGGGGGGCCACCCGGCGCATGTGCTCCATCAGCCGCTCCAGCTGCCCTTCGGCACGGTGCGCCGCAAAGTAGGCGATTTGCGGTTTGAAGGCGATCACCAAATCGGCCGTGGCATCCACAATCGCCGCGCAAAAATCGTAGATCTTGTTGGAATCGCCTTTGAACTTGCCGGGGAAGCGGGTGGGCTCCGGGTCAAGCCCGACGCACAACATGGAATGGTTTTGGCGCTCGGCGGCGCCCAGCATGTCAAGAAAAGTCATTTATAGCAACGGAATGGAATTTCGTGTCAATCTTATTGACCGAATCCTTAGCCAGCAGTGAAAGCTCAACATTTAGCGAGACCAACCCGAATCCTGTGCTCGGCCAAATACCGAGCGTCTGGTAAAACCCGCGGCGTTTTGAACGCCGAGGTGCAAGAATCCATCCATATCAAGATCGACTTACTGTCGATTTGCGATTTTGTGATGATTTCCAAACTGTCTGAAAATGAAAAAAAACCATTTTCAAACAACGCATCGTGAAAGGCGCAAAAACAAATCGTATTTGTTAAAAACCCCCGCGCTTCAGGCCGATCTGCCCAACGAGCAATATGGCTTGTGACAAGCAGAGGCAATTCGCGAACATCACAAATTGCACAGGTCATGCGGTAGTTATTCATCGTTACGCGGCGAAGCGCGGCCGCTCCACGCCGAATTCGAGTTTGCGCCATTGAATCAGTCGCCAATACATCTTGTAATACTAGCTGTTTCGAGTTGATCGCGTTCTCCAGTACATCATCAGCAACATCTTCGTCGATCACCTTAATAGGATACTGATTGATGATGTACTGGCCAGCATGCGAAAAATACAAAAACCCATCCTCTCGCAATTCCTGGAAAACGCGGCTTACTGTTTGACTTGGCGTATTACCTAAACTTCCCGTCGCATCGACAATTTGGGGCAACTCCTCTGCTAAAAAATGGACACGCTCAACTGTTGCGGTTTTGTGACGTTCAGCAAAACGCAATAGGGCTGCTTTCACTGCAAGTTTCCAAGTCATAGCCGCATTGTATGAACAGGTACGATCGGTCAAGACTGCGCTTGAAGCCGCCCAAACTCACGACAATTCAGCCATGCACAAACTCTCGCAGCGGCAATGGGTGGTTTTGGTGATTCTCACCATGGTCTGGGGCATCAATTGGCCCATCATGAAAATGGGCGTGCAAGACTTTCCGCCTTTCACCTTTCG
>JANOWY010000350.1:0-20790 GCA_031418135.1 Rhodoferax sp. | reverse complement strand
ACCGGCTACACCGGCGCGACCGGCAGTACCGGCAGCACGGGTGCCACCGGCGATACCGGCGCGACAGGTTATACCGGTGCCACAGGCAGCACCGGGGCCACGGGCAGCACCGGGGCCACGGGCAATACAGGCGCAAGAGGTGCCACCAACCCGAATGGCACGATCTTGGTGATTCCTTCACGCTGATTTTTTGCCCCAACGAGCCCTTGTGGAGGCCCATATGCACCTGGGGTTCGCCTGTACAGCAAACTTATTTATTTGGAGCTATTGTTTATGAAAACCCATTCGCCCCTGCTTCTGATTGCCGTTGGCGTTATCAGCTTTGGTGCTCTTTTTGCCGCCGGTTGCAGCAAAACCGAAACCCCGGCTAGCACACCCGTGGCCACCACCACGGTCGGCACGGAGATCGACGATACGGTGGTCACCGCCGGTGTGAAGTCGGCCCTGTTGGCCGATGCCGACATCAAGAGTTTTGATTTCCAGGTTGAAACCCGCAAAGGTGAAGTCCAGCTCAGCGGTTTTGCCCTGAACCAGTCACAAATAGACCGCGCCATAGAACTGGCCCGCGCTGTAAAAGGCGTGAAAAACGTGGACAACAAACTCGGCCTCAAGGGCGCACCGACTTCTGTGGGTGTTGGCGTGGACGACGGCATCGTCACGGCACGGGTCAAGGCCGCATTCATGAACGACCCGGACATCAAAAGCGTCGATGTGTCAGTGGCCACCCGCAAAGGCGAAGTGCAACTCAGCGGGTTTGTGAACGATCAAAAACAGATGGATCGCGCTGTGGTGGTGGCCCGTGCGGTAGAAAACGTCACCAGCGTCAGCAACGAAATGAGCATCAAGAAGTAAGCTGCCAAGAACTTGGTTACAGGCGGATTAAAAAGTTAAACCATTATATATTTAATGAATAAATTAATATTATTAAATCATAAATTATATAAAATATATAGCTGATTGTTCGATATTTACGTGGACAAAATCTAATTTTTGTTTATTGGTATTTAGATATTTAGATATTTAGATATTTTTGACTAAAACGCCCGCCCTGTGGGCCTCATTTCCGGCGTTGATTAACGGGCCGACAAGCTCAGCACCACGGGTGCATGGTCACTCGGGCGTTCGTTCTTGCGGGGTGCCTTGTCGATCAGGCAGGCGCTGGCCAGCGGTTTGAGGGCCGGGCTGATCAGGATGTGGTCAATCCGCAGCCCCTTGTTGCGCTTGAAAGCGAAGTCGCGGTAATCCCACCAGGAGTAACTTTTGGGGGGTTGCGGGAACAACCGCAGTGCATCAGTCAGGCCAAGGGCAATCAGCGCCCGCAGGTGGTATCGCTCTTCCTCGGTGCAATGGATGGTGTCCGCCAGGCCCACCGGGTCCCACACGTCGGCATCGTCAAAGGTGATGTTGTAGTCGCCCATGATCACTAGGTTGGGGTGCACCGCCAGTTCGGTTTTGACCCAGGCCCGCAGGCCTTGCAGCCATTCCATTTTGTATTCAAATTTTTCGCTGCCGGGCTCTTGCCCGTTGGGGAAATACCCGCCAATCACCCGCACCGGCCCGTGTTCTGACGGCACGGTGGCGGTGATGACGCGTGCCATATCGTCTTCAAACCCCGGAATGTTTTTGACCACATCGCTGACCGGCTGGCGTGTCAACAAAGCCACGCCGTTGTAGGTTTTTTGGCCGAACCACCGGGCGTGATATCCGATGTCGGCAAAGGCCTGCTGCGGAAACTTGTCGTCCGTCAACTTCAGTTCCTGCAGCGCCAATACGTCAACCGGTGCACCGGCGGCCTGCTGCGCCGCCAGCCAGTCGAGCACCTGCGGCAGGCGAACGGTAAGGGAGTTGACGTTCCAGGTGGCGAGTTTCATGGGTTCAGGCTCGCCTTGCCATTCAGTAATGCATCATGGCCAAAGCGCCCACCAGGGCGCCTGCACCGGCTGCGCAGTACATGGCCACCTCTACCCATTTGCGTTTGGTCAGCAAGGCAATGGCGGCCATGGCAATGGCAATTTGCAGCACCGTGGTGGCCTGCGCCCAGCGGTGGTGCTGGTGCATCTGTTCGTCGCTGCGTTTGTCCCACTCGGTAGCGGTGGCTTCGAGCTTTTCAGCACCGAGCTTGATCTCGGTTTTTTCTTTTTCGTAGCGGTCGATCTTGGCCTGGTATTTGCCTTTGTCCGCCTCCACCGAGGTCAGGTCTCGCGACACCTCGGCCAACGATTGTTTGGTGCTTTTGGCCTGGAAATAATTCCACTGGTTGGAGGCCTCGGTCTTTTTCAGCGCCGCGTTGTTTTTGAAGAGGCCCGCATTGGCCTGGGTGGCTCCACCCATGTACGAAAACAAGGCCCCGACCGTGGCAATGATGGCGGTAGCCATGGCCACCCGGTTCATCATGCTGCTACCATGGTCGGTATCGGCACTATGCCCGGTGTGGCCTGCTTGGGTGGCATGTTCGATCTGGTGGTCGTGGGGGCCGTGAACGTGAAAACCTGCACCTGACATATCAATCTCCTGACTTTTTTTCGTAAACGTTGAATGAAAACCGGGTGCCATTGCTGGCCGTTTGTGGGGTACCCGTTGATTTGACCCAAGTTGGATCTAGCGTGGGTGCAAAGGCATCGCCTGGGTAGTCCGCATCTATTTCCGTGACATGCGCGACCTTGGCAAATGCCAAAGCCTGTTGATAGATTTCAGCACCGCCGATGATCCAAACCGTTTGTGCGGGTGGGCAATGGTGCAGCGCCAGTTCAAGGCCGGAAAAAGTTTCTGCGCCTTGCGGGTGCCATTGTGGGTTGCGGGTCAGCACGATATTGCGACGACCCGGCAGAGGACGGAATTTGACTGGCAACGACTCCCAGGTCTTGCGCCCCATAATGACAGCACTGCCTTGCGTCAACGCCTTGAAATGCGCCATGTCTTCGCTCACATGCCACGGGATGGTGCCGTTGAGGCCAATCACACCCTGGCGGGCTTGCGCCCAGATCATTTTGATTTGCATGTCTTGGGGTGCCGCGTCTTAAACCGCTACCGGGGCCTTGATGGCCGGGTGGCTCTGGTAGTCCGGAAACTCGAAGTCGTCGTACTGGTAGTCAAAAATGGATGCCGGTTTGCGTTTGATGTTCAGACGCGGGTAGGCCATTGGCGCCCGCGCGAGTTGCAGTTCGACTTGTTCATGGTGGTTGTTGTAGATGTGGCAATCACCACCGGTCCAGATGAAATCGCCCACCTCCAGATCACACTGCTGGGCCAACATATGGGTGAGCAGGGCATAACTGGCGATGTTGAACGGCACACCCAGAAAAATGTCGGCACTGCGCTGATAGAGCTGGCAACTCAAGCAGCCTTTGCCACCCGCTTCGGTGGCCGGGGCCACATAAAACTGGAAGAAGGCGTGGCACGGCATCAGCGCCATCTTGCCCAAGTCGGCCACGTTCCAGGCACTGACGATGATGCGGCGCGAATCGGGGTTGCTCTTGAGGGTGTTGACGACTTCACTGATCTGGTCGATATGGCCGCCATCGGGCGTGGGCCAGCTGCGCCATTGAACACCATATACCGGGCCCAAGTCACCGTCGGGCTTGGCCCATTCGTCCCAAATCGTTACGCCGCGCTCTTTGAGCCAGTTGTTGTTGGAAGAGCCGGTGAGGAACCACAGCAGTTCCTGCACGATGGCCTTGACGAACACCTTTTTCGTGGTGACCAGCGGAAAACCTTCGTTCAGGTCAAAACGCATCTGGTAACCAAAAACGCTGCGGGTGCCTGTTCCGGTGCGATCGGTTTTGGCGGCACCTGTGATGTACACATGGCGCATGAAGTCTTCGTATTGGGAACGAACGGGTCGGTGCAAAGCGTTCGGAAGATTGGAATTCATTGAAATGGATAGCCGGTTGCGGCATTTTTTGGGCTGTATTCCAAAATTGTATTCCCGCACGAATCATCCGGGCCAAAACATCAAAGATGTCAGGTTGATCAATTATTTTGAATCCGGTCTGCGTTTTGCCGCGTAGTGGACATGCAGCATCTGCTGTAACCCTACCCGGAGATTGAATATGAATCCCAGAATTACCCATTTGGCCAGAGCCTGCCTGTTGCTGGCGGCGGCTGGCGGCGCCTTGGCGTCAAGTCACCGCGAAGCGCCCTTCATCACCACCAGCCCCAAGGTGGACGGTTCCGATTTCTACATGTTCCGCAGTTATGAAGGCGTGGCGAACAACGGCAGTGGCGGCCGTTCCGATTACGTGACTCTGCTGGCCAATTACCAGCCGCTTCAGGCGGCCTATGGCGGCCCGAACTATTTCTCGCTGGATCCGAATGCGCTTTATGAAATTCACATTGACAACAACGGCGACGCGCGGGAAGACATCACTTTCCAGTTCCGGTTCAAGAACGCGCTCAAATCGATTCCGCTGACGATTGGCACAGCCAGCGTGGCCATTCCTTTGATTCAGGCCGGCGCTGTCGCCAATCTCAACGATGCCAACCTGAACATCAACGAGACCTATACCGTCAACGTGATGCGGGGCGACCGGCGCAAGGGCAGTTCTGCTGCGGTCACAAAAACCACCGGTTCGCCCACGTTTGAGAAACCAGTGGACAACATCGGTGTTAAAACCATTGGCAACTATGCCGCCTATGCGGCGCAGCACATCCATACCGTCACCATACCTGGCTGCCCGGCAGGCAAGAATCAGGGCAAAGTGTTTGTCGGCCAGCGCCAGGAGGGTTTTGCCGTCAATCTGGGCCCGATATTCGACTTGGTGAACGCACCTGCCGCGGTGTTGCTGGACCCCGCCAACAAGGATGCAGCGGGCATGGGCGGAAATCATGCCATTCAGAAAACCAATGTCACTACGTTGGCCCTGGAAGTCCACAAAGATTGCCTCACAGCCAACAACGAACCGGTAATCGGGGCCTGGACCACCGCCAGCTTGCGCCAGGCGCGGCTGCTCAACGGCAAAACACCCACGGGTAACGACAAGGCGGAAAAAGCCGGCGGTGCCTGGACGCAGGTGTCACGGCTGGGCAACCCGCTGGTGAACGAAGTCGTCATCGGCTTGCCCGACAAAGACAAGTTCAACGCTTCCAGCCCGCGCGATGATGCGCAATTTTTGACCTATGTGACGAATCCGACGTTGCCTGCCCTGTTGGGCTTGGTACTGGGTGCCACGGTGGCACCCACCAACTTCCCACGCACCGATTTGGCAACGACCTTCCTGACCGGCATCACCGGGGTGAACAAGCCTGCAATCAATCCGACCCCTTCAGAAATGTTGCGCCTGAACACGGCGGTGCCAGCGGTGCCGTTTGCCGGTCAAAACCGGCTGGGTGTGGCCGGCAATGCGCTGGCCGGCGGCACAGACAACGCTGGATTTCCGAACGGCCGCCGCCCCAAAGACGACGTGGTGGACATCGCCTTGGTTGCCATGCTGGGCGGTCTTTGCGTGATCAACGGAGACACCGATGCCTTGAAGCTCAACAGCATTCCCGGCGTGCCGGGCGCAACGTCTGCCTGCCGCGCATCGAGCGTGCCGCTGGGTGCCAGTTCCGCCAACATTCATGACGCAGTGGATCAGGCGACAGTGCCGTTCCTGACGGCCTTTCCGTACCTGAACACACCCAATGCCGGCTCGAATTGAAGCTGGTGCCAAAAGGAAAAACCATGAAAAAGCCTAATTTCAAGCATTTGACAGCCACGTTACTGGTTTCCGTACTGGTGGTAGCCTGCGGCGGGCGATCGGATGCGTTACCAGGGGCCGGCGCAGGTGCCAGCCCTGGACCGGCCAGTACACCAACCGCAGACGTTGCACCTGGCGACATTTCAACCAGCGTAACGGCGCTGCTGAACTACGTGCGGGGTTTGTTCGGCTCCGACGAGAACGGTGACCCGGTCGACATCAATGCCACCGCCTTGGCAGTGGATGATTCCGTCGAACCAGAGGTGGTGAGTTTTTAAGCACGTTCCCACAGCTCAAAAGCCGTGGGTCGACCAGCAAACCGGATCGTTTGCTACTCGCTGACGATTCGGTTTGCCGGTTCATCCAGATTTGCATCGAATCAACTGGTCTCTTTTATTGATGTCTATGTCACGCCTATCCCTTCACTTGTCGTTCGTGCTGTCGATGTTGACATCTGTTGCACTGGCGGCGACACCCCTCGTGCCGCTGCGCGACGATGAGGTGATTGAAGTGCTGCCATCGATTGCGCGCAATCGCCCGGCGGCGGCACCCGCAACCCAGGTACCGCCTGAACCGCTGCAATCGGCCAAGGCCGCCCAGCAGGCCATCACGTTGGCGCGCAACACCGGTGACAACCGCTATTGGGGACGCGCCCAGTCCGTTTTGGCACCGTGGTGGGACCAGCCCAATGCACCCGCTGATTTGGCGGTGCTGCAGGCGACTGTCCAACAAGGTCGGCACGAGTTTGCTGCCTCGCGTAAGGTGCTGGTGGCCGCGCTGACCCGGCAACCTGGCCATGCGCAGGGGTGGCTCAATTTGGCTGCGCTGGAGCGGCTTTCAGCCAACTATGGCCCATCCTTGGCGGCTTGCCAGGCGGTGGCCCGCGCCGGTCAGGCCTTTTATGCCCAGGCGTGTGCGTTGGAAACCCAATCTTTGCTGGGTCAACATGCGTTGGCCCAACCGGCGTTGGAGAAGTTGGCGGCGCAGGCCAGCTCAACCGGCCAGCAAAGCTGGCTGCTTTCACTGCTGGCTGAAGGTTATGAGCGGGCGGGCCAGGATGGCCGGGCGGCAACCGCGTATCAGCGTAGCCTGTCCGCGCACCCCGACCTTTACACAGCGATTGCGTTTTCCGACCTGTTGCGGCGGACTGGCAAGTCAGCCGAGGCGCTGAAAGCGCTGGCCGATTACCCGGATACCGATGCCGTGGTGTTACGCCGCGCGATCAGCCTGCGCGCGGCTGGGGATGAACGCTGGCGGCCCCTTCACACCGCATTGCAACAACGTGTGGCAGACTTGAAACGAAGGGGCGACAACTTGGCCTTGCATGGCCGTGAGTTGGCCATGAGCGCACTGTGGCTGGAAGATTACCCGGGATACGCCTTGGTCTTGGCCCGGCAAAACCTGCTGTTGCAACGCGAGCCGGTTGACTGGCTGGTGGCGGTGATCGCCGCACAAAGTAGTCATGACCAACCCGTGCTGGCCGAATTGGTGGAGCAAGTGGGCAAGTCGGGGCTGAAGGATCAGCGGCTGGAAGCTGCGGCCCGGCGCATCCCGCTGCACATGCAAAGCAGGGCCAAGCCATGACCCGGATCGCATTTGTTTTGCGCCGGATGGCAGCGGTGGTACTCGTCGGCTTATTCGGTGCCGGTGCCGTGCAAGCCCACAAAGGAAGCGACGCTTTCCTTGAAGTGAACGTGGCAGCTGCAGCCGATCAACGCTGGAGCTTTAAGTTGTCGGTTGCCGTGAAAGACCTTGATGAGGTAGTGCTGATCGATGGTAATTCGGATGGCAAAGTCACTTGGGGTGAAACCAAGGCAGCGATTCCTGCCGTGTTGCAATGGTTGAGCAACACCGTTCAATTGGTGGAGTTGCCGATGAAACCATCGACAACCAGTAGCCAGGCTGACAGCGCCTGCCGCCTCAATTGGCAGTTCCAGGGCATTGAGCGGCGAAGTGACGGCACCTATCTGCTGCTGGCGGCAACCGCGCTGTGCGCCACCACCACCGGGCTGGGGCTAAATTACACCCTGTTCAAGGAGCAAGATGCCAACCACCGGCTAATGGTGGCCGGCAAGGTGGGCGGGCGCGATCTGTTGGGTTCTCTTTCGCCACAACAGGCCAGCCCGTTTTTGTTGCGTGTTGCCGAATCGTCAAGCCCTGATCAACGACCTAACGACGGCGCAGGGCCAGCGGCGCAGCCGAAGGCAGAGGGTGCCTGGAAGCTCGCAGGGGGCTATTTTCAGCTTGGCGCGCACCACCTTCTGGAGGGCTATGACCATCTGGCCTTTTTGCTGGCCCTGGTGTTACCGCTCCAACTGACCCTGGGTTCGCGCCAGTGGCGAAACAAGTTGCCGGAGTATGGAAACCGGCTCACTGCGATGCCCACTGTCGCGTTGCGTCAGCCGTCCAATACCTGGCTCAAACTACTGAGCACCATCACGGCCTTCACGGTCGGGCACTCCATCACCCTGATTGCCGCGAGTATGGGTTGGACGGTGGGTTCACCCGCGTGGGTCGAACCGGTCATTGCCTTGTCCATCGGTGTCACAGCGATGCTTAACCTGTACCCGGTCAAATGGCTACGCGTGGAGGTCTTGGCGGGGCTCTTCGGTTTGGTGCATGGGTATGGTTTTGCCGGCCTTTTGCAAGAAGCGGCGGCTCCCGAAGGGCTGTTACCTTATGCCTTGGCCGGATTTAACCTGGGCATAGAGGCGGGGCAGTTGATTGCCGTTTGCGTTTGGGTTGCCGTGTCGCAGTTGGTGGTCACGCGACCATGGTACCCATTGGTGGTGGTGCGCCGGGGCTCCCAGTTGTTGACGCTGCTGGCCGTGGTGTGGTTTTGGCAACGCGTGGCCTGAGCAGATCTTGCGGGGCTGGCTGTCAAGCAATGACTCAGGCCAGACGGGTGCGGTGGCGCGCCACTTGTGCACGCACCTGGGCTGGCGCGGTTCCGCCCAAGGTGTTGCGGGCGTTCAGGGACCCCCGCAGACTCAGCACCGCGAACACGTCTTCACGGATGGCGGGGTGGAAGGCCTGCAAGCCAGCCAAGGGCAGTTCTGACAGATCCACCCCGCTGCTTTGGGCGGCTTTTACGGCATGGGCGACGGTTTCATGGGCATCGCGGAAAGCCAGCCCCTTTTTAACAAGGTAGTCGGCCAAATCGGTGGCCGTGGCATACCCCTTGAGCGCGGCCTGTTCCATGGCGGCTGGGTTGACTTCGATGCCGCCTTCTTTTTTTCCATTGGCGGGGTTGATTTGCCCACCAATCATTTCGGCAAAGATACGCAGCGTGTCTTTCAGGGTGTCAACGGTGTCAAACAGGGGTTCTTTGTCTTCCTGGTTGTCTTTGTTGTAGGCCAGCGGCTGGCCTTTCATCAAGGTGATCAGGCCCATCAGATGGCCCACGACACGGCCCGTTTTGCCACGCGCAAGCTCGGGTACATCCGGGTTCTTCTTTTGCGGCATGATTGAGCTGCCGGTGGTGAAGCGGTCGGCAATGCGGATAAAGCTGTAACTCTGGCTCATCCACAAAATGAGTTCTTCAGACAAGCGGCTGATGTGCACCATACACAAGCTGGCCGAGGCGGTAAATTCGATGGCGAAATCGCGGTCGCTCACGGCATCCAGGCTGTTTTGGCACACCTGGGGCTGGCCGTTCGCGTTCACCATGCCCAAGGTTGTGGCAACCCGTTCGCGATCCAGCGGGTAACTGGTACCGGCCAGCGCAGCACTGCCCAGTGGCAACCAGTTGGTGCGTTGGCGCACTTCCTGCAGGCGTTGTGCATCGCGCGCAAACATCTCCACATAGGCCAGCAAATGGTGGCCGAAGCTGACCGGCTGCGCCACTTGCAGGTGGGTAAAGCCCGGCAGAATGACCTCAGTGTTTTTTTCAGCGGTGTCCACCAGGGCGGTTTGCAGATCCGACAGCAGTGCCAGGATGCTGTCAATTTCGCCGCGTAACCACAAGCGGACATCGGTGGCAACCTGGTCATTGCGGCTGCGCCCGGTGTGCAGGCGTTTGCCGGCCACCCCCACCAGTTCGGTCAGGCGGGCCTCGATGTTCAGGTGCACGTCTTCCAGATCAAGCCGCCAGTCGAACCCGCCGCCTTCAATCTCGGTGCGAATAGTGGCCATGCCCCGTTGGATATCGGCGAGGTCTGCCGGTGAAATGATGCCTTGCGCGGCCAGCATGTTGGCATGCGCCAGTGAGCCGGCGATATCGGCTTGCCAGAGCCGTTTGTCAAAAAATACACTGGCCGTATAACGCTTGACCAGATCACTCATGGGTTCGGAAAAAAGCGCCGACCAGGCTTGCGATTTTTTGTCGAATTGATTCGAGGGTGCAGGTTGGTCAGGAAGGGAGGGCATAAAAGTGTTCTGCTTGCAGGGGGTGGGCTTGTCGAAGCGTGTCAATTCAGGCTGGCACAACAGGCATTGGTTTGGCAGCCCGCTGGTCAATAATCAGGCATTGTCCGCTGACGCTGCGCCGCAGATGCCCGAACCCCAAATTTTATCGACCTTCCCGGAATCCACCCTGATGCCTTTGGGCGACCCGGTTCAGAGCCCCGGTGCGCCCCGCCTGGTATTTGATGCATGTCATGTGGGTGTGGTGCTCAGAGCCGTCTTGGGTGTCGAAGCGGCGGCGGCGGCGGGTGCCATGTTTGTGTCGGCCACGCTGATGGAATGGTTCACCCGGCTGGCTTTGCTGACGGCGGGTGCCCTGCCAGCGGTTTTGTTGTGGCTGATTTTGGCCTGCAGCCTTAAAAAGGTGTTGGCCCGATTGCCTGACGGTGCGCAGTGGGCGGCGGGCATCGGCTTGGGGGTTGTCACCGGTTGGTATGGCTGCGCCTTGTTGTGGCTGGTTGGCATTGCGCGGCCTGTGCCGTGGCTGGCCAGCGGCTTTTCTGGCGCATTGCTGGCGGCAGCGCTGGTTGCCGCCCTGGTCTGGCGGGCCCGCGCCGCCACACCAGCGGCAACCGCGGCCCGGCTGAGTGAGTTGCAGTCGCGCATTCGGCCGCATTTTTTGTTCAATACGCTCAACAGCGCGATTGCGCTCGTCCGTGCCGAACCCGCTCAGGCGGAACAGCTGCTGGAAGATCTCAGCGACCTGTTTCGCCATGCACTGATTGACCAGGGGGAATCTGCCACCTTGGCCGATGAGGTGGCGCTGGCACAGCGTTATCTGGCGATTGAAAAAGTCCGCTTTGGTGACCGGCTGCGGGTGCAATGGGTGTTGGATGCCAGCGCGGATGCCGCGCGCCTGCCGCCCTTGCTGCTGCAGCCGCTGGTTGAAAACGCGGTGCGTCATGGTGTGGAGCCCAGCGACAGTGGTGCTGATCTGCTCGTCTCTACCGAGCGGCGAGGTTCAACAGTGGTGATCAAGGTGATCAACAGTGTGCCCGCCGGGCCGGGCGAAAAAGGCCATGGCGTGGCTTTGGAAAACGTTCGGGCGCGATTGAACCTGATGCATGATGTGCAAGGGCGGTTTCATCATGGCCTGAAAGACGGTGTGCACCAGGTGCGCATTGAAATACCGCTGTAAACGATGCAACCTAACCGACCGGCCTTGCGCGTTTTGGTGGTGGACGACGAATTGCTCGCCAGGGCGCGATTGCGTACGCTGTTGGCAGATTGCACCGATCCACCGGTAGTGTGTGTGGGTGAAGCCGCCAACGCAACCCAGGCGATTGAAATGCTGGGCCGGATGCGTGCCGATGTTGCCATGCTGGACATTCAAATGCCGGGCCAGAACGGATTAAAGCTGGCCCACATGTTGCGCAGTTTGCCGCAGCCGCCAGCCCTGATTTTTGTGACCGCACATGCCGAATATGCCGTAGCTGCGTTTGAAGTTGAAGCCGCCGATTACCTGACCAAACCCGTGCGGCTGGAAAGGTTGCAAAAATCGCTACAAAAAATAGAGCGTTCTATGGATATGTTCAAAGAACAAAAACCGGATTTTTCTCAAGAACATCTGGTCATACAGGACAAAGGCGCTTTGATCCGGCTGGCGCTGGCAGACGTGCTGTTTTTCAAGGCCGAACTCAAATACATCACCGTACGCACGGCGGATCGCAGCTATTTGATGGAGGGCTCCCTCAGTGAGCTGGAAGACAAATTCAGTTCCCGCTTTCTCAGAATTCACCGCAACGCCTTGATTGCCCGGCAGGCCATCCGGGCGTTGGAAAAACACAACGACCCGCAGGAAGGGGAGGGTTGGGCAGTGCGACTTGCCGGTGTTGACGAAAGGCTGATGGTGTCCCGGCGCCAGGTGGCAGCCGTACGAGAAGCCATTTCGGCCTGATGGGGCAATCGGTTTAGCCGGTGTTGCGCAGGCCTGCCGCAATGCCGTTGATGGAAATGTGGATGCCCCGTTGCACCCGTTCGTCGGCTTTGCCCGCACGGTAACGGCGAATCAACTCAACTTGCAAATGGTGCAGCGGATCAATATACGGGAAACGATGACGCATGGAGCGTTGCAGGGCAGCGTTGTCGGCCAGCCGTGCTTTGTCGCCGGTTACCAAAGCCAAGGCTGCAGCGGTTAGATGCCATTCGGTCTCGATGGCAGCAAAGATCCGCTTTCGCACCTTTTTGTCGGCCACCAGCTCAGAATACAGCGATGCCAATGCCAGGTCACTCTTGGCCAGCACCATGTCCATGTTGGATAGCAAGGTTCTGAAAAAAGGCCAGTCGCGCTGCATTTTTTGGAGCAGCTTGCGCCGCTCCATCGCGATTGCCGGGCTTTCGGCCGCCAGGAACTGGTGAATCGCGCTGCCAAACCCGAGCCAGCCCGGCAGTGTCAAACGGCATTGGCCCCAACTGAATCCCCAAGGGATGGCGCGCAGGTCTTCAATCTGCTGCGAATTCTTCCGGGAGGCCGGCCGCGAGCCGATGTTCAGCTCGGCAATTTCCCGGATCGGCGTCGAATCAAAAAAATACGCCGTAAAGCCAGGGGTTTCGTAAACCAGTTTCCGGTAGGCCGCCATGCTCAATCGAGACAATTGGTCTGCCACCTGCAAAAATTCGGGTTTGGCGGGTTTGGTCGGTTGCAACAAGGTTGCCTCCAGCGTCGCAGCCACCAGTGTTTCCAGGTTTCGCCGGCCGATTTCCGGGTTGGCATATTTGGAGCCAATCACTTCGCCTTGTTCAGTCAGGCGGATTTGCCCGCGCACGGTGCCGGGGGGTTGCGCCAGGATGGCCTGATAACTCGGGCCACCGCCCCGGCCGACTGTGCCACCGCGGCCATGGAACATCCGCAGTTTGACCGCTGCGCCAAGGCCGTCAAACAGTTTGGCCAACTCGGTCTCGGCCCGGTACAACTCCCAGTTGCTGGTGAAAATGCCGCCGTCCTTGTTGCTGTCTGAATACCCCAGCATGATGTCTTGTTCGCCGCCGCTTCGCAGCACCAGTTCGGTCACACCCGGCAAACCGTAAAAATCGCCCATGATCGAGGCGGCGTTGCGCAGATCGGCGATGGTTTCAAACAGCGGCACCACGATCAGATCGGCAACGGCCTGCTCATCCAGCGCGCCCGACATCAGGCCGGTTTCTTTCTGCAGCAGCAGCACTTCCAGCAAATCGCTGACGGTTTCGGTGTGGCTGATGATGTAGTGCCGGATGCTTTGCCTGCCATAGAGCGACAACGATTGTCTGGCCGCTTCAAATATGCTGATTTCACTGGCTGCCAGCGGTGAATAAGTGGCTCCCCGCACACGCAAGGGGCGGGCGTCATTCAGCAGCCGGATCAGCAGGGCCTGCTTTTCGGCCTCCTGCAAGGCGGGGTAATCTGGCTCCACTCTGGCGATGCGCAGCAATTCAGCGATCACCTCTTCGTGTTTGTCGGAGCTTTGACGCAAGTCAACTGTAGCCAGGTGAAAACCAAATACATCAACGGCGCGAATCAGCGGCTGCAAACGCTGTTTGACCAGCGCTGCACCGTGGTTTGCCGTCAGTGAGGCTGCAATCACGCGCAAATCGGTAGCGAACGCCTGGGCATCGGGATACGCGTTTTGCGGGGCAACTGCGTGCCGTGCCGCCGACCCGCCCGTCAGATTTTGCAGTGTGGCTGCCAAGCGGGCATACATGCCGGTGAGCGCGCGCCGATAGGGCTCGTCCTGCCGATGGGCGTTGGTGTCTGGCGAATGCTGGGCCAGTGCCTGCATGGCGGCAGACGTATCGATCAGGAGCGCTGACATGGACAGTTCCGCCCCCAAAAAATGCACCTCGGTGAGATAGTGCCGCAGGGCTACCTCGGCTTGGCGGCGCAAGGCATATTCCAGCGTTTGGGCCGTCACATACGGATTGCCGTCCCGGTCGCCGCCAATCCATTGCCCCATGCGCAGAAAACTGGCGATGGACGCGGTGCCCAGTTGTGTTTCCTGGTCCGCATAGAGTTTCGGAATTTCCCGCAGGAAGGTGGATTCGTAATAGCTCAGCGAATTTTCGATTTCGTCCGCCACCGTGAGTTTGGTGAATCGCAACAGCCGGGTTTGCCAAAGCTGCATCACCCTGGAACGCAGTTGGGTTTCATTGGCTGCCAGCTCCAACGGGGCCAGTCGGTCTTTGGGGCCCACCGTGGAGCCCACGCGGACGCGGATGTCGTCACGCGCCAGCAACAGGGTGGCGATCCCACGCTCGGCATCCAGAATGCTTTTGCGTTGTACTTCGGTCGGGTGGGCGGTCAATACCGGGGACACGTAGGCCTCTGACAACGCGTCAACAATGGTGGCTGCAGAAATGCCTGACCACCGGCACTTCGCCACAGCCACCTCGATGCTGCCTTCCTGGCTGTCGCCAGCCCGCTCGTGGACCGTACGACGGCGAATGTGATGGCGGTCCTCGGCCAGGTTGGCCAAATGGCTGAAGTAGGTGAAGGCTCGGATGACACTGACAGCCTGGTCACCCGACAGGCCTTTGAGCAGCTTCTTGAGCTCGGCATCGGCCCGGGTGTCGGCATCCCGCCGGAAGGCGACTGAAAGCTGCCGGATGCGTTCAATCAGCTCGAACTCCAGGGGGCCAGCCTGCTCCCGGATGACATCACCCAGCAGACGCCCCAACAGCCGGATATCTTCGCTCAAGGGGCGTTCCGTGTTGCGTGCGGCGGGTTTTAAAACGGGTTGGGGCAGGTTCGAATCTTTCATGGCTCATGCTAGCATTCCGGTTGCGCCCCAATCGATGTTCGAGTTACAGACGGGTTACCACTTTGCCTTGGAAAAAATAGCGTTTATGTCACGATTGGCCGCGCCAACATCCCCCTGGGTCATCGCCACCCGTGAAAGCCGGCTTGCACTTTGGCAAGCTGAACACGTCAAACACCTTCTGGACCGCCACGGGCACCCCGCCGAGTTGCTGGGAATGACTACCTTGGGTGACCAGATACTGGATCGTTCCTTGAGCAAGGTTGGTGGCAAAGGTCTTTTCGTCAAGGAACTTGAGGTTGCACTTGAAACCGGCAAAGCCGACTTGGCGGTGCATTCCCTGAAGGATGTACCGATGGATTTGCCGGCCGGGTTCGCTTTGGCTTGTGTGCTGCAGCGTGAAGACCCCCGTGACGCTTTGGTGTCGAACCATTATTCCTCTTTGGCTGATTTGCCCATCGGTGCCGTAGTTGGCACCTCAAGCTTGCGCCGTACGGTGCTGTTGCGCGCATTGCGCCCCGACCTCGTGATTGCACCGCTGCGGGGTAACCTGGACACCCGTTTGCGCAAACTTGACGAGGGCCACTATGCCGCGATTGTTCTGGCTGCGGCGGGGTTGAAGCGCCTGGGATTGTCGAACCGCATCACCCGTGTTTTTGAGACCAATGAAATGCTGCCGGCCGCTGGCCAGGGCGCATTGGGTATTGAAATTCTCACCCATCGGGAGGATTTGGCCGCGGCGCTGAAGCAATTGGCCGATGCACCGACCTGGCTTGCAGTGGCTGCGGAGCGTGCAGTGAGCCGCCAATTGGGGGGCAGTTGTTCGATGCCACTGGCGGCTCATGCCCGCATGAATGGGGATCACATGGTGATTGAGGCGGCCTGGGGTGAGCCTGACCTGGCTGCGAACACCGGATTGCCTGGCCAGTTGATTCGCGCCAGCCGCAGCAGCATGGTGCTCAATGCGGTTGACGCAGAAAAATTGGGGGAACAGGTCGGTCAGGCGCTCATTGATGCAGGCGCGAAGGTGGTCAATGCTGGCGGGGCTGAATCCAATCCCCCGGGTTGAGGGGCAATTCAGTGCGTGTCATCATTACCCGCCCGGCCACCGAAGCGCGCCAATGGGCAGATTTTTTGCGGGATGCCGGGCATGAGCCGGTGGTGCTCCCGCTGATCGACATCGAACCTTTGGCCGATGTGTCGCAAATCCGAAGGGCCTGGCATGATTTGGACGGGTTCATCTCGGTCATGTTTGTCAGCGCAAATGCCGTCCATTTTTTCATGTTGGCCAGGCCGTTGCCTGCGGGCGGTGCACCCGCGCAACCCATTTGCACCCGAGCTTGGGCCACGGGGCCGGGCACCCGGCAGGCTTTGCTGGCCCATGGATGGCCGCCGCACCTGATCGACACGCCGCCTGACACTGCTACCCAATTCGATTCAGAGGCTTTGTGGGCGGTGGTGAAACCACAGGTAGGTTTGGGCCATCAGGTGCTGGTGGTGCGGGGAGAATCAGTAGGGATGCCTTTGCAGGCCGGGGCCACCGTGGCCTGCCATGGGGCTGCACCGGAAAACGGGCCAACGCCCAAGCTAACGCCCGGTTTGGGCCGTGATTGGTTGGCGTTGCGAATTGCCGAGTCAGGGGCTACCCCTTTTTTTTGCATCAGTTATGTGCGGTGTATGCCACCCTTGGCCGGTCTGCAAACTGATCTACTGCAAGGTGCCGCGGGGGCAGGCGCAGTCTGGCTGTTCAGCAGCAGCGAAGCACTGAAAAACCTGGTGGCACTGGTGCCGGATGCAAAGTGGGAACAGGCTCGTGCAGTGGCGACCCATGCGCGAATTGCCCAGCAAGCCCGTTTGGCCGGTTTTGGCACAGTACAGGTGACCCGCCCGACGCTGGCCGATGTTCTTGCATCGATAGAATCATTGGCATGATCGGCTCCGACGCGTTGACTTCCCAGATTGAGCCGCAGGCTGCGGTAAAACCGGTGCCCGCCTCACCAGAGGGTGCTGTGCCCGTCTTGCCGGTTTTGGCTGGCGGCAGCCCATCAATGGCGCCGCGCTGGGTACTTTACGTGCTGGCGGCAGGTTCTGGCTTGGCCTTGGTTCTGGCTGTATTGTTGTGGCAAAAATTGGGCCACATGCAGGAGCAGCTGGCCAGGCAAAGTGCAGATACGGGTAGTCAAGCTCAGGAAGCCCGCACCTTGGCGCGGCAGGCGTCTGAGCTGGCCAGGGAAACCGCCGCCCGTGTGGCGGTCGTCGATGCAAAATTGAGCGAAGTTGCTTTGCAACGAAGCCAGCTCGATGAGCTGATCCAGAGCCTGTCGCGCTCCCGCGACGAAAACCTGGTGGTTGACATCGAATCGGCCGTTCGGCTGGCACAGCAACAAGCCCAGATGACGGGCAGCGCGCAACCCTTGCTGGCTGCGCTCAAATCGGCTGATCTTCGGGTGCAACGGGCGGCCCAGCCACGCCTGTCAGCCTTGGCGCGCGCCATCAACAAGGATTTGGCGCGGATTCAATCGAGCTCGTTGGCAGACACGCCCGCGTTGCTGGTCAAACTGGATGAACTGGTGCGGCTGGTGGATGAGTTGCCCTTGGCCAATGCGGTGGGCGCATCACCAAACCTGGCCGCAAATGCAAACGCGAATCAGGCAGCCAGCGTTGCCAAATTGGGCACGGTACTGCCAGCCAGTGCCAGTCCTTGGTGGCAACTGGTGCTGGAGCGGGTGGAATCCGAAGTGCGCGGGTTGCTGCGCGTCAGCCGCGTGGAGGTGCCAGACGCTGCCTTGTTGTCACCCGAACAATCCTTTTTTGTGCGCGAGAACCTGAAGCTCAAATTGCTTAATGCGCGACTGGGCCTGCTGGCCCGCCAGCTCGATACCTCGCGCGCCGACCTGGCCTCGGCCTCGTCTGCCTTGCAGCGTTTTTTTGCCGCAAATTCCGGCAAGACGCAGGTGGCAGTAGCCTTGCTGGCGCAGGTTCAGTCGCAAATGCGGGCATTGGAATTGCCCCGCGTCGACGAAACGCTCGGCGCGCTGACCACTGCCGCTGCAGGCCGTTAGACAGGTAACGGTTTTATGCGCACGGCTCTGTCGATTTTGTTGATGCTTGCCTTGGCGGCTACATTGGCACTGTTTGCCGGAACCAACGCGGGAACCATCACGCTGTTCTGGCCACCGCATCGCGTCGATTTGTCGCTCAATCTGTTTTTCCTGTTGTTGGCGGCGGCGTTTCTTCTGATTCACTTTTCACTGCGTGGTATTTCTGCATTGCTGGCGATTCCACACCAGGCGCGCCGGTGGCGAAAGGCGCAACGCGAACGCGCGATGTTCACGGCTATGTTTGAAGCACTTTCGCACTTGACAGCCGGGCGTTTCATTCGGGCCCGCAAGTCGGCCGAATTGGCGTTGACCCACGAAGAGCAGCTGAACCAGGCAGGGGAAAAAACCGTGCAACAAGGACGATTGCGTGCGTTGGCGCATTTGTTGGCAGCCGAAAGCGCGCATGCATTGCAGGACAAAGAAGCGCGCACCGTCCATTTCAGACAGGCGCTGGAGGGCTCAACGCAACGGGATGCCCAAGAAGAGCGCGAAGGTGTGCATTTGCGTGCGGCTCGCTGGGCCATGGACGACCGTGCGCCCGGGGATGCCTTGCATTGGCTGGGCGAAATGCCGCAAGGTGCTGCCAGACGTACGGTTGCACTTCGCCTTCGGTTGAAGGCTGCCCGGCAAGCGGGTCAAACCGAAATGGCGCTCGAAACCGCCCGGCTGCTGGACAAGCACAGGGCCTTTAGCGCAGGTTCAGGTGGCACCATCATTCAGAGCCTGACACTGGAGCTTTTGTTGGCAACCCGTGATGTTTCAAAACTCCAAAACGCCTGGAATCGGCTCGACCTGCGGGAGCGGCAGAGCCCGGCTTTGGCGATTGCTGCGTCCAACCATCTGCTGGATATTGGGGGGGATGCGGGTTTGTCGCGCCAGTGGATGCTGCCCATTTGGGAGCAAATGGTTTCAGCAGACGTGGCTAAAAGCGCTCGGCTTGAGCCGTTGTCCATGGATCAAAAAACCGCCCTGTTGGGTGTACTGGAACGCGGGTTCGCCATGACAGGTGGCGTGCCAGATGCCCAATGGCTGACGCGCATTGAAACGGCCCAAATGAACCGGCCGGGTGACCACCTGTTGCAATACCTTGCGGGCATTACCTGCATGCACCTGCAACTCTGGGGCAAGGCACAGCAGCTGTTGCGCCAAAGTGTTCCCAAATTGGCCCATACGCCGTTGGAGCGGTCGGCCTGGTTGGCTTTGGCCCGGCTCGCCGGCCAACGGGGTGATGTGGCCGAAGCCACTGCTGCCTATCGGCAGGCAGGGGGTGGCGCGGCTTAGGGGTGCCTTGGCGACGCCTTGAGTCGCCAAGCCAAGCACTTACTGTGATGCGGGCGGTGCGTTTTCAAAGGGCAGGGTCAGGTTACGCAAATCACGCTTCGTTTCAACCAGAACCAAGGGGCGGTTGTCCAATTCGATCAGCGGAGCACGTTCACGCGGCACATGGACCGGCTTGGGTTCGGCGGCAATAGCCGCTTGCACGGCAGCAACCTTGGCCGCATCGGAGTTGACCCAGGCCAGCCCTGACCCGGTGGCAACCTGGAGCAGGGTTTCAATGGGCAACGTAAAACTTTGCACCTTGGGCAGGCCGGTAACAGGCGCAACAACGGCCACGGCTACAACGGGAGCAGGTTTTACAACTGCCACAGGCACGACATCTACCGCTTTGGCTTGAAGTGAATGCTCTGTCTTCCCTTCAGCGGTGGCCACTCCCACTACGGGTTCCTCAAAGGTGGCAGACGACACCTGTGCCGGTGCAACCGTATCTTCATGGCGCGATGAGAACCCGTCGAGGGCTTGTTGGCCGTCTGGTGCTGGCCGTTCTTGTCGATCCCCCCGTGGAGCCCGTTCGCGGCCATAACGGTCACGGCTGCGTTTTTCGCGCGTGGGTTCGCGGTTTTCACCTGTGTCTGATGGCGGCCCATCTTGTGGCATACCAGTACCCAGGGTGTCTGCGGCTGCTTGTGGATTGACAGGGGCCGGAAAACGCCCGGCATTGTCATGGCCTGGTTCAGCAGGGCGGTCAGGACGTGGGCCACGTTCTGTACGTGGGCCGCGTTCTGCGCGGTCACCCTGACGCGGTTCGCGTGGTTCGCGTGGTTCACGGTTTTGCCGTGGGGCGCGGGCTTCACCATTGGCACCACCAAGGGCGTCGCCATTCGAACCCGCAGCGGTGCGGCTTGGGGAGCGACCTGCCGCTGGTGCCGTTGCGTCCAGCAAGGGCGCTACGGATTCAGTACGGCCGCCTGGGCCATTGGCATCTTGCCGGTCCCGGGCTTGGTTGTTGCGGTCACCACGCTGGGGCCGCTCCAAACCACGTTCGTTGCCACGTTCATTGCCTGGTTCATTGCGTTCGTCGCCTCGGCCAGAACGGCCACCCCGTCCGCCACGGGACTGGCGGCTGCCATCACGGCCGCTTTCTCGTCCTTCGCGAGCCTCGGGGCGTCCGCCTTCTCGCCGTGCGCCATCTTGTGGGGTGCGACCCTCTGAGGCAGCCGCTTTGGGCGCTGCCGCGCCTGCAGGGGCAGGCGCCATTGCGGGGGTGGGCGCGCCGCCAAAGAGCCCCTTGATCCAGCCAAAAAATCCTTTTTCTGCAGGTGCCGCAACAGCCACCGGAATGACAACAGGCGGGGCAATTGCTGCCGGTGCTGCTGGGGCCACAGCCGCGGGCGCGGGCGCGGCAACCGGTGCCGGTGCATCCGGCAGCACACCTTTGATGACGGGTGTCTGCCGATTGGTAGGCTCTTGTGAGCGGCGGGTGACGTGGGTTGGGTCTTCAACTTCCTCCGCCATTTTGTAGCTGGCTTCAATGTTGTCCAGGCGCGGGTCGTCGTGTTTCAGGCGTTCGAGCTTGTAGTTGGGTGTTTCCAGCGTTTTGTT
>JANOWY010000349.1:0-7807 GCA_031418135.1 Rhodoferax sp. | reverse complement strand
GGTCGGGGTACACCTCGGGCTGGAAGATGGTGTCGAGAACGCCGAGCTTCGACACTTCCTTGGACTTGAAGTTCTCCGGATCGTCGAGCACCTCACCGTCGCGGTTGCCGAGAATGTTGGTGAGTCAGGCTGGAGCAGATCCTGGACGGCTCACGCTCCATCCGCGTGTCAGTCGAGAACGTGCGCCGCACCCTGATCGAAGGGGCGTTGCTCACCATCCTGATTGTGTTTTTGTTCCTCAATTCGTGGCGTTCAACGGTCATCACCGGCCTGACGCTGCCCATCGCGATCATTGGTACCTTCTTGTTCATGAACATGTTTGGGTTCACCATCAACATGATCACGATGATGGCGCTTTCGCTGTGTGTGGGTTTGCTGATCGACGACGCGATCGTGGTGCGCGAGAACATCGTGCGCCACATCGCCATGGGCAAAAAGCCCTACCAGGCCTCGCTGGATGGCACGCAAGAGATTGGCCTAGCGGTGCTGGCCACCACCATGTCCATCGTTGCGGTGTTTTTGCCCATTGGTTTCATGGGTGGCATCATCGGCAAGTTCTTCCATGAGTTCGGCATCACCATTGTGGCCGCCGTGCTGATTTCGATGTTTGTCAGCTTCACGCTGGATCCGATGATGTCGTCCATCTGGCATGACCCCAGCATTGAAAGCCATGGCAAACGCGGCCCGCCAGTCACCTTCTATGACAAAACCATCGGCCGCGTGACCAGCTGGTTTGACCGCGCCACCGAATCGCTGGCCAATGCTTACCAGTCGATCCTGAAATGGGCCTTGGTGCACAAGCTCAAAACCCTGTTTTTGGCGCTGATCATTTTCGTAGGCAGCGTTTTCATGGTGCCCCTGTTGGGTACCGAGTTTGTGCCCAAAGGTGATTTTTCAGAGATCTCGCTCAACTTCAACACGCCGGTGGGCTCGTCGCTGGAAGTGACCGAAGCCAAGGCCGCCCAGGTGGAAGCCATCGTGCGGGAATACAGCGAAGTGCGCTATACCCTGATCACCATCAACTCGGGCAATGCGCAGGGCAAGATCTACGCCTCCATCTACATCCGCATGACCGACCGCAAAGACCGCAAGATGAGTGCCAATGAGCTTTCAGTGGCGTTGCGCGAGCGCCTCAAGCAGGTGCCCGGCATCAGCGTGACGCACGTCGGCCTGCTGGACATGGTGGGCGGCAATAAACAAATCACCTTCTCCGTCTTGGGGCCCGACACCGCCGAACTGCAGCGCCTGAACAAGACTGCCCTGGACAAAATCAGTGGCATTGCCGGGCTGGTGGACATTGAATCCAGCGTCAAGCCCAACAAACCCACGCTGGAGGTGGAAGTGCTGCGCGACCTGGCCTCGGACGCCGGTTTGTCGGTCGCCCAAATCGGTGCCGGCCTGCGCACCTTGGTGGCGGGCCAAACTGTCGGCAATTGGCGCGCACCCGATGACCAGACCTATGACGTGAACGTGCGTCTGGCCCCCAGTGCCCGCAACAGCCCGCAAGACCTGGAGCGAATCCCCTTTACCGTTGGCAACAACGCCGATGGCAGTGCCCGCGTGGTGCGGCTGAACCAGGTGGCGCATATCAAGGAAGCGGTAGGCCCCAACCAGATCAACCGGCGCGACCTGACCCGTGAGGTCACCCTGACGGCCAACGTCTCGGGCCGCTCGGCTGGTGAGGTGTCGGCGGACATCAAGAAAGCCATGGACACGGTAGCGCTGCCACCGGGCTACAGCTACCAGTTCAGCGGCTCCACCAAAGACATGGCTGAGGCCTTTGCCTATGCCATTTCGGCTCTCATTCTGGCGGTGGTCTTCATTTACATGATCCTGGCCAGCCAGTTCAAGAGCTTCTTGCAGCCATTGGCGCTGATGACTGCTTTGCCGCTCACCCTGATTGGCGTGGTGCTGGCATTGTTGATATTCAACTCCACGCTCTCGATGTTTTCGGTGATTGGCGTCATCATGCTGATGGGCCTGGTCACCAAAAACGCGATTTTGCTGGTTGATTTCGCCATTCGTTCGCGTGAACCGCATATCGACGAAATGGGTAACCCGGTGGCCGCGCTCAGCCGCAGTGACGCTTTGCTGCTGGCCGCCAAAGTGCGCCTTCGCCCCATCCTGATGACCACCCTGGCCATGATCTTCGGCATGGTGCCACTGGCCTTTGCGCTCACGGAAGGTTCTGAAACCCGTGCCCCCATGGGCCAAGCGGTGATTGGCGGTGTCATCACCTCCTCGTTGCTGACGTTGGTGGTGGTGCCGGTGATGTACTGCTACATGGACGACCTGGGCAACTGGTTCAAACGACTCTTTACCGGCAAGACACAGCAGGTCCCAGAGGTAGCCCCTTAAAATCGCCCGTTGAATTGTGATGTGCAGGAGAGAGAAATGAATCTGGAAGAAGCCCGTTTCAACATGATTGAGCAGCAGATCCGGCCGTGGAACGTGCTGGATGCCGACGTGCTGCATTTGTTGGCCGTCGTCAAGCGCGAGGATTTTGTGCCGCTGGCGCACAAGGCGCTGGCCTTTGTTGACATGGAAATCCCCTTGCAGGGCACCTTTGACGACGCGCAACGCCTGGGCCAGGTGATGCTGGCCCCGCGGGTTGAAGCCCGCATGCTGCACGATCTGGCCGTGAAAAAACATGAAAAAGTGCTTGAAATCGGCACGGGATCGGGCTTTATGGCGGCCTTGCTGGCACATCGTGCGCAGCGCGTGATTTCGCTTGAACTCGATGCAAATCTGGCGAGCCAGGCGCGCCGCAACCTGCAACAGGCCGGCATCCACAATGCAGACGTGCGGGTGGCCGACGGCGCCAAAGCCGTGCTCACGGAAGGCCCGTTTGACGTCATCGTTTTAAGTGGCTCGGTGGCCGAAGTACCGCAAACCCTGTTGGCCCAGCTCAAGGTCGGCGGGCGGTTGGCCGCCATCGTGGGTGACGAACCCATGATGCGCGCGACCTTTGTTACCCGCACCACTGAAACCGGGTTTGAATCGACCCAGCCTTGGGACACCGTGGCACCCCGATTGTTGAATTTCAAGCAGCCCTCGGCTTTCCGTTTCTAAGTGCGCTCTCCGAATCTGTTCCCAAATCACCCATGATCCCGCAAATACGCCCGGCCCAGCTGGCCGCTTGGTTCAAAACGTTCACTGGCGACCAACAGCCAGTTTTGCTGGACGTGCGGGAACCGCATGAGCTTGCCACCGCCAGCGTTGCGGCGAATGGCTTCAAAGTTGTGGCCATCCCGATGAACAGCGTGCCCCAGCGCCTGGCCGAACTCGATCCGGCTTGCCCCACGGCGGTTTTGTGTCATCACGGCGCACGCAGCCAGCGAGTGGCCTCGTTTTTGGAAGCGCAAGGTTTTGCCAGCCTGGCCAACGTGGCAGGTGGTATTGAAGCCTGGGCGCTGGAAGTCGACACGTCTGTCAAGCGGTATTGAATCGCACCACGAAAGCCTTTGAAAAGTGACTGAAACACCCATGAATGCCTCGCAAATTACCCGCTCCCATCGCCGTTTGGGAGCCATCGTGGCCGGTTTTTCAGCAGCCGGGCTGATGTGGGTTGCGCCTGCCACGCAAGCACAAAGCCTGCTTCAATTGCTGGATCAAGCTAAAGCCGCCGACACCGCCTACCTCGCGGCCAAAGCCCAGGCAGACGCCAACCAATACCGCGCCGAACAAGCCCGCGCCGGTTTGTTGCCGACAGCCAACCTGGCAGCGGCTGCATCGCAGTCTTACCTGGCGATCGCGCCCACCACCGGGCCCAACACCGACCGGGGTTTTGCCACCCAACAGCTCACGCTCAGCGGCACTTACCCGTTGTACCGGCCCGCCAACCAGGTCGCCTTTGACCAGGGGCAAAAGTTGCTGGAGCAATCCGAAGCGCAACTGAACGCCGTGCAGCAGGATTTGATGGTGCGCATCAGCCAGGCCTACTTTGACGTGCTGGCCGCCAACGACAGCCTGACCTTTGTGGTCGCGCAGAAAAAGGCCGTCGCCGAGCAACTGGCCGCCGCCAAACGCAATTTTGAAGTGGGCACCTCCACCATCACCGACAGCCGTGAAGCGCAAGCGCGTTTTGATTTGGTGACCGCCCAGCAAATTGCTGCCGAAAACGACCTGAATGTCAAACGCCTGGCACTGGATCAAATCGTTGGCAAAAAAGGCGTGGATCCAAAACCTGTTGAATTGCCCTTGCGATTGCCACCCTTGGTGCCCGCCGATGTCGATCAATGGGTGCAACGCTCTGAGGCCAACCACCCCACCCTGAAACAATTGCAAACCACACTGGACGTGGCGGTGCTGGAAACCGCCAAGGCCCGGGCTGGTGAAAAAGCCACCGTCGATTTGGTGGCCAACTACGGCATGACGCGCAATGACGGCAGCGCCACCACGCCGATTGGCTCCTGGGTGAACTCTGCTTCGGTCGGGGTGCAAATGACGATGTCGCTGTACAACGGCAGCTCTGTGCAAAACCGCATCAAGGAAACCCTGGCGCTGGAAGAAAAAGCCCGCAATGACCTGGAAGGCTCCAAACGTTCGTTGGCGCAAAGTGTGCGGGTGGCGTATTTCGGTGTGTTGTCAGGCCAGGGCCAGGTCAACGCCCTGGAGGCCGCCGAAGCCTCCAGTCAAAGCGCCCTGGATGCCAACCAATTGGGCTACAAAGTAGGTGTGCGCATCAACATCGACGTACTCAATGCGCAGAGCCAGCTCTTCCAGACCAAACGCGATCTGGCCAAGGCACGTTACGACGTGCTGGTGGGTGGCTTGCGCCTGCGGCAGGCCAGCGGGGCCTTGAGCGAAGGCGATTTATCTACCGTTAATAACTTACTAACAAAATAATTGGCAAATTGTTCTTAAAATACATGCGAAATTAGCTATTAATAATATATCAATATTGTAAATTACTATTAATTTATTTTAGTATAAATTTATATTTTTAGATTTCTAATGACCTAATTTGGTTGCTCAATTGACCTGGCTACCGCCCAAGCGCCAGTCTTGGTAAGGCAGCTTGGGCATTGGCAGTGGTTGCCTGAGCCAGGGCTCCCAGTGATATGCCGCGCAATTTTGCAATCACCTCGGCAATACGGGGCAACTCCGCTGGCGAATTGATGCCCTGGGCCACTCCGGCTAAACGTCGTTCAGCTGTGGTGTAAAGCCATTGTGGCGGAATGTCTGGCGCGTCGGTTTCCAGCACGATCGCGTCCAGTGGCAATGCTGCTGCCAGCCGCCGCAATTGGCGAGCCGCCTCAAACGTCACTGCCCCGCCAAAACCCAGCTTGAACCCGAGTTTGACGAACGCCAGCGCCTGCACCGGGCTGCCATTGAACGCATGGGCAATACCATGCCACTTGTAGCCATCTTGAGCGACGTCGCGCAGGTGTTTGAGCAAGCGGTCGGCACTGCGGCGCACGTGCAGAATGACCGGCAGGTCATGTTTTTTGGCCAGCTTGAGCTGGGCACGGTAAAAATCCTCCTGTTTTTGCCTCAAGGGGTTTTGGCACAGTTCGGGCACAAAAAAATCCAGGCCGATTTCGCCCACTGCCACCAGGCGGCTGTCGTTGCGGTGTTGTGTCAGTTGCTCGTCCAGCAGTGTCAGATCAGCCCAAGCCGCATCCCTGATGTACAGCGGGTGCAGGCCCAGGGCATACACATCACGCAGCCCGCCAGCCTCTTGTGGCTCTGTGTCTTCGGACCGCGTGCGGCTGCCGCCGTCACGGCCTTGATGACCCTGCTCGCCGTACTCACCCTGTGCAAAACGGCGCACGCTGTCGAAATTGGCCACCTGCACAGCAGGCAGCACGCATTGAACGACGCCTTTTTCGAATGCCAGGGCTCGCATCTGCGCCCAGGCCTGCGCTCCGGCACCCGTGAACTCGGGGGCGTCCAGGTGGCAGTGGGTGTCGATCCAGTGAAGCATGCCCTGGAAAATACCACAGGCGCGCCAAAGTCCCTCTGAGCAAAAAGCCAAGAACCATGCTACCGTGTTGGTAACCCCCTTCACAGTGACCCAGTGATCCGCAACATCAGGTGACTCCATGCGCAGATCTGCCCTCTATAGCAGCTCGGTCAAACTGCCGAGCCTGACCCTGCCGGAAGCGGTCGTCCGCTTGCCACTTCGCCAGCGGGCCAGGGCGCACTGGCAAGCGCTGCGTGGCCTGTCACTGATGGATCCACGGGTGTTGTGGGCTGCCATTCTGGTATTGGCTGCCTTGCTGGCCGGCAACATCGCCCTGCAACTGCGCCCCGGCGCAACCAAACTCACCCAAGAAATCATCGACAGCGCGGTGCTCAAGACGCTTGAAACGGCCGATCTGCCTTCACAAGAAGCCAAAGCAGCCGAAACCATTGCGCCTTCCATTGTGCGGGTGGTAGGTTATGTGAAAAACGCCGAGGGCGACGGCGACATTGAACAGGGCGTGGGCACTGGCGTGGTGATCGTCGACAAAGGCATCATCCTGACCAACCTGCATGTGGTGCAAGGGGCCGAAACCATCAAGGTCACCTTTTCAGACGGTTTGGAGACTACCGCCACCATCAAAAGTGTGAAGGCCGAAGACGACCTGGCCGTGCTGCAGGCCAAAACCATCCCCGACGACATGATCGCTGCCACCATGCGTTCCACCGGTGACCTGAAGCCGGGCGACAAGGTCATCGCTGTCGGGTTCCCGTTTGGCATTGGGCCTTCCACATCCTCTGGCGTGGTCTCTGGACTGAAACGCAGCTTCCGCTCGCCTGAAGGCAAACAGACCATGACCAACCTGATCCAATTCGACGCCGCCGCCAACCCCGGCAACTCGGGCGGTGCTTTGGTCACCATGGACGGCCAGGTGGTCGGCATCGTCACCGCCATCCTGAACCCGAATGAACAACGCACCTTCATCGGCATCGGTTTCGCTGTGCCGATTGAAAACGCCGCCGGTGCGGCAGGTTTGCCGCCTTTCTAGGCATGGTGCGGCGGGCTTGAACTTATTTGCTGATTTCCATTCCATCAATCATTTATTGCCCAAGGACCTTCCATGGAACCCGTAGTGAATCCCAAGCTAGCTACCACCAGCGCCGAGACCGCGCAGCTGATGGAGAAAATCCTTTACGAAGTCAAACGCATTGTTGTCGGGCAGGACAAGTTTCTGGAAAGGGTGATGGTCGCCGTGCTGGCGCAGGGCCATTTGCTGGTGGAGGGGGTGCCCGGCCTGGCCAAAACCCTCACCGTCAAAACCCTGGCCAACACCATTCGGGGAGATTTCAGACGCATCCAGTTCACCCCGGATTTGGTGCCCGCCGATTTGGTCGGCACGCGCATTTTCAACATGAAAACCGGCGAGTTCGCCACCACGCTGGGGCCGGTGTTCACCAACCTGCTGCTGGCCGACGAGATCAACCGCGCTCCGGCCAAGGTGCAAAGCGCCCTGCTGGAGGTGATGCAGGAGCGTCAGGTCACGATTGCCGGTGAGACGCACAAGGTGCCCGAGCCCTTCCTGGTGATGGCCACGCAGAACCCGATTGAAACCGAAGGCACCTACCCGCTGCCGGAAGCGCAGGTGGACCGCTTCATGATGAAGGTGCTGGTGGACTACCCCACTGATGAAGAAGAGTTTGTGATTGTCCAGCGTGTGATTGGCCCGGCGGTGGCGGTCTCCAGCGTGGCAAGCACCGAGCAACTCGCGGCGCTGCAGCGCGAATGCAGGCAGGTTTATGTGGACCCTTCACTGATTCAATACGCGGTGCGCCTGGTATCAGCCACGCGCAATCCTGAAAAACACGGGCTCAAAGACCTGGCCCGCTTCATCACCTTCGG
>JANOWY010000348.1:0-3085 GCA_031418135.1 Rhodoferax sp. | reverse complement strand
TGAACACAGCCTGTGGTACCAGTATTATTTTCACAGTGAACGCGGCCGTGCGGGCCTGGCGCAAGACCGACGCGGCGTGTGCAAACTGCTGTGGCAACTCTGGTCACCCAACTGGGCTTTTGACGATGCCACGTTCGAGCGCAGCGCCGCTGCGTTTGACAACCCCGATTTTGTCGATGTGGTGATTCAATCGTATCGCCACCGGTTTGAGCTGGCGCCCGGCGACCCGGCCTATGCCGCGATTGAGCAGCGCCTGGCAGCCCAACCGGCCATCAGCGTACCCACCATTACCTTCGATGGCGCAGTCGACGGCGTGCGCCCGCCCGCGCCCGCCGCACAACACGGCCCCCCGTTCACTGGCCCGCGCTCACACCGCCTGGTACCCGGCGTGGGGCACAACATGCCGCAAGAGGTACCGCAGGTGTTTGCCGATGCGGTGATGGAACTGGTAGGTTAAAAACCCGTCCGGCGCACAAACGCCAATTCGATGCAATTCAGCGCACCCACACGCGAATAACGGGCAGTGTCGGCCAGGCGGCTAACCAGCAAGCGCCCCAGGCCGCCTACGGGGCGGTGTTCAACGTTCAGGTGAACATGGCTTGCCGCTGTCTCCAGCCCGTCAAACGGGTTGAACGCCAGGCCGTCGTCCTGATAATGAACCCGCACAGCCGCCAGTGTGGCCTGCACTGAAAAACTGAGTGTCCCGGAGCTAGAGGGCAACTGGGCACAGCCGTGCAGGATGAAGTTGGTGAACAGCTCTTCCATCGCCGTCATGGCCCGCAGCCGCAGATGCTGCTCGCAGGGCTGGCACAGCGCCTCCAGGCGGGCCAGCATGAGCGGCAAAACGTCCCACTGGGCCGCAAAGCGATATAGTGTCACTTCGGTGGTGGGCACGGGTTGGGAGTCACTGCGGTGAATCGGTTGAAGCGATGGAAACACGCCACCTGAAAAAGGAAAACACATGAAATGGCTTGTCCAAGGGGCATTATGCCTAGTCGGCTTTTTGGCGCTGACGGGTGCCCAGGCGCAAACCGCCGGTACCGTCAAGGTGAGCCAGGGCACTGCCACACTGGAGCGGCAGGGGCAAATCCAGCCCTTGCGGGTGGGTGGCGAAATTTGGGTCAGCGACAAAATCATGACCGGTGCAGATGGCTCGGTCGGCATCACGCTGCGCGACAACACACTGCTGTCCGCCGGGCCCAATTCGGTGCTGCTGATGAACAAGTTTGTCTTCAACAGCAGTACCCACGTGGGTGTGATCGATGCCTCGGTGCGCCGGGGAACGGTGAGCGTCATCTCCGGAAAAATCGCCAAGGCCAGCCCCGACAACGTGAGTTTTTCAACCCCTTCCATGACCTTGGGTGTGCGCGGCACCCACTTCATCATGGACGCCGGACAAGACGGGGAATGATATGGATCCGCTGATCGTTCCCTTGGTGGCACTGTTGGCGTGGTGGTTCACCCCACCGCCTGCGCCAGCGCCGGTTGCCCGCCCAGCCGTGCGGCAAGAGCGCGTCATTTTGCTGCCGGATGCGAATGGCACCGTCGGTTCGGTCATAGTCAAAACGGCCACCGCCGAACAAACGCTGACCAGCGCTTATGCAGCGGCCAAACCCGACCCGCAGGGCCAGTTGCTGCTGGAGCAGGGCAACTCGCAAACTACCGGGCAACAATACGCCCGCGTGTTGAACGCCCTGCCAGCTGCGCCCGTGGCCTTCACTGTATTTTTCGCATCCGATTCAGATTCAGCGCTCACAACTGAATCCGTCACTGTGCTGAATCGCCTCAAGGCGGCCCTGGCCAGCCGCGCGGCACCTGAAATCACCCTGGTCGGCCACACAGATCGGCGTGGCTCGACCGACTACAACGACGCCTTGTCGCTGCGCCGGGCCCAACATGTGCGCGGCGTGTTGCTACAGGCCGGCATTAGCCCGACCGGCATGGACGTGGCCGGGCGCGGTGAGCGCGAACCGCTGGTGCCAACCGCTGACGAAGTGGCCGAAGAAAAAAACCGCCGGGTGGAAATCAACCTGCGCTGAAGCGCCAGCGTTGGCGGCGTTGGCGGCGTTGGCGGCGTTGGCGGCGTTGGCGGCGTTGGCGGCGTTGGCGGCGATGGCGGCGATGGCGGCGATGGAGCTTTGCCGAATCTGCCGCCCGGTCAAACGGATTGGCTCGGGTTCCAGCGCAACATCAGCACGGTGATGTCATCAGATGCATCGGCGCTCGAGACAAATGCCGATACGTCCTCCCGGATCTGGCCAATCACCGCTGCAAGCGGCGTTGAGGGCAACTGCGATGCCAGCACCGACTGCAGGCGCTCCACGCCATACAGCTCGTTTTTCGGGTTCATGGCTTCGGTCACACCATCGGTGATGAGGCACAGGGTGTCGCCCGGCATCAATTGGACCTGCTGCGCAACATAGCCGAAATCGTCCAGCACACACAAGGGTGGTCCGCCGCAGTCTGCGGGCGACGGAATGCGCGTCACGCTGCCGTCGGGCTTGACCAACCACGGCGCGTCGTGCCCGGCGTTGACCAGCTCAAGGGCACCGGTTTCCACATCCAGCACGCCCATGAGCACCGTGACAAACAGTTTGCCGACGTTTTCGCGCGCCAGATCCTGGTTGGTGGCCGACACCACGTCGCCCAGGGTGCCCGGCAAACGCAGCGAAAAACTCTTGGCCAGGGTTTTGGTGGCGGCCATGAACAGGCTTGCCGGCACCCCTTTGCCTGACACGTCGGCTACCACAAAACACAGCCGGTTGGGGTCCACCATGAAGAAATCGTACAGATCACCACCCACTTCACGGGCCGGCTCCAGCACTGCCGCCAGCTCAAACCGCTTTTCACCCGGGAAAGCGGCACCGGCATCCGGCAAAGAACCCAATTGAATGCGCCGCGCCACTTCAAGTTCGCTGTTCAGTCGGGCGGCGCTGTCACGCAATTGCTGCTGGGTGGCCGTTAGCTGATGGTTGTCACGCTGGGTTTCCAGCATCGAGCTGGAGACCAGACTCGACAACACCACGGCATAGGCCGCCAACAAAGCGGTGGCGTCAAACAGCCAGCCGCGCACGGCAAAGCTGAG
>JANOWY010000347.1:0-1536 GCA_031418135.1 Rhodoferax sp. | reverse complement strand
AGGCCCGCACCGGCGTTGCCTTTGAGTATGTGCCTGTGCTTCTGGGTGGCCTGTTCAAACTGAGCAACAACCGCTCACCCATGGTGGCTTTTGCCGACATTCCCAAGAAGCAGGCCTACGACCGGCTGGAGATGCGGCGCTTCATCGCCAGGCACGGATTGACGCAGTTTCAGGTCAATCCGCACTTCCCGGTCAATACCTTGCAGATCATGCGCGGTGCTGTTGCGGCGATCGAGCTGGGTTGTGCTGTGGCTTATAACGATGCGATGTTTTCTGCGATGTGGGAGCAGGGGCTAAACATGAACGAGCCTGATCAGATTCGGGCTGTTCTTGCCAACGCCCTTCTCGATGCCAACGCCTTGCTTGAAAAGGCGCAAGATGCCGACGTGAAGGCGGGTTTGTTGGCCAACACCCAGCAAGCCTACGACGACGGTGCCTTCGGGTCGCCCATGTTTTTGGTGGGGCAAGAAATTTATTTTGGCAAAGACCGGTTACGTGATGTCGAAGACGAGATTGTTCGGGTTCGCCCAGCCTGACAGCTTGGCTGCCTGGCCCTTGTTTTGGGAACAGGCAACACTACAGCGCCTCCAGTAGACTGCCTGCCCAGGGGCATTTGTCTTTTAGGAGTTCACGGTGAGTCTTCCCACGCATGCACAAACCATCATCGTCGGCGGCGGCATTGCCGGCTGCTCTACGGCCTACCACCTGGCCAAAGCCGGGCGCACCGACGTGCTGCTGCTGGAGCAAGGCAAACTGACCAGCGGCACCACCTGGCACGCCGCCGGCCTGGTGGGACAAATGAGGCCCAACCGCAACATGACCACCATGAGCAAATACGGCATTGAGCTGTACTCCACGCTCGAAGCTGAAACCGGGCTGGCCACCGGCTGGAAGCAATGCGGCAGCGTAAATGTGGCCAGCACCCCCGAGCGCATGCAGGTGCTGCGCAAACAAACCGCCATGGCCCACAGTTTTGGCGTCGAGTGCCACCTGATTTCACCGCAAGAGGTGAAAGACAAATACCCCATCATCCGGCATGAGGATTTGCAGGGCGGCATCTGGCTGCCTGGCGATGGCAAGGCCAACCCGGCGGATTTATGCATGTCTCTGGCCAAGGGCGCGCGCAACCGTGGCGTGAAGATATTTGAAGGTTTTGAAGTGGTGGGTGTGCTGATTGAAAACGGCTGCGCGGTGGGCGTGCGGGTCAGAAACCTGGCTGAGAAGAGCGCGGATGAAATCACCATTCGCTGCCAAACCCTGGTGAACTGTGCGGGCCAGTGGGCTCGGCAGTTTGGCGCGTTGGCCGGGGTAACGGTGCCGCTGTATTCCGCTGAGCATTTCTACGTGGTGACCGGCAAAATTGAAGGGGTTCACCCCATGCTGCCGGTGATTCGCGACCCCGATGGCCTGATCTATTACAAAGAAGAAGTGGGCGGCCTGGTGATGGGCGGGTTTGAGCTGGAAGCCAAACCGTGGAAGATGGACCCGATACCCAACACCTTCCAATTCGAGCTGCTGGGTGAAGACTGGGACCAG
>JANOWY010000346.1:0-19123 GCA_031418135.1 Rhodoferax sp. | reverse complement strand
GACATTGAATTTCGCCAGGTCGAGCTGCGTAATCTCAGTGACAAAACGCTGGACATCGAACTCATGTCGGCGTTTGACGTGACGCTGGCAGCCCCAGGTGCGGACGAAGCCCACCCCGCTTTTTCCAACTTGTTCGTGCGCGCGCAGTGGCAAGCCGAACATCAGGCGCTGGTGTTTGTGCGCACCCCGCGCCTGGCCATCGAACGCGGCGCGCAGGCGGCGCATTTCCTGGTCAATACCGACCCACAGACGGTGGCGGTGCGTTGCCAAACCGACCGGCTGCGCTGGCTCGGGCGCAATCACAGCAGCAGCCAACCATTGGCTTCTTTTGACGCGACAGAAGCAGCAACACTTTCCACCGGCCTGGATCCGGTTTGCGCCATGAGTGTGCAGCTGCGCATCGTGCCCAACGGCAAGGCGCGTTTGACCTTTGCAACGGCGGCCAGCTACGATCACGACACCCTGCGTGCCGTGATTGACAAGTATCGGCAGCACAGCCACGTGCGCCGCTCCTCGTTGATGTCGGCCACGTTGACTGGCATCCGCATGCGGGCCGAGCACCTGAGCGCAGAAAATCTGGCGGCCATTCAGAGCCTGACAACCGCCTTGGTGTTGAGCCTGGCCCGGGCAAACATCGACGCTGTGCGCGTATTGGGTTCAACGCCCTTGCACGGGCCAGCCCGGCTGGACACCTGTGATCGCCGCTTGTTGTGGCGATTTGGCATTTCGGGCGATCGCCCGGTGATTTTGGTGTCTGCTGGCGTTACCCAAGGCCTGGGCTTGGTACGCGTGCTGGCCCAGGCCCTGGGTTTTTGGTCACGCGGTGGCATTGGTTGCGACTTGGTGGTGGTTAACGCCGAGCCCATGTCGTACCTGATGCCTTTGCAGCGGGATTTGATGGCGTTGCGCGACCGCCATATGGCTGAAGATGCCGTGCGCTCCAGCCGCGCCGGGCCGGCACTGACTGCCATGCACGTGTTTCGCATCGAAGAAGTGAGTGCGGCCGAGATCAGCACCTTGCAGATGCTGGCGCGCATTTGGCTGCATGCCGATGGCCGCCCTTTGGCCCACCATGTGCACGAGTGGTGCGAACGCCACGAGCAGGCCCTGGAGCAGCGTCTGGGCAGTTCCACCACAGCCATACCTTTGGCTGCGCCGATGGCTACATCGGTCGTGCCAGCAGGCAAATTTGACGCCGAAACCGGTGAATTCCATTTCAACATCAACCGACGGTTACGGCCGGTCCGGCCGTGGGTGAATGTACTGGCCAATGAAGGGTTTGGTGCGCAACTTTCGGAGGCGGGCGGCGGTTACACCTGGGCGCAGAACAGCCGCTTGAACCAGCTAACAACCTGGTCCAACGATCCGGTTGCAGACCCGCCGGGCGAATGGTTTTTCATCCAGGACAGCAAGACCCGTGAGACCTGGTGCCTGACACCGGGGGCTTATGGCGATGCGGCGCTGGATTACCGCGTGGCGCACGGCCAGGGCTACAGCGTCATCAGCCACCAGCGCGGCGCGCTGGAAACCCAGGCCACCTGGTGTGTCGATGCGGCGCTGGCCGTGAAACAGGTCCGTGTGCGTTTGACCAACCGCGGGAACCGCACCCTGCGCTTGCGTCTGACCGGCATTGCCGAATGGCAAATGGGTGCGAACCGCACCGACCGCCTCACCGTGTCGACGGCCTCGCATCATCAACGTCTGGCAGACAGCAAAAAACTCACAGCGCTGTTGGCCACACAACAAGAGCAGAGCGGCGGTTTTGGCGACGGCACGGCCTTTTTGGCCCTGGTTTGCCTCGATGATGAAACGCCAGACTGGACCAGCGACCGGCGCGAATTGTTTGACGCGCGCGGGCGCGTGGTGTTGGCGGACCATTGGGGCCGCCAGCAAGGCCAGGGGCTGGATCCCTGCGCGGCTTTGTCATGTCAGGTTGAGTTGAATGCCAGCGAAACACTGGAGCGGGTGTATTTGCTGGGTTATGCCCCCAGCGCAGATGCTGCCTTGGCGCTGGCCGCAGTGGCAGCCATCGAGCCGGCCACGCACCGCATGGAGACGGTACGGGCGCAGTGGGATCAGCTGCTGGGTGCCGTTACCGTGTCAACCCCCGACCCTCTGTTTGACGCCATGGTGAACCGCTGGCTCTTGTACCAAACCGTGGCCTGCCGCTTGTGGGCCAAAGCCGGCTTTTACCAGGCGGGCGGGGCTACCGGTTTTCGCGATCAGTTGCAAGACACCATGGCCCTGGCCTGGGCTGCGCCCGAACGGCTGCGTGCGCAAATTGTGCTGTGCGCCTCACGGCAGTTTGTGGAGGGCGACGTGCAGCACTGGTGGCATGCACCCACTGGTGCAGGTGTACGTACGCATTTTTCAGACGATTTGTTGTGGCTGCCCCATGCCTGTTTCCACTATTTGCGCGCCACGGGTGATGGCGAATTGCTGGACGAGCCACTGCCTTTTCTGGAGGCCGATCCGATAGCGCCGGGGGCCGAAGATGCCTACACCACACCGGCTATCAGCACCCAAGTGGCCAGCGTTTACGAACATGCGGCGCGCACCATTGACCGCAGCCTGCACGTGGGCAGCCACGGCTTGCCGCTGATGGGCACTGGCGACTGGAACGATGGCATGAACCAGGTCGGCCACCTGGGCAGGGGCGAGTCGGTCTGGCTGGGCTGGTTTTTATGCCAAGTGGTGGCCGACTTCGCACCGCTGGCAGTAGCGCGTGGCGACACCGCGCGAGCCGCCACCTGGCAAATGGCCGCCCAAGGCTGGAAGACTGCGCTGACGGCCCAGGCTTGGGACGGCCAGTGGTTTCGGCGGGCCTTTTTTGATGATGGGCAAACGCTGGGCTCGCAGGCCAACCCGGAAGCGAAAATCGACTTGATCGCCCAGGCCTGGTCGGTGTTGTCCAACGCTGCACCGGTCGAGCTGCAACGCATGGCTTTGCAAGCCGTTGAAAAACAACTGGTGGACCACCCTGCGGGGCTGATCCGCTTGCTGGACCCCCCCTTGGTCAGCGCCATTCCCAGCGCCGGCTACATCCAGGCCTATCCGCCTGGCGTGCGTGAAAACGGTGGCCAGTATTCGCACGGCGGTGTATGGGCCTTGATGGCGCAGGCCCAATTCGCCGCAGACAAACCGGCCGATGCCGAAGCCAAAGCCGGAGTGACCATCGAAGCCAACGACATACCCTATCGTTACTTCACCTACCTGAGCGCTGCGCACCGCGCCAGCCACCCGCAACACGGGCCGGTTTATGGCCTGGAGCCGTATGTGATGGCGGCTGATGTTTACGGCCAGCCGCCGTATGTGGGTCGGGGTGGCTGGAGTTGGTACACCGGTGCTGCGGCGTGGATGCACCGTGCCGCCATGGAGTCGATTTTTGGATTGAAACTGTCAGCCGCTTCACTGCATTTCGTGCCGTGCCTGCCGTCGCACTGGCCGCAAGCCGAGCTGACGTTGCGGCGCGACAGGCGCAGCATGCGGTTCATCTTTACCCGCGGGAACGCAGCCGACGTGTTGGCGCAAACCGGTGTGCCAGGTGCCCTGCCACTGCGCCGGGGTGAAGTGGTGAATTGGCCCGAACTGCCCCCGCAGAGCTGCTTTGTGATGGCACTTGACGCGCTCGTCGTGCCTTCCTGATGCATGCAGCCGGTGCGCTGGTTTGTTTCGCTGGGTGCAGCGGTAGAGTTTTGCAGTTAAAAAATACAAATATAATGTATTTTTAAATTAAATGAACTTAAATATATAAATAATTGCTATATTAAAAATATCAAATTATTTAGATAAAACATGAACAATATTCAATTTTTATCACTATTTAATAGTGACAATTAATTATTTGAAATAAATTCGCACTTCTGCGTGGTCGAGTTGCTGGCCGTGGTGGGCCAGAATATCTTGGATGGGAGGGTGCGAAGCGGCTCAAGACCATTCCACCGTTGCCGTGAACATGTAGCCCGCGCCATACACCGTCTTGATGATTTTTGGGTTCTGCGGGTCGGTCTCAATCTTGCGACGAATCCGCGAAATCCGCACGTCAATGCTGCGGTCCATGGGCGACAGGTCGCGTTGCCCCAGCAGTTGCTCGCGGGTCAAAATTTGATGGGGTCGCTCGACAAAAGCCCGCAGCACCTGGGTCTCTGCTGTTCCGATTACGTGTTCACTGCCATCGGGTGCCCGCAGGCTGTTGGCCGCGCAATCCAGTGTCCAGCCAATGAACTTGGCGTAGCGGCGTTGCTGGCTCGCGCCGCTGGAACCCGCCGCACTGCGCCGCCGCAAAATGCTGCGCACCCGAGCCACCAGCTCACGCGGCTCAAAGGGTTTGACCACGTAATCGTCTGCACCCAGCTCCAGCCCCATCACCCGGTCTATGGTGTGACCGCGCCCTGTCAAAATCAGAATCCCGCAATTGGACAAAGCGCCAATTTGTCGGATCAATTCAATGCCATCCATGTCCGGCAGGCCGAGGTCCACTACACACAAATCGGGCCGCTCGGTTTGCAGGCGGCGCAGCACGGTGGTGCCATCCCGAAACCACTCGACGGGGTGACCAAACTCTTCCAGCGCCCGCATCACCAGCCGTGCCACACCTTCATCGTCTTCCACCACAAAGATCAGTTGGCGCGCGGAGCCTGTTTCCGCCTTTGCGCCCTGACCCGGTCGCACAGTCAAAGCGCGGCCTCTTGTAGCAAATCTGACAACTGGCCTTTGGTGAACGGCTTGGCCAACAGGGGAATGTCGGGAAGTTCGTCGGAGTCAGGGGCATACCCACTCATCAGAATGATCTTGGGCACTTGGCCCTGTTCCAGTGCGTGGCGCGCTACTTGCCGACCGTCCACGCCACCTGGCATGACAATGTCAGACAACAGCAGGCGAATGCCGGATGTCTGGTTCAAAATTTGCACGGCCTCCACGCCCGTCTCGGCCTCCAGCACCGCAAACCCCAAGTCCAGCAGCAAGCGGCGCACCACGCGGCGCACATCTGCATCGTCGTCTACCAGCAGGGCCAGGCCTTGTTCGGGTGGGGCGTTGGACTTGCGAACCATGGGGTCCTGCCCCACTGCCAACACGTCAATGTCGGCCGGCAACCAAAGCGTGACACGGGTGCCCTTGTCGGGCTCACTGGAGATGTCCACCGTGCCGCCTGATTGGCGCGCAAATCCATAGACCATGGCCATGCCCAGCCCCGTGCCTTCGCCCGTGCGTTTGGTGGTGAAAAAGGGCTCGAACACACGGGCCCGCGTGGTTGCATCCATGCCGCAGCCGTTGTCGGTGACTTGCACGCACACATAAGGGCCAGTGGGAACATGCAGCACGCTCGCTTGCAGCGGTGTCAACACCTTCGCGCTGCACTGGATCGCAATATTGCCACGCCCCTGCGTGGCATCGCGGGCGTTCAAAATCAGGTTGATCAGCGCGTTTTGCAGCTGGTTGCCGTCCAGGCGTGCCGCCAAGAGTTTTGATTCGAGCTGAACCTTGAGCGTAATGGCATCAGGCAAAGACCGGCGCACCAGTTTGTCCACCGTGGCCACGATCTTGTTGATGTCCACCACGCTGGTTTCCACCGGGTGTTTGCGCGAAAAGGAAAGCAGGCCCTTGATCAACTCCGAGCCGCGTCGGGCCGCTTCAATCGCCGGGTCAATGTATTCAGCCGCATGGATTTTGGCAGACGGCTCCTCGGCCAACGCCGTCAAGCTACCCAGTATGACTGTCAGGATATTGTTGAAATCGTGCGCCAGCCCGCCAGTCAACTGGCCCAGCGCGTCCATCTTTTGGGCCTGTGCAATTAACTCGTGCGAGCGCCGCTGATCGGTGATATCAAACGTCAATTCAAAGCAACCCGCCACCGTGCCGTCCGCAGCCACTTCAGGGACCAGGGTGGTGCGAGCCACCAGGTTGCGGCCATCGACTGTGCGGATGTCATATTCAAAGGTGACGGCTTCTCCCCGCAGCGCCTGGTTGACGTGGGGCTTGATTTGCGCATAAGTATCTGCCCCCAAAAATGCACGGGCACTGACGGCTTGGGGTTGAGCCGGGTCAAGGCCAAACCAGTCTTGGTAACCCCGGTTGATGTAGCGATAGCTTCGGTCACTGTCAACATAGGCCACCAGTGCGGGAATCGAATCGGTGATCAGCCGCATTTGCTGCTCGCTGCGTTTGAGCGATGCGGTTCTGTCGGCCACACGGGACTCCAGCAGCGTCGTGTTTTCCCGGATCTGCTTCTCGGCGGCGCGTTGTGCAGTTACGTCTGAATACAGTGTCACAAAGCCATGGTTTGGCACCGGCACACCGCGCACTCTGAGAATGGTGCCGTTGGGTCGCGTGCGCTCCATGTCGTGCGCAGCGAATGCGCTGGCGGCTTTGATGCGGTCGCTGATTTGCTGCTCGCGATTGCCCTCACCATATTCACCACGCTCTGCGTTGTAACGCATGAAAGATTCAAAAGGGGCGCCCACAAAGCCCATCGATTCGGGGAAGTCGAGCAACCGCAGAAACGTCTGGTTCCAGGCCACCATGCACAGGTTTTCATCAATCAGGGTGAATCCCTGGTCAATCAAGTCCAGGCCTGCCTGCAGGGATGCGTTTCGCCTTTGGTGGTTGACCGTGGCTGGTGAGGTGGCTTGGGGATCAGATTCCATTGATTGATTTTAGGAGTGCCTGGGCAGCTTACCCCGCGCTGCAATCATTCGTCACATTTGCGAAGAATTGTTGAAAACATCTTTGTTGATGATCGGCAGCAACCGAAAACACTTGTTTGCTTTGCGTACTGCACCCGGTACGCGACAAGTGGGGCCAGGAGACTGCTGTGAATCACCACAACCCTTACCAATTGGGACTGGAAAAAAACGCTGCCAACTTTGTGGCGTTGTCGCCCGTCAGTTATATCGAGCGCACCGCCAAGGTTTATCCCAACCAGTTGTCTGCCATTTACGGCACCCGGCGCCAAACCTGGGGCCAGACCTATGCGCGCTGCCGTCAGTTGGCACACGCGCTGGCGGGCCGTGGAATTGGTGAAGGCGATACGGTCGCGGTCATGCTGCCCAATGTGCCGGCCATGATGGAAGTGCACTTCGGTGTGCCCATGGCGGGTGCTGTGCTCAACACCCTGAACACGCGCCTTGACGCCGAGGCGATTGCCTTCATGTTGCAACACGGTGAGGCCAAGGTGCTTATGATCGACCGCGAGTTCTCCACCGTCGTGCAAAAAGTCCTGGCAATGCTGGGTGACACGCGCCCCTTCGTGATTGAGGTCGACGATGCCGACGCGCCCGCCGGCCCGGCGCTGGGTGAAATCAGCTACGAAGATTTTCTGGCGCAGGGCAGCCCGGACTATGAATGGAAGCTGCCCGGTGATGAATGGGATGCCATTGCGCTGAACTACACCTCGGGCACCACCGGCAACCCGAAGGGCGTGGTCACCCACCACCGGGGCGCCTACCTGAACGCTGCCAGCAACGTCATCTCATGGCAGTTGCCGCACCATGCCACGTACTTGTGGACCCTGCCCATGTTCCATTGCAATGGCTGGTGCTTTCCGTGGACGATGGCCTTGATTGCGGGCACCAGCGTGTTCTTGCGCCGGGTAGACCCCGCGCTGATCTTCCCGCTGATCCGCGAGCACCACATCACCCACCTGTGCGGCGCACCCATTGTCTACAGCATGCTGATCAATGCACCGGCGGCTCTGCGCGAGGGCATTGCCCACACTGTGAACGGCCTGATTGCGGGTGCAGCGCCCCCCGCTGCCGTGATTGAAGGCTGTGAAAACGCCGGCATTGATCTGACACACGTGTATGGGTTGACCGAGGTGTATGGCCCGGCTGCGGTGTGTGCCAAGCAAACGTCGTGGTCGGCGCTGTCGTTGGAAGAGCGCGCCCGGCTAAATGGTCGTCAGGGGGTGCCGTACCCCATGCAGCAAGACCTGGCTGTGCTGGACCCCGAAACCCTGAAGCCCGTGCCTGCCGATGGCGAGACGATGGGTGAAATATTTTTCCGGGGCAACCTGGTGATGAAGGGTTACCTGAAGAACCCTGCCGCGACAGACGAGGCATTTTCGGGCGGCTGGTTTCACACCGGCGATCTGGCAGTGATGTACCCTGATGGCTACGTCAAGATCAAAGACCGCAGCAAAGACATCATCATTTCGGGCGGTGAAAACATCTCGTCCATCGAGGTGGAAGATGCCTTGCATCGGCACCCCGCCGTGATGCTGGCTGCTGTGGTGGCGCAGCCCGATGGCAAATGGGGCGAGGTGCCTTGTGCGTTCGTCGAACTCAAGCCCGGCATCGCCGCAACTGAAGGCGAGATCATCGAATTTTGTCGAAACCTGCTGGCGCGTTTCAAGGTACCCAAGCGCATTGTGTTTGGCACGTTGCCCAAGACTTCCACCGGCAAGATTCAAAAATTCATGCTGCGCGATCAGGTGAAGTCGTCCACGGCCATTGAATGAAAACCCACTCAGGAAACCCCATGTGCAGTGACATCATTCTTCAAACCAAAGCGCTGACCAAGGAATTTTTGGGCTTCGCTGCGGTATCAGACGTTGACTTGCAGATTCGTCGGGGCAGCATTCACGCCCTGATTGGACCAAACGGTGCGGGCAAGACCACGGTGTTCAACCTGCTGACCAAGTTTCACCGCCCCAGTTCTGGTTCGATTCAGTTCAACGGCATTGACATCACCCAGGAAAGCCAGGTGCAAGTGGCACGGCGGGGCATGATCCGCTCGTTCCAAATATCGGCCACTTTTTCGCACCTGACGGCGATGGAGAACGTGCGCGTGGCCTTGCAGCGCAAGCGCGGTGATTCCTTCAACTTCTGGTCGTCTGAGAAACGCTTGAATGTGCTCAACGAACAAGCCATGGCCTTGCTGGAGTCGGTGGACCTGGCCAGCTTTTCGCAGACTGTGGCCGTTGAAATGCCTTATGGCCGCAAGCGCGCGCTGGAGATTGCCACCACCTTGGCACTTGACCCCGAACTGATGCTGCTGGACGAGCCCACCCAAGGCATGGGCCACGAAGACGTGGGCCGTGTGGTGGAGTTGATCCGCAAGGTGTCAAAAAACCGCACCATTTTGATGGTGGAGCACAACCTGTCAGTGGTCGAAACGCTGTGCGACCGCCTGACCGTGCTGCAACGCGGCAGCGTATTGGCCGAGGGCGATTACCCCACGGTCTCCAAAGACCCACGGGTGCTGGAAGCCTATGTCGGAGTTGAAGCATGAGCAGCCCAATGAACCCCGTTGGCGAGATGTTGCGCATTACCGGCTTGCACGCCTTCTATGGCGAGTCGCACATCCTTCATGGCGTAGACCTGCAAGTGAACCGGGGTGAACTGGTGACCTTGCTGGGCCGCAATGGCTCAGGCCGGTCAACCACACTGAAAGCGATTTTGGGACTGGTAGGGCGGCGCTCGGGTTCCATCATGTTCAATGGCACCGAGATCACCGGTATGGCCCCGCATCATATTGCGCGTTTGGGGGTGGGTTTTTGCCCGGAGGAGCGCGGCATTTTTGCCGGGTTGTCGACCGAAGAGAACCTGATGCTGCCGCCTGTGGTAGCCAGCGGGGGCATGACGCTGGAAGAAATTTACGGCATCTTCCCCAACCTGCATGAGCGGCGCAAAAGCCCCGGTACCCGTCTGTCGGGTGGTGAACAGCAGATGCTGGCCATGGCGCGGATTTTACGCACCGGCGCCAAGGTGTTGTTGCTTGATGAAATCACCGAAGGGCTGGCTCCGGTTATTGTGAAGAAGCTGGGTGAAGTCATTCGCCTGCTCAAAACACGCGGCTACACCATCGTGCTGGTGGAGCAGAACTTCCGCTTTGCGGCACCGCTGGCCGACCGCCATTACGTGCTGGAACACGGCCACGTGATCATGACCGTGCAGCCGCATGAGCTGGCGGCAAAGACCGATGAATTGCATGAATTGCTGGGGGTTTGACTCGGCAGATCGCCGTCAACCCTTGCTGTACAGCCATCCCCACGTCGATCCTTTCACCCTTTCGGCGCTACGCCTCATTTTTCGATTCAATTTTTAACCAGGAGACTTTCCATGAAACTCAAACAGATCGCCCATGCCGTCAGCCTTTCACTGCTCGTCGCAGGTGCTGCGCAAGCTCAAATTTCAGACGGCGTTGTCAAAATCGGCGTGCTGACCGACTTGTCGGGCCTTTACTCTGACGTGGCCGGCAACGGTGCCGTCATCGCCACCAAAATGGCCATTGACGACTTCCTGGCCAATGAGAAGCCTGCTTTCAAAGTGGAAATGGTGTCGGCTGACCACCAGAACAAAGGCGACATAGCCGCCAACAAGGCCCGTGAATGGTTTGAGAAAGACAAGGTTGACGTCGCCACTGAATTGGTTACCACCTCCGTCGGCCTGGCCGTGCAAAAGATCGCCAAGGAAAAGAACAAGATTGCCTTGATTTCAGGTGCCGCATCCACTGCCATTACCAATGAAAGTTGCAATGACGTCACCGTTCATTGGACGTACGACACCTACGCGGTCGCCAACGGAACCGCCAAAGCGGTTACCCAGGGTGGCGGCAAGAAGTGGTTCTTTTTGACGGCTGACTATGCATTCGGCCACGCACTTGAAAAAGATGCGGGTGATGTCGTCAAAGCCAACGGCGGCGAGGTGTTGGGCGCTGTGCGTCATCCTTTCCCTGGCAGCGATTTTTCATCGTTCCTGTTGAAAGCGCAGTCATCGGGCGCGCAAATCATTGGCCTGGCCAACGCCGGTGGCGACACCATCAACTCGATCAAGCAAGCGGCCGAGTTTGGCATCACCCCCAAACAGTCGCTGGCTGGTTTGCTGATGTTTGTCACCGACGTCCATTCACTGGGTCTCAAAAACACACAGGGCATGTTCTTGACCGAAGGTTTCTACTGGGATTTGAACGAAGAAACCCGTGCCTGGTCCAAGCGTTTCTTTTCCCAGCACAAGCGTATGCCCACCATGGTGCAGGCGGGCCAGTATTCGTCCACCATGCATTACCTTAAAGCGGTCAAAGCCATCAACAGCGATGACACGGCCAAGGTCATGGCGCAGATGAAGAAGACGCCCGTGAACGACTTCTTCGCCAAGAACGGCAAGATTCGTGACGACGGCCGCATGGTGCATGACATGTACCTGCTGCAAGTCAAGAAGCCGGCAGAGTCCAAAACCCCTTGGGATTACTACAACGTGAAGGCCACCATTCCGGCGGCCGAAGCGTTCCAGCCTTTATCGGCTTCACGCTGCCCACTGATCAAGAAGTAATCGGTTGTCAACAATGTCCTGGGGTTGCCGCCAACCTCAGGGTTCCTGTTTCTGGATTGCTTTGGTAGAGGGGTTCACGCCATGGAAATTTTTGGCATCACGTCGCAGGCCTTTTTTGGCCAGCTTTTGCTGGGTTTGATCAACGGCTCGTTTTACGCCGTTTTAAGCCTGGGGCTGGCCATCATCTTTGGCCTGCTGAACATCATCAACTTCGCACATGGTGCGCAGTACATGGTAGGCGCGTTTGTGGCCTGGCTAGGCTTGTCCTACCTGGGCATCAATTATTGGGCTTCGCTGCTGTTGGCGCCGCTGTTGATCGGGTTGGTGGCAGCGGTGATAGAGCGCACCATGCTCAAGCACCTCTACAAGCTGGATCACCTCTATAGCCTGTTGTTGACCTTTGGCCTGGCCTTGATTGCCGAAGGCGTTTTCAAGAACTTCTTCGGCGTGTCCGGCGAGTCGTATGAAGTGCCCGAGCTGCTGCAAGGCGGGGTCAACTTGGGCTTTATGTTTTTGCCGATCTACCGTGCATGGGTTGTGGTCGCCTCACTAACGGTTTGCGTGGCAGCCTGGTTCGTGATTGAGCGAACTCCTTTAGGTGCGACGTTGCGGGCAGCAACCCAGCGGCCTGACCTGGTGCAGGCGCTGGGCATCAACGTGCCGGTGTTGATCACCTCCACCTATGCGGCAGGGGCCGCACTGGCCGCCTTTGCGGGTGTGTTGGCAGCACCCATTGTTCAGGTCAACCCGGTCATGGGTTCGAACCTCATCATCATTGTTTTCGCGGTGGTTGTGATTGGGGGTATGGGGTCTATCCTGGGCTCCATCCTCACCGGGCTGGGGCTGGGCGTGATGGAAGGCCTGACCAAAGTGCTTTACCCCGAGGCTTCAGCCGTGGTGATTTTTTTGATCATGGTGCTGGTGCTGCTTGTTAAACCTGCGGGCCTGTTCGGCAAGCAAGCCTGAAGGAAGTCTCATGAATTCTGCTGTTGTTTCTTCTCCAACATCTTCGCCGTTGCCTCCGTCTTCTGGCAACCGGCGCACAGTCTGGCTGTTTGCCACACTCGTGGTACTTGGATCCATTGCGCCGTTTGTGTTCTACCCCACGTTGCTGATGAAGCTGTTGTGTTTTGCATTGTTTGCCTGTGCCTTCAATTTGTTGTTGGGTTTTGCCGGGCTGCTGTCATTTGGTCATGCAGCATTTTTTGGCGGGTCGGCCTACATCACCGGCTACCTGTGCCGAGACCTGGGTTTGACGCCTGAGTTGGGCTTGCTGGCGGGCATGGTTTTTGGCGGCGTGCTGGGTGCCATCTTCGGGCTGATCGCCATTCGCCGTGCCGGCATTTATTTTGCGATGATCACTTTGGGCCTGGCGCAAATCATCTTTTTCCTGGCCTTGCAAATGAAGTTCACCGGGGGTGAAGATGGCATGCAGGGTATACCGCGCGGCAAGCTGTTTGGTGTGATCGACCTGACCGACAACATCGCCATGTACTTCCTTGTGTTTGCCATATTTTTGGGTGGATTCTGGCTGATTTACCGCACGATCCATTCGCCTTTTGGCCAGATTCTGAAAGCCATCCGCGACAACGAACCCCGTGCCATCTCTTTGGGTTATGACGTCAACCGTTTCAAGCTGCTGGCCTTTGTGATATCGGCATCTTTGACCGGCCTGGCCGGTGCCACCAAATCGTTGGTGTTTCAATTGGCATCCTTGGGCGACGTGCATTGGCACACCTCGGGGGACGTGATTCTGATGACTTTGCTGGGTGGCTTGGGCACCATTCTTGGGCCAGTGGCGGGTGCCATCACCATTGTGGGTCTGGAGAACCTGCTCGCTGACAAGGTGGGTTCCTGGGTTGCGGTGATCATGGGGGCCATCTTTGTGGTGTGCGTATTGTTGTTCCGGCGAGGCTTGGTGGGTGAATTGGGTGCGCTGTTCAGCAAGGCGGGTTCCAAAGCCGGAGCGCCGCGGTGAACGATCAATATGGCTATGACATCGAAGACCTGAAAGAGGGCATGTCGGCCAGCTTTGCCAAGACCATCACCGAGGCTGACATCGTGTTGTTTGCCGGTGTGTCGGGTGACAACAATGCCGTGCATACCAATGAAGAGTTCGCTGCGACGACGGTGTTTGGTGGTCGCATTGCCCATGGGTTTTTGACCGCCAGCGTGATCTCGGCCGCAGTGGCCAACCGCCTGCCGGGGCCAGGCACCATTTACCTGGGCCAGCAATTGCGCTTTCGTGCGCCGGTGCGGCCTGGCGATACCGTTCAAGCCACGGTGACGGTCAAGTCGGTAGACATGGCAAAGGCCCGCGCGGTGCTGGAAACAGTGTGCCGTGTGCGGGGTGCGGTGGTGATTGATGGTGAGGCCACGGTCATGACGACTTCACTGGCGCGACGCATCGCCCTGCAAGCGGCTGCCCAGGCAGTGGCTGCTTAGAACGCCCAGACGCTTTCAGCCAGTCAGCCAGACATTCAACTTTCAAATCCTTAAGGAGTCAGCTCATGAGTTATCAAGCGCCCATCAAAGACATGTTGTTCGTGATGCAAGAGCTGGCAGGTTTGCACAAGGTTACCGCACTACCTGGCTATGAAGACTATGACATCGACACGGCGCAGGCCGTGCTGGAAGAATCCGCCAAGTTTTGCGAAGGCGTGGTCGCCCCGTTGAACTGGGAAGGGGACAAAACACCGTCGTCCTGGCATGACGGGGTCGTCACCACCACACCGGGATTTAAAGAGGCCTTTGCACAGTTTGCAGAAGGCGGCTGGCAGGGCGTGATTCACCCCACAGCGTTCGGCGGCCAGGGTTTCCCAAAACTCATCGCAACCGGCTGCACAGAGATGCTGCATGCGGCCAATATGTCGTTTGCGCTGTGCCCCATGCTGACTGACGGCGCGATTGAGGCCTTGCTCACTGCAGCCAGCCCAGAGCTGCGCCAAACGTTTGCGCCCAAGCTGATCTCTGGGCAGTGGACGGGCACCATGAATTTGACCGAGCCGCAAGCCGGGTCTGACCTGGCGGCAGTGCGCACTCGGGCCGAACCCCAGGTGAATGGCACCTACAAGGTGTTTGGCACCAAGATCTTCATCACCTATGGCGAGCACGACATGGCCGAAAACATCATCCACCTGGTGCTGGCGCGGGTGGCCGGTGCGCCGCAAGGGGTGAAGGGTATTTCCCTGTTTGTGGTGCCCAAGTTTTTGGTGAACGCCGATGGCTCTTTGGGCGCGCGCAATGACGCCTGGTGCGTGTCGATCGAACACAAACTGGGCATCAAGGCGTCACCCACTGCCGTGCTGCAGTTTGGTGACCACGGTGGGGCTGAAGCTTATCTGGTGGGTGAGCAAAACCGGGGCCTGGAGTACATGTTCATCATGATGAATGCTGCTCGCTTTGCGGTGGGTATGCAGGGCGTTGCGATTGCCGACCGGGCCTACCAAAAGGCGGTGGTGTTTGCCAAAGAGCGCACGCAGAGCCGCGACCTGGCGGGCTCCGCCGGGCCGGTGGCGATCATTTACCACCCCGATGTGAAGCGCATGCTTTTGACCATGCGTGCCACCACAGAAGGCGCACGCGCGCTGGCCTATGTGGCTGCCGCTGCCAGTGACGCGGCCCACGCGTCGCCCGATGAAGCGACCCGCCAGCACAACCAGGCGGTCTATGACTACCTGGTGCCGGTGATCAAAGGCTTTGCCACGGAGATGTCGATTGACGTGACCAGCCTGGGCATTCAAGTCCATGGTGGCATGGGCTACATAGAAGAAACAGGTGCTGCCCAGTTCTTTCGCGACGCGCGGATTTTGACCATTTACGAAGGCACCACCGCCATTCAGGCCAATGATTTGGTGGGGCGTAAAACCGTGCGTGATGGCGGGGCAGCGGCCAAGGCCCTGTGCGCTCAGATGGCCAACACCGAGCAAGACCTTGCTGCTCACAACGACCCCGATTGCGCACTGATGCATCAGGCCCTGCAAGCCGGCCGGCAGGCGCTCGAGTCTTGTATTGACTATGTGGTGGCCAATGCAAAGACTGACACCAAAGCGGTTTATGCCGGTGCGGTAACTTACCTCAAGTTGGCAGGTGTGGTGCTGTGCGGTTGGCAGATGGCGCGCGCCATGATGGTCGCACTGGACAAGAAAGCAACGGACACTGGCTTCTATGCTGCCAAGCTGGTCACGGCCCGCTTTTATGCCCAGGCTATATTGCCCCAAGCCAATGCGTTGGCTGCATCGGTGTTGGGCTCTGGCCACACGGTCAACGCCATGTCGGCCGATATGTTCTGAGTGGCATTCTCTACCTTGAGGGACTGACAACATGACAGTGTTGCGAGCGTGTTTGATGCAGGTGCGTGCCCTTCGCGGTGATTGGGATTCAGCACCTGTGGTTGCCTCCGATCCAGAGGATTTGGCGGCCAGTGGCACCTGTAAACTTTTCTCCTCGGAAGAGCCACTCAATTTGCCCGATCCGTTGCGACGAAAAGGCGTGGACTTTTCCAATCCTGTCGTTTGCATCCCTGGGTAGTTGGAGCCACCAGCACCTTCAGGCGCGACCAACACAGTCAATGCCGCCCACGTTGCCAAAACTGCCGGGCACTATTCGGCGTGGTTCCGTCTGGGTGAAATGGACGCGCTCGCCGCGCCTTTGTGATGCAGGCAGTCCGTCCGCTTTTTTGTTTCACCGGGCGCAGCGGAAGACCATTGGAATAAAAAAACAATTAATAAATGTTGTAATTATTAATCATTCTAAATATGTTAATTATTGATATATTTATCATAGCCTAAAATTCAAATATTAAATCAACAATTATTCTAATTTTTAAAATTTAAAAATTCAAGTTAGTTATTTGAAGTAACTTTGTACTTCCGCGTAGTCGGGCGGCTGGCAACCGGCGCGGCTGCAGTTGATGGCGGCCGCTGTCATCGCGTTGCGCAAGGCGCTTTCCACATGTTGGCGGGCATGTGCTGGTGGTTCTGCGCCCTGGGGTTCGGCGGCTACCCAATCTCCCAGGCAGTTGCCCCAAAACGTATCACCGGCACCAACGGTGTCAACCAACGCAACCGGTGGCACGTCAGCGTCGGCCGCATGGCCGTCCACTTGCAGCCAGGCCCCGCTGCTGCCAAAAGTCAGCGCGATGCGGCTGGCACCCTGCGCCACAAAGTGGGCTGCGATGTCGCCTGCATTGCGGCGCGAGGGGTTGGCAAAACCCAGCAGTTCCAGGTCTTCATCACTGGCCTTGAGCCAATGCGCCAGCGCCGCCACCTGTTTGACGGCCGCCACATAGTCGGCCAGACTGGCTGCCAGTTTGGGCCGCAGATTCACGTCTACGCTGATCGTCCAGCCCAGCGCCCGCGCACTATTGAGCACCTCGATCACTTTTTCATGTTCGGGCGGCACCAGCAACAACGAGCCCGTGTGCAAAACGCGTTCGCCGTCGGGCGGGTTGTGCAGGCCAGCGGTTTCGGCTTGGAGCAAGGCCATAACCTGAGGGGCGGTGTAGTCGCGGTCTGCAATGCCTTCGCGGTAAAAACCGTAACTCGGTTGGCCCTGTTTGATTTGCACCACTGCCAGTGAGGTGGGCAGCTGGCTGCCGGGCAGCAAGGTTTGCACGCCATCGGCAGCAAACTGGGCCCGCATCTGGTCGCCAAACGCATCGTTGGAGAGCGGGTTGATAAAACTGACGGTGGCGCGCTCGGTGTGGCGCGGGCCTTGCGCGCTAGAGCCCCGCAAGCGCAGCGCCGCAGCGCGGGCCAGGTTAAACGGGCTGCCGCCCATGAAAGGGCGCAAACTGCCGTCGGGCTGCGCCACACAGTCCATCAGGGCCTCACCCAGAACCCAGATTTTTGATGCCATGGCGGGTTTGTTGGTTAGGTCGGCACGACTGGAACGCTATTTTTTCAGCAAGTGCTGCCGGCGCAACACGTCGATCCAGACCGCCACGATCACCACCGCGCCAATCGCCATCATTTGTTTGAACTGCGAGATTTCCATCAGGTTCATGCCGTTGCGGATCATGGTGATCAGCACCGCGCCGAGCAAACTGCCCCAGATCGAGCCACGCCCGCCAAACAGCGAGGTGCCGCCCAGAATGACGGCGGCAATCGCATCAAGCTCAAACATCTGCGCCATCTTGCCGCTGGAAGAATCCATGCGGGCCATCAAGACAATGGCGCCCAATGCACAACTTAAGCCACATACGATGTAAACCGCCAGTTTGTAGCCCCGGATGTTGATGCCCACCTGACGTGCACCCATTTCATTGGAGCCCATGGCATACACATAACGCCCGAGTTTGGTGCTGCTCAAAATGAAGGCCATGGCGATGAAAAACACGCCGGTGATCCAGATCGGCATGGGCACACCCAAAAACGTGCCATACCCGATGAAGGGCAGGGGAGCGGGCAGCCCAGCGTTGTCAAAACCGCCGGTGGCGTCGAACGCCAGGCCACGCCACAAGGTGAGCCCACCCAGCGTAACGATGAACGAAGGGATGCCGACAAAGGCCACCAAATAACCATTGAACAAACCCACCGCCGCACCAATGGCCAGCGCTGCCATCATGGCGACATAGGGGTTGATGCCCAGCTTGATCATCAAGTGCCCGGCCACTGCGCCGGCCAGTGCCGTCAGGGCACCGACGGCCAAATCAACGCCGCCCGTCAAAATAACAAAGGTCTGGCCACCGGCCAGCAAAGCGATCACCGAGGCCTGCACCAAGATGTTGGAGAGGTTGCCGGTGGTCAGGAAATAGGGGGATGCGAATGTCAGCAGAACGCCCAGCACCAGCACGGCGACCAAAGCACCGTACCACTCCTGGCGGGTCAGATTTTTGAACATGGGCATCCCGGAACAAATTCTTGAAAAAAAGCGACTGCCTGGTGAAGGGCAGTCGCCAACTCACTGAATCAAAACCTGATCACTTCACCTTCATGAACTGGGCAACGCCCGAATCCTTGGCGAACTGGTCTACGTTGGCAGGCAACACCAGGAAGGAACCGGTGTCGATGCGTTTTTCAACGGCTTCTTTTTTGGCAGCCTTGATGGCGGTTTCCACGCCGACTTTGCCGATTTTGGCCAGCATCTGGGCCGAGTTGGCTTGTTGCCAGCCTTCTTTCATCATGTCCAGGCCACCAGGGGAGCCGTCAAAACCCGCAATCTTCACGTCACCGGCTTTTTTGCCAGCGGCCAGCAAAGCGGCTTTGGCACCCAGGGCACCGCCGTCCCAAGCGCAGGCGATCACCTTGGCTTTGGGGTTGGCGCGCAAGGCGGCTTCTACGCCGTTTTGGGCCATGGTTTGGTCCCAGGTGGTGGGCACTTCAACCACTTTGACATTGGGCTTTTTGGCTTTCAAACCAGCCAGGAAACCTTCTTTGCGCTCACGGCCCGTGGACTGTGCCTGGTCACCGGTGACGTAAATCACAGTGTCGGTGTCGCCCACCTGGTCGGCGGTCCAGTCGCCTTGGGTTTTGGCGGCAGGCACGTTGTCGGTGGCCACGTAACTGGTGATCTCGGCACCGGTAATGCTGGTGTCTACCGCAACAACGGGGATGCCAGCGGCCAGGGCTTTGGCTACGGCGGGGGCGATACCGGCGCTGTCGACCGGGGCAATGGCTATGGCATTCACCTTGCGGGTGATCATGTCTTCCACAATCGCCAATTGTTTGGAGAGTTCACCTTTTTCAGCGGCCAGCTCGATCAGCTTGATGCCAGGGCCGGTGCCGCCAGCTTTGGCGCCGCCGTTGATCAGCGTCCAGCCTTCATTGGTGTTGCCGTTGGTGATGTAGGCAATAACCAGCTCGGGTGCAGCGGCCGCGGCTGGCGCGGCGGGGGCTGCAGCAGCCGGTTTGGCT
>JANOWY010000345.1:0-2632 GCA_031418135.1 Rhodoferax sp. | reverse complement strand
GGCGGTAATACCCATCGGTTTCATGAAATCTTCGAGCAAGATTTCACCGAGGTGGATTTCGTCAAGCAGGGGCTGTTTCTTGCGGCGCTTCATAAGCGAAGCAGAATACCAGACTGGTCTCTACGATGACGGCAGTTTTGGCTCGCTGTGGACCTTGGCGAAGGTCAGGATGATTTCTCGGATGAGCTTGCGCTGGGGTACCGGCAGTTTGAGGAAGGCCTCAAAAATGTCCCGATCCTGGTAACCAATGCCGCTGTCCCAGCGGGCGCGCCGGTCTTCGAAGCGGTGCACGGTCGCACCGCCAAAACCAAGTTGTTGCACCGGCACAGCCAGCCATTTGGCCAAAGTCTCCAGTTTTTGGTAGTCGGGCATCGTCTCACCCAACAACCACCGGCGCACGCCATGCAGCGACATGGGTTTGCCCCAATGACGGGTGTTGAACTCCCGCTCCAAGACGGCAGGCTTTGGGTCATAACCCGCTGCGACCATGGCGGAACGTAACTGGTTAGCAAAAACTTTCTTTGCATCTTGCATTCGGTCACGTTAGTGGGCTTCATTTTTCGATGTTTGATTTTGAAATATAGTTACGTTATTAACGTAACTAATAGTCACGCTCAATATCAGTCAAATGTTGCCGCGTCGCAGGCCATGTCCAAATTTCAATGTGAACGACCGCCCGAATCCGGCAAATGCGGCTGCGAAGCTATCAGAAAGCTTCGTCAGCGAGGAGACTATCGCTGCGTGGTATCGCTGGACACACTTCGCGGCGGGCTATGTGATTCATGCGTTGGCATTCTGTTTGCATATGCTGGGCAGCAGGTTTCTTACGCTGCTCGGCACGGTTTCACGCAACGACACCTCAGGAATTTCAAAAATTTCTCTTGGCTTTGGTTGGTTGTTGCTCGTACGGCTTGCGGAGGCGGAGCCTCTAGCCTCCGCATCACTGGAGACAGCACCTGCGTCGGTGCGGCTCTTGGCCCATCCGGCTATTTCATTGTTGACCATCCTTGGCCCAGTTACATCAATTTGCCTGGGTTTACGGTGTCCACCAGCAACTGTGTTGGAGGACAAGCAATGGCCGATGTGATACCCACTTGGTCGCAGCAGACGGCGAATGATGGCGCCAAAGTAGAACTGATCGCACTTGCCATCAACGATGCTTTTCAGTACTCGCCTGAGGTTTATGCAGCCTATCTGCGATCCGCGATTTCCATAGCCCGAGCGGTGGACAAAATCGTAATCCTTCAAACTCCCAATCCGACTTATGAGACTCGCGTTGCCCTACTGGCGCAAACCATGCGGGATGTGGGTCTTGAAATGCATACGGATGTGATTGACGTAGAAGCCTTCATGCATGACTTGTACGGAACTGACCTGAGTTTTGCTGGGGACAAGATGCATCCCAGCCAGTCAGCTTATGCGCAGATAGGCGGGTTTGTAAACCGCCGATTGAGGGAGATTTTCCTTGGCCCGCAATATAGGCCTGATTGAGTCACAGACTTACGTGACGATAGCGAAGACGCCTGGTTGATTGGCAGCGGGGCTCTTCAGGGCACGAGATCCGAAGACATGAACGCGAGAGCCTGAGTCGACGCTTTCAACCCGCAAGCGAAGGCAATCGGGTCGGCATAGACAAGGCCAACGCGGCCAGTTCCCGCTTACTTTGCAGCAGCAATGCGGTTTCGGATGGTGTCAGCTCCCTCGGTGCGTGCAAGGTACCGAGCTTCTGATTCAGTAAGCGCGTCGAAGGCGTGAGCGAATTGTCCGATCCACCAGTTTTCAAGTTCTGTTCCATGTTTACCTCTCAATTCTTGCAAGCGTTCTGGCGAAAGCGCCAGTTTGGCGGAATGGGGCTTGCCGGTCAAGCAAACCGCCGCAATCACTTTGCCGCCGTTGGATTCGATGTAGCCCTTCAAGTTCGCCAGCGTGCCGCCCATGCCCACAAAATCATCAACCAGAACGTACTCCGTACCGGGGCTGACGACGCCGCCGAATCTTGCCTGTCGCGCCAGCCTGGAAAACCCGTCCGCGCCAGTATGAAACACCACATTGGTTTGATAGATGCCGTTGTCCACCGGCCAACCCAAAACCTGATGGAGCAAATCTGCGAATATTTCAGGAATGGCGTTGACAGCCTCGCGCTCATAGGCATGGGCGCTCACCAATGTGGGTTGATGCCCCTCCAGCAATTTAACCAAGTCCTGATTGCGCGCAGCATTCATGGTGGCACTGATCAGGGCAATAGCCGAGGCGCCATCACCCGCTTTCGCCCGTTTGTAAGCCGGATGCTGTTTCACCGCCGACTCGCTGGCGTGAATCAACACATTAGGGAAGTTGCGCCATGCAGTGCGCGGCGGTTTGATCAAATCTGGCATTCGCCGCATTTTCCCATGGCAGGGCATTCGGTCGTTTTCGGCCCTTTCTTTATCCGAACGGCAGATAACACCGCATGTGGCCCGCGCAGCGGCGTACCGCAGCAGGCAACCGCCCTGGATTAAGATTGCCTTCTGCCCTAACCCCTCAGCCTGTCACCACCCAAACCAACTGAATGATGAACCCAAACCCACGCAAAAGAAACCCCGCAGGGCGGCTTGTTATCGCCTTGTCACTTTGGGCTTGCTTGGCCAGCAGC
>JANOWY010000344.1:0-3186 GCA_031418135.1 Rhodoferax sp. | reverse complement strand
ACCTGATGACCCAACACCCCGCCGATAAGCGCCCCCAACACAGCGCCGCCCACGTTGGCATTGCCCCGGCTTTGCGCCACGGGCACTTGCTCTACCCAGCAGCGCTGCGTGGCCGGGCCCATCACCGCCCGCACGGAGGTGACGTTGACCTCATACAACGGCTCGTTGTTGCGGCGGCGGTTGTCATACACGGTGGCGGCCTGCGGCGCGTAGTAGCGGTCGTCCAGCCGCGCATCGCTCTGCACCAGGCGCACCGAAGAAACGCTGTTGTTCAACCCCATCTCGGCCAGCGAGGCATAACGCCCAGGGCGCAACACCAGGCAGTTGCCCTGGTAGCCGGCATCTGAGCACACCTCCCACCGCTGGGCCAGCACCACGGCGGAAGAGGCGGCATCGTTGAAGCCCGAACGCCGCAAATTGTCGATTTGGGTATCAAGCGTCAGCGAGCGCCCTTCATAGTTTTCGCGCTCATACAAAATGACCTGTGGCGTGGCTGGCGGCGGCAGGGCTGCTGCTGCGGGCATATACACCGGCTCTGGCGCACGCCCGAAGCGGTTGGTGGAGCGGGCGGATGTCAGCCGGTTGCTCATGCCCATGGCGGCCAGGTTGGCATAACGCCCTGGGCGCAACGTCACACAGCGCCCGCTGAAGGCCTGGTCTTCACACAGCTCCCAGGCATCACCCACCACCATGGCCGACAAAGCCCGGTCATTAAAGCCCGAGCGCACAAAATCTTCCAGCGGGTCTACCACCGTGAGTGAGCGCCCTTCAAAATTGGCGCGTTCATAAAAAATGGCCTGCGATGCCATGGGCATAGGCGCAAAGCGGTTGTCGGGAATGCGTTGGCCGGGATCGATGGCCCGAACCGAGGTGATGCGCCCACTGAGCCCCATCGCCGCCAACGAGCCATATTGCCCGGGGCGCAACACCACACATCGCCCGCCGTAACGCACGTCTTCACAGGCCTCCCAACGCTCGCCCACCACCAGCACCGACGAGGCACGTTCGTTGAAGCCAAAACGCTCAAAGTCTGCCACCGGCTGCTGGGTGGTAAACCATCGGCCCTGGTAGTTATCGTTTTCGTAAATGGTGACCTGCGCCACTGCCTGGCCAGCGATAACCAAAGCGGCAGCGACCACCAGGCTTTTTAATCGTGCATTCATGGAGTACTCCTGTTGGATGAAACAGGGTCATCATCGGCAGGGCTGCGCGGGTTGTCGGTGTGATGGCGCACATAAGGCGGGCTGGGTGGCTGAAACCTGTAGGCGCTGTGTGGACACCCGCCCTACAATAGCTATACACGTATAGCGAAAGGCCTTGTATGTTAGCCATCCGACTGCCCGAACCGATTGAATTGCGCTTGAACGCCCTGGCTGAAACCACCGGGCGCACCAAGACCACATTGGCCCGAGAAGCCATCCTCGAATTCATCGACGACCTGGAAGACTTTTACCTGGCCGAAGCGCGCGCGCGCAAGAACCGCAAGACCATCCCGCTAGACGACGTGGAGCGCCAGCTTGGCCTGGGTCGTTGAGTTTGACCCGGATGCCGTCAAAGACCTGAAAAAACTGGACAAGCAGGTTCAAATCCGCATTCTCGAATTTCTGCGCAAGCGCCTGGGCGCACTTGCCAACCCGCGCGAACTCGGCGAGGCGCTGTCGGGCAGCAAACTGGGCAACTACTGGAAATACCGCGTTGGAGACTGGCGCATCATCTGTGATTTGCAGGACGAGCGCATCATTGTGCGGGTTTTACGTGTGGGGAATCGGCGGGAGGTTTACCGATGAAAATCCTGATCCTGTGTGCTGGTGCCATTGGCGGGCGACATCTTGGCCGCGCCCGGCGGCGCACAGGCCATCACCTGTTTCCTGGAGTCGTTTATCACCATTGCCACGAGAAATGGCCCCCACGCTCTGCCGCTTCGCGGGTCGCTGCCCCCGAGGGGGCGTATTTTGGCTTCGCCGCACTTCGTGAACCTGGGGGCGGCCCGTTGGAAAATCGGCAAAGCCCCGCGCGCCCCAGCCATCGAACGCTTCCGCGCGATGTTGTCAGCGCCAGGCTCGATGCTGACCGCCTCGATGCTGCGCGAACTGGAAAACGGTGGGCCGATTGAAGCGGACCCCGTCGAGGGCTACATGCTGAAGAAGACGCAGGCGCATGGGAGGGATTAGGGGATGCTGGTGGGGGCGTATGCCCATTTGAGGGCATATGAGGTGAAGCGGTGGAGATAGATACTCACGCTTGCCGTTTGTTGACGACCGCAAGCGACGGCGGATTCAACCGGTCGATGCAACAAGTTGGAATCTGGGCATTACCAAGACGATGAAGGCAATGCAGTTGATGGGTGCGTAGGCACCTTTTTACCTTTTGCAGACCAATTTAAAAGGCCACTCGTGCCCTTTTTGGGTCAAACAAGCGTTTGCCAGATCGTTGAAATACTGTTTTAACAAAGTGGAGAAATTCCCAGCAACCCGATCACAAGTGAAGCCGTTGTATTGGAGTTATCACACAGTCTCCCGCGATGGCCGCCGGCCACGAATACCCGCTTCCGGGAAATTAACGCGTCGCCTGTGACCTAGTTAAAAACCCCATCGACCACGCAGAGATGAAAGTGCACAAGCTCATTAAGGCTGGAGCCGAACCGGTAGGTGGAGGTCACCGTGCCGGTCGTCGCAGATTCGCTCGCTTTACTGTGCCGGGGGCAAATCGCGTTTGTCGATAACAACCAGCAGCACAATGTCGTTGGTTCCGGTATTGATAACTGACATTCTTTCTCTCTCCCGCGAGCTCGCCAAACCGGCTTGCTGGGTGACGGTCTCCGTTTTGCCGTCAGCATAGGTGTATGACATCGGTCCAGACCCCTTGACAACGTAAACGGTACGTTTCATATAGTTGGTCATCGGACACACCACTCCCGGTGCAAACGTATTTTCGAAAACGCGCACGTGGTCATTGTTGAGGATCACTCTCCAACCAGCTGGCAACTGTGGCGCTGCCGAGGCTTGTGGTGTCGCCTGCGCTGATGCCTGCAACGGGATGGCCATGCCGCCGACAAATGCGAGTGATGCGGCCAAAGCCAAAATTGTTTTGCGTTGAGTGTTCATGCCCGTTGTCCATTTCTTCAGGTTGCGGCAAGTAAAGCGTTGCCGCATCGCCCAAGGCTTTGCCTCTGGGTTTATTGTGGTT
>JANOWY010000343.1:0-19270 GCA_031418135.1 Rhodoferax sp. | reverse complement strand
CCTTGCAACCGCGCTGGCTCAGCATGCGCAGGATGTTCAGCTTGATGCCAAAGTCATAGGCCACAACGTGGTGTTTGCCCTCGGCGGGCGCGCAAAAGCCGGGTTTGCCCAAAGTGCCAGGTGCATGCAGTTGCCATTCGCCTTCTGCCCAAGGGTAACTAGACGGCACACTGACGACCTGCGCCAGGTCCAGGCCCGCCATGCTGGGCGCGCCTTTGGCAAGCGTGATCGCCTTGTCGATTAACGTCTTTGACACCACTTCATCTGCCGCCAATGCCAAAATGCAGCCGTTTTGCGCGCCATGGGTGCGCAGGTGCCGAGTCAGTTGGCGGGTGTCGAGATTGGCAATGGCAACCGTACCCGCAGAACGCAGGTACTGGGTCAAATCAAGTGTTGAACGGAAGTTGGAGGCTACCTGCGCCAAATCCCGAATGATCAAACCCGCTGCAAAAACCTGCCGCGATTCAACATCTTGCGGGTTGGTGCCGTAGTTGCCAATATGCGGGTAAGTCAGCGTGACGATTTGCTGGCAATAGCTGGGATCGGTGAGGATTTCCTGGTACCCCGTCATCGAGGTGTTGAAAACCACTTCACCCACCGTAGAGCCCTGCGCTCCGATTGAGGTTCCGATGTAAACAGAACCGTCTGCGAGTGCCAAAATGGCGGGGAGGGACGTTCCCTTGAGAGACAAAAGCACTGGGTTCTCCGAAATGAATGCGGCTAACCCAAGCGTTGACAAGCTTTACCGGACTAAAACGCTGCGCCGCAATGGGCCAGGTCAACCAGAAGAGCGCTTGAATGCTGTTTTATGTGTGGTTTTGCTTAGACGACGCTTGGGGCGTGTTGATGAGGTAGAAAGCCACTGATTATAGATTGCCATTGCCGACCGAACTTGCATGCATGCAAATGGCTGCCGCCGCCGCAACGTTTAGTGACTCCTCGCCACCCGGTTGCCCAATCCGCACGGTCAGTGCGGCCCGGGCCATCAGCTCGGTGTTAACCCCCTGCCCTTCGTGGCCAAATACCCATGCGCAGGGTTGCGGGCAGGCAAATTGATGAATCAAATTACCCGCGTGCGAACTGGTGACGATCAGCGGCACAGCGAGTTTTTGAAGGTCGTCTAGGGTTTGGCCCTCAATCAGCTGCAAAGCGAAATGCGCGCCCATGCCCGCCCTGAGCACTTTGGCGGACCACAAGGCTGCAGTCCCCTTGAGGGCCAGCACCTGGACAAAACCGAATGCGGCGGCGCTGCGCAGGATAGAGCCAACGTTACCGGCATCTTGAACACGGTCCAGCACGACCGTCTTTTCATGCGCAGCAACTTCAGGTTGCAGCGGCAAATCCAGCAAAAAACCCATGCTGGCAGGTGATTCGAGGCTGCTGAGTTCCCTGAACAGGGCATCGGGAATCACGATGCTGCGAATGGCTGCTTGTTGAATGTCAATGGGCACGCTCATCCATGCCGATTCGGCAAAAATGCCCGTGGCAGGGCGAACATCCCGCCCAATTGCGGCACGGCACAGGTGATCACCCTCAAGCCAAATTTGGCCTTCCTTGCGATAGGCCAGGTTATCTTGCGCCAGTTTGCGTACAGCCTTGACGACAGGGTTTTCACGAGAGCTTATGCGTTCAGGCATGGGGCAAACCGATCAATTGCAAAGCCTCGCGTACCGGCTGGAAAGATTTGCGGTGGTGAAGACACGGACCCCATTGTTTCAACGCCTCCATATGAAGTTTCGTTCCATAACCCTTATGGATGGCGAATCCATATTGAGGAAACACAGCATCCACTTCAACACACCACTGGTCCCGATGGACTTTGGCGAGAATTGAAGCCGCCGAGATGGCAGGTATCTTGCTATCGCCCTTGACGATGGCTTCTGCAAAAACATCCAGCACTGGCAATCGGTTGCCATCGATCAAGACCTTGCCGGGCTTTAACCGAAGACCAGCGACTGCACGCTGCATCGCCAACAAGGTTGCCTGCAGAATGTTTAGCTTGTCGATTTCTTCCACGCTGGCCTGCGCAATCGAGAAACACAGGGCCTTGGCCCGAATTTCATCAAACAGTTGCTCACGCCTGTGGGCAGTGAGTGTTTTGGAGTCCGCGAGCCCTTTGATGGGGAGATTGTCGTCCAGCACCACGGCAGCAGCCACGACCGGCCCCGCAAGCGGGCCACGACCGGCTTCATCAACACCGGCGATCAGCCCGGGAGGGGCCCAGCTGAATTGGCCCTGCTCAGCCTTCAAGAACTTGCTGGATGGCATCAGTGGAGAGTTGGGCTGTGTCACGCCTAAGGTCGGCGTGGAGCGTGTCAAATCGCCTGACGAGGCGGCTCACGCGATCCGGTTGTTCAAGGAAGGTGATGACCTCTTTGGCCAAGGCACCAGGCGTAGCCTTATCTTGCAAAAACTCAGGAACGACAAATTCGCCAAAAAGTATATTCGGCAACCCAACCCACGGTTGCAGCTTTTTGCGGCGCATGATTTGCCAGGAGATGGGATTCATTTTGTAGGCAATCACCATTGGGCGTTTGAACAACGCTGCTTCCAGCGTTGCGGTTCCGCTGGCGATCAAGGTTACATCACAGGCAGCCAAAGCCTGGTGGGATTGCCCAACCACAATGGCAACCTGCCCTCTCAAGCCTGATGCCTTCAGCGCAGCGTTAACCAGATCAAGCAGGTTCGCCGGGGTTGGAACCACCAGCTTGACATCTGGAAAGCCAGCACGAACGATGGCGGCGGCCTGGAAAAAGACATGGGCGAGGTAATTGAGCTCCGACACACGGCTGCCCGGCAAAATGGCAAGCACCTGGTCTTCCTGTGCAAAACCAAACACTTTTCGCGCAGCCGCCCGGTCCGGCTTCATCGGAATCACCTGGGCAAGGGGATGCCCAACGTAGGTGGCATCGATCCCATGCCGGGCCAACAAGTCTTTTTCAAAGGGAAAGATGCACAAGACGTGATCCACGCTTTGGCGAATTTTTGCCAGCCGCTCGGCCCGCCACGCCCACACCGAGGGGCAGACAAAATGAACGGTCTTGATGCCGGCGGTCTTGAGATCTCTTTCCAGCTCCAGATTGAAGTCAGGCGCATCTACGCCCAGGAAAAGGGCGGGCGGATTGTCAAGCAGTCGTTGTTTCAGCTGGCGCCGAATGCCAACGATTTCGCGATAGTGCCTCAGAACCTCAATGTAGCCCCGCACCGCCAGTTTCTCGCTGGGCCACCACGCATTGAAGCCGCGGGAAACCATTTGCGGGCCGCCAATACCCACCGTCTGAATGTTCGGAAAGCGGCGGTTTACACCATCAAGTAACAACCCAGCTAGCAAATCACCCGAGACTTCCCCCGCAACCATGGCAATTTGGGTTGCCACATGTTCAACGGACAATTCCGCGTTGCGCCGACGTGCTGGCCAAAAAACCACTCATGAGATGGACATCCGCGGCAGCTTCCGGCGCCGAATGTGCCAGTTGGGCAATTTTTTCCTGCGCCTGCGCCAAGATGAGGTCTTCCCGGTACAGGGCGCGGTGCATAGCCTTGACCGCCGAGATCCGCTCAGGAGAAAAGCCGCGGCGGCGCAAGCCTTCGAAGTTCATGGAGCGGGCGATCGCCGGGTTGCCGCTGCTCATCACAAACGGTGGCTGGTCGGCCAACAGGACCGTCCCCATGGCTGTCATGCCATGCGCGCCGATGCGCACAAACTGGTGGACGCACGTGTAGGCGCCAAGGATAGCCCAGTCTCCCACCTCCACATGACCGGCGATCTGGGCGTTGTTGGCGAAGATAGTGTTGTTGCCCACCTGGCAGTCGTGCGCTAGATGGGTGTAGGCCATCATCCAGTTATCGTCGCCGAGCCGCGTAATGCTACCACCCTGCACCGTGCCGATGTGGTAAGTGCTGTATTCGCGGATGGTGTTGCGGTCACCGATGATGAGCTCGCAGGGCTCACCTGCGTATTTCAAATCTTGGTTAACTGAGCCCAGTGAAACGAACTGGAAAATCCGGTTGCTGCAACCAATGGTTGTATGGCCCTCAATCACACAATGGGGGCCGATGCTGGTTCCGGCGCCAATGCTCACATCCGGGCCAATCAGCGAATAAGGCCCCACGGTAACCGTTGCATCCAGCCTCGCGCGGGGGTCAACGATGGCTGTAGCGTGTACGTTGGACAAAAGGACCTCTTCCTGGATGTGATGCAAGGCCGACAGGCGTCAACCTCAGGCAATGGTGCGCATAGTGCACATCAATTCGGCTTCACATGCCGTTTTGCCATCTACCGTTGCGACACCTTTGAACTTGAAGATTCCGGATTTCATTCGGTCCAGCGTGACATCCATCACAAGTTGGTCACCAGGCTCAACCGGTCGTTTGAAACGAGCTGCATCGATACCGGCAAAGTAATAAACCGTTTTGTCGTCTGGAACGACACCCAGCGTGTCAAACGCAAGCAGCGCTGCTGCCTGAGCCATCGCTTCCAGCATCAAGACACCCGGCATCACAGGACGATGCGGGAAATGACCCTCAAAAAAGGGCTCGTTCATCGTGACGTTTTTTAATGCGCGGATTCGCTTCCCTTTTTCAAGCTCCAGCACACGATCGACCAGTAAAAACGGATAGCGATGCGGCAGCTTTTTGAGTATTTCGTGAATGTCCATCATGTTATTTTCGCTTCTGACAAAGACTTTTCAAGTGCCCGGATTCTCTCCCGCAAACCGTGAAGTTGTTTCAACGAGGCGGCATTTTTTTCCCATTTTGCATTTTCGTCGATGGGGAAAATGCCCGAGTAATGGCCCGGCCTATTGATCGACCGGGTCACAACTGAAGCCGCTGAAATGTGAACGTTATCGCTGATGGTTAGGTGCCCAAGCACAACCGCGCCGCCGCCAATGGTGCAATGCTCACCGATGGCAGCACTGCCAGCCACACCGACGCAACCAGCCAGAGCGGTATGACGACCGATACACACGTTGTGGCCAATCTGGATCAAATTGTCGAGCTTGACACCGTCGCAAATAACTGTATCTTGCAGTGCGCCACGGTCTATGCAGGTGTTGGCACCGATTTCCACGTCATGCCCGATGCGTACGCCCCCTAGTTGTTCAATTTTTTCCCACTGTCCCTTGTTGTTGGCAAAACCGAACCCATCGGCACCAATAACGACGCCAGAATGCACGATGCATCTGTCGCCTATTTCGCAGTTTTCACCCAGCGTGACACGCGATTTCAGCCAGGTTTCAGTCCCGATTTTGGCACCGGCTTCCACTACACAGAAGGGTCCGATACGGGCAGTTGGGTGTACTTGAGCAGAAGGGTCGACGACGGCGGTTGCATCTATATTGGCACGATTTGCAGACTGGGCCGCAAGGAGTTGCTTTTTCCAAATTTGTGTCAGTTTGGCAAAATAAAGATAGGGATCGTCCACCACGATGCACGGGCCACGGCTGATGGCCAACAAGCGGGTATTGACACCCACAATGACACAAGCCGCCCTGGACGAAATCAACTGGCTTTTATACTTTTCGCCACTCAGAAAACTGATTTGATCGAATGTGGCTACCGACAACGGTGCTAAACCACTGATTTGTAAATCGGCATTTCCATGCAGCTCACCACCCAAGGTATCGACAATAAAACCCAGCCTTAGCGACACCATGCGCTTGCCCGCGAAATCGCTAACGTGGCGAGCCCGCGTTAAGGGCGCGTATCACCTTGTCGGTAATATCGTGTTTGGGGTTGACATACACGGCCTCTTGCAAAACCAGGTCGTATTTCTCGGCTTCTGCTACCGTTTTCACGACACGGTTGGCCCTTTCCAACACTTGCTGCAACTCTTCGTTTTTGCGCGCATTCAGGTCCTCCTGATATTCCCGCCGTTTGCGCTGAAAATCACGATCCTGATCGACCAGTTGTTTTTGCCGCGCCGTGCGCTGACTTTCCGCCAATGTCGGCGCTTCACGCTCTAGCTTGTCGGCCGAAGCTTTCAAACTATTTCCTTGCTCTTGAAGGTCTTTGTCTCGCTTGGAGAATTCCTGCTCCAATTTCAATTGTGCTGCCTTGGCAGTATTGGCTTCCTTGAACACCCGATCAGTATTGACAAAACCGATACGAAATTCTTGTGCGTGGGCAGCCGAAACCAAAACAGCGATGCTTGCCAGCAGCGCCATGCGAGAAAAGTGCAATGAATAATTCATTAGAAGGATGTGCCAATCTGGAATTGCAATGGTTGAATTCTATCGCCTGCGAAAGATCGGAGCGGACGGGCGACAGCAAGACGTAAAGGCCCAACCGGCGAAATCCAGCTCATACCGATTCCTGTCGAAACGCGTGCTTCATTCAGGTCAAAGTTTTGCGTATCAGCAAAAACGTTTCCAACGTCGACAAAACCATACAGACGCAGGGTTCGATCATTGCCGGTTCCGGGAAAAGGAACCAAAACCTCAGCATTCAGATTGAACTTCTTTTGTCCGCCCAAGCTGATATCGGTTGCGGCATCTCTTGGGCCCAGGCTTGCTTGCTCAAAACCCCTGACCGAACCCAAACCACCGCCGTAAAAGTTCTTGAAAAGTGGATAGGGTCGCTCACCAATGGTGGATCCAATGCCAATATCAGCGTTGATTGCGCCAGTTACGGCCTTTGTAAACGGAAAATATTGCTGATATTGATAGGTTCCACGGATATAACGCGCCTCACCACCGACCCCCCATTCGCCAAATGCACGCTGGTAAACACCTGAGCTGGGTGCCAATGCACTGTCCCGACGATCACGCGCCCAGCCGACAGTCAGCGGAACTGCAACACTGCTAAAGCCGAATTGTGTCGCATAGGTACTATATGAAGTTGGCAGACTTGTTCCTGGAACAATTTCCGTCCGCTCGACACCCAGGCCGAAATAAATCGTGTCGGATTCGGTAAAAGGAACACCAAATCTGAAACTTCCACCCGAAGTGATCAGCTGATAGTAGCTCTGGTCCTGGTAGGGGCTGGCAGTTCGGTGATAAACATCAAAAGTGCGCGATACCCCGTCCACTGTGAAATACGGGTCGGTTGAACTGATGACAATCGTGCGATTAATCTTGCTGGTATTGACATCTACGCCCAACGAACTGCCGGAGCCAAACGCATTTTCTTGCTTGAAGCCAAAAGAAATTCCGAGGCCATCGCTGCTGGAAAAGTTGCCGCCCAAACTGAGGCTTCCCGTTGGTTTTTCCGCAACGCTCACAACAATATCCACTTGATCGACTGTCCCGGGAACTTCACGGGTTTCAATGTTTACTTCTTTGAAGAATCCAAGGCGGTCCACACGATCACGGGAAATGCGAATTTTGTTAGCGTCATACCAAGCTGCTTCGAATTGCCTGAACTCCCGGCGAACCACTTCGTCACGGGTACGGCTGTTCCCAGCAACTTGAATTTGGCGAACATAGGCACGCCGCGATGGGTCGGCCTGCAACAGAATGGCGACGCGGTTGTTGGCCCGATCAATGTCCGGACGGGCTTCCACTCGAGCAAAAGCAAATCCGAAATTTCCAAAATAATCTGAGAAGGCCTTGCTCGTGACTGCAACTTGATCCGCGTTATAGGGTTCTCCAGCCTTGATTGTCACCAAGGATTTGAACTCCTCATCTTTACTGAGATAGTTTCCTTCGAGCCTTACGCTTGAAACGACGAAGCGCTCACCTTCGCTGATATTGATGGTAATGGCAATGTCTTTGCGATTGGGTGAAATCGCAACTTGTGTTGAATCAACGCGGAACTCCAGATAACCCCGGGTCAAGTAATAGGACCGCAAGGTCTCGATATCAGCATTGAGCTTGGCGCGAGAATATCGGTCGGACTTGGTATACCAACTCATCCAGCCGCCCGTATCTAGATCAAACAAATTTCTAAGTGTGGCTTCTGAAAACGCCTTGCTTCCAACAACCCGAATTTCATTGATTTTTGCCGGTTCACCTTCGGTAACAGCAAACACCAAATTGACACGGTTGCGCTCAATGGGTACCACAGTAGTTACGACCTCCGAGCCATAAAGACTGCGGTTAATGTATTGACGCTTCAACTCTTGCTCGGCACGGTCGACCAAGGCGCGGTCAAACGGTCGTCCATCGGCCAATCCAACTTCACGCAATGCCCGCTTGAGGGCTTCTTTGTCAAATTCTTTGGTTCCACTGAAATCGACATCTGCGACCGTAGGGCGCTCTTCGACAATTACCACAACCACATCACCCGCAACTTCAATTCGAACATCTTTAAAAAGCCCAAGCGCAAAAAGTGCCCGAATAGACGAAGCTGCTTTTTCATCGGTGTAACTTTCGCCCACCCGCACAGGAATGGAAGCAAAGACAGTACCCGCTTCAACACGCTGCAGGCCTTCAAGCCGGATGTCCCGCACACTAAAGGGATCGACGGCCCAGCTCATAGGATGCCACCACAGCAGACAAACCACCATTGCCACGCGGAAATAAAGATGCTTCAGGTTCATGTCGGAAATTAAATGTAAGCGCTGGCGCAAGCCACAAAAAGCTTGCGCCTACCCCAGAATACGCGAAAGGTCGTTGAATATTGCAATGGACATCATGGCCATTAGCAATGCAACGCCACCACGTTGCATCCGATCCATCCAGGCTTCGGAAACCGGCTTGCCGGTGGCGGCCTCCCAAAGATAATACATCAGGTGCCCTCCATCGAGCACCGGCAACGGCAGCAGGTTCAAGACCCCCAGACTGATGCTGATCAGGGCCAAAAAAGTAAGATATGCCGTTATGCCCATATGGGCAGACTTACCTGCATAGTCAGCAATGGTGAGCGGACCACTTAGGTTTTTAAGGGACGCTTCGCCGATCAGCATTTTGCCCATCATTTTCAGTGTCAAGGCCGAGACCTCCCAGGTCTTCTCGATGCCTCCCCAGACCCCCTCCCAAAGCCCATAACTCACCAAAACCATTTCAGGTCTGGCTCCGACATATGCACCAATTCGGCCAACAAGTCGATCACCCTCCAGAAAGGGTTGCGCCTCCACCACCACATCGCGCAGATTACCGCCCCGATCAATTTGCCAAATTTGCTGCTTCGGCTGGTTATTCTGGAGCGAATTCCGTATAGCAGTGCGCAATTGTTGACCGTCTATGATTGCGGCATCGCCAATTTTCACAACGCGATCACCAACAACCAAGCCTGCTCTTTCCGCCACCCCACCCGGTAAAGTCTCCCCAATCAAAGGGGCCGTGAAAGGCCCCACCAAACCAATTTTTTGCGAAAGCTGCGAGGCAGCCTCACCCACCTGAATTTGGTTTAAAGGCAGCACGATTTCCCGGATACGCCGTCCGCCTTGATCGGCGATTTCCAATCGGACGTTGTTGCCCTCCAAGGCGGAGCGCGTCAAAAGCCAACGCAAGTCTTCAAATGATTTCAATTCCGCCAGCACGTCGGAATTTACAGCGGCGCGCCTGACCTCTTCTCCCCCAAACAATCCAGCCTGGGCTGCAAGCGAGCCGGGTACTGGGCTAGCCAACCTAGCCTTGGCTTGCTCAACACCCGTCCAATTGACAAACGAATAGATTACAACTGCCAGCAGCAAATTGGCCACCGGACCGGCTGCAACGATCAGTGCCCTGGAACGAAGAGGTTGGGTATTGAAGGCAAGATGCCTTTCATCGGCTGAAACTGGCCCTTCCCGCTCGTCAAGCATCTTGACATATCCACCCAATGGAAACAACCCAACAACAAATTCTGTTTTTGAGCCCCGGGGTATCCAGCGAAAGATGACTTTGCCGAAACCCACGGAAAACCGCAAAACCCTTACACCACAAGCAACTGCCACGCGATAGTGACCGTACTCATGGATCGCAATCAGAATACCCAAAGCCAAGACAAAAGCCGCAATAGTCAACATAAGTATTTCAATGGCCGAATCATCGCCCCAATCCACTCACCAGCACGCTGGCAAAGTCCCTGGTTATTTTGTCAAGTTCCACCAACTCATCCACTGACTTCGGAGCTGCGAAGCTAAGTTTTGACAAGGTTGTAGTGTTCACGGCGTGAATTTGATCAAATCTGATCCGGCGGTTCAAAAATGCGTCTACGGCGATTTCATTAGCAGCATTCAATATTGCCGGCCGTCCTGCGCCCTCGTCAAGAACATCCCAAGCCAAGCCAAGACCCGGAAACCTTGCAGCATGATCGTTCATGTCCATTGTCTCAAAGGTTAATGCGCCCAGAACGGCGAAATTCAGGGGTGCTGTTCCATTCTCAATCCGCTCGGGCCAGGACAATCCATAGGCTATCGGCCCTTTCATATCGGGTGTTCCCAGTTGCGCGACGACCGAGTTGTCGGTGTATTGAACCATCGAATGAATCACGCTCTGCGGATGAATCAAAACGTCAATTTTGTGGGCCTTGACACCAAATAGATAACTGGCCTCAATCACCTCCAGCGCCTTGTTCATCATCGTCGCGGAATCAACCGATATTTTTCGACCCATCACCCAATTGGGATGGGCACAGGCCTGCTCGGGAGTGACATCCCGCAGTTTTTGGGGTGCGGTTAACCGAAAAGGCCCGCCCGACGCGGTCAAAATGATTTTGTCAATCTGGCGGGCCCACGACGCGCGGTCATCCGGCAACGACTGAAACACCGCTGAATGTTCACTGTCAATGGGCAAGAGTGTCGCTTTGCCGGTTTGGACAGCCGCCATGAATACGTCACCACCAACCACCAAAGCCTCTTTATTTGCCAGTAGCAGCCGTTTTCCGGCAAGGGCTGCAGCCATGCATCCGGCCAAACCAGCCGCGCCGACAACGGCAGCCATCACAATCTCAACATCTTCCCGCGCGGCCATTTCTGCAATTGCTTTTGAGCCCCAAAGCACTGTCGTAGGGAGTCCGCCAGACTTGCATTTCTGCTTCAGATCGAGACCACTTTGCTGATCAGCCATCACCGCAAATATCGGCTTGAAATTGACGCACTGCTTAAACATCAAATCCACTCGGGTAGAAGCCGTTAACGCAATGACGTGGAACCGGTCAGCGTGCTTGGCGATAACCTCCAATGTATTGACGCCAATCGATCCGGTGGAGCCCAACACAGCAACACCTTGGCTTTTTATGGCTTTCGTGGTGTTCACAATGAATAAAGCCACATTGAAATGGGAAACACCGGCAACAAAGCGTCAACCCGATCAAGAACGCCACCGTGACCTGGCAACAGTCCGGAACTGTCTTTTGCACCTGCGCTGCGTTTAATGAGTGATTCAACCAAGTCACCTGCAACACTCATAGCAACCAGAAACAGAACGAGGGCGACCAGCGCAGCCCAGCCTTTTTCCAAAAGCACGGAGAAGATGCTGGGGCTTACCATGGCATAGTGGGAGTCAATCCACCGCCAAACCTGCGAAAGAACAGACACACCCAACGCGCCACCCCAAACACCTTCCCAACTTTTACCGGGGCTGATGGTTGGAGCGAGTTTGGATTGGGTAAACCTCCCGCCCCAAGACTTTCCAGCGAAATAGGCAAAAATATCAGCCACCCAAACCAGCAGGAAAATCGACAACAGAAAGTTGATGCCGATCAACTTGGACTGCGCCACCGACAACCATGCAGCAACCAGCACTACCGGCCCAATTGCCAACCGGATGACATTGGGAATCGCACGCCACAGCGGCACACCGCCACGCAGCAAGAAGGCACCGCCTACCACCCACAATGTGCTGACACCCAGCCAAAATTGGCTGAGCGACTGACGGCCATCCAGCACACCTCCAAACCAAGCAACGACGCATACGGACAGGCAAAAAATCCCTAACGCGATGGATCCAGTTTGAGACGCGCCGTTCAATTTCCCCCACTCCCATCCTGCTGCGCCGATCAAGATCAAGACCAGAAAATTGAAATACAAGGCCTGTGGATGGAACAAAGCGGGGAGCAATACGGCCAGCAGTACGATGGCCGTCAAAACGCGTTGCCTGAGCATCGGCAGCCTAACTGGCGGATTCCAATTTTTCAAGCTGCGGGATGACTTGCTGCGAAGTTCGGCCAAACCGACGCTCACGTCGACCAAACTCCAACAATGCAGTGTCCAGGGCATGCTCATCAAATTCTGGCCACAACACGTCAGTAAAGTAGAGCTCCGCGTACGCGGCCTGCCAAAGCACAAAGTTGCTGATACGCAATTCATTACCGGTGCGAATCAGCAAATCAGGATCGGGCACATGCGCCAAAGCCAAATGCTTGGACAAACTTGATTCATTGATGGCCAAGCCATCCTCGGCCAAACGGCCTGCGGCCTGGGCAATATCCCACCGACCGCCATAATTGAAACAGACGTTAAGCACCAAACGACTGTTTGCAACTGTCTCGCGTTCGGCGTCAACCATGCCCTGTTTTACTTTTTCAGACAGCCGACTGCGGTCTCCAACAAAATAAAGACGGACACCATCTCGTTTTAATTGAGGCACTTCTCTGGCGATGGCCATTGCCATCAAATCCATCAAGCCGGACACCTCCTCGTGGGGCCGATTCCAGTTTTCCGAAGAGAACGCGAACACAGACAGAACCTTGATACCCCTGGCTGCGCAAGCCTGAACGCATCGTTTGAGCGATTCCACACCCTGGCGGTGCCCCGCGATCCTTGGCAAAAAGTGGTTTGCTGCCCAGCGGCCATTTCCGTCCATGACGACCGCAATGTGATGCGGTTTTTTATCAGCCATTTGGACACCGGATAACCGCTCGGCGAATCACTGTGCCGCCACGTTGATGTTCGTTGCTTTGAACTATCAATATCAAATTCATTGGACAGATTAAAGGCAGCATAAGCTAAGTTCAGCCTAAACGGCCATCAGCTCCTGCTCTTTGGCAACCATCAATTGTTCAATCGACCCAATATGCCGATCAGTCAGTTTTTGAATTTCACCTTCAGAACGCTTCACGTCATCTTCCGACACTAGCTTGTCTTTCAACAATTTTTTAACTGATTCATTTGCGTCCCGACGAAGATTTCTGACAGCGATTCGGGCATTTTCTGCTTCCCCTCGCACCACCTTGGTCAACTCTTTGCGCCGCTCTTCCGTCATAAACGGCATGGGAACACGGATGAGGTCACCCATGGAAGCCGGGTTCAACCCCAAATCGCTCTCGCGAATGGCTTTTTCAATTTTTGCACCCATGCCCTTTTCCCATGGCTGAATGCTGATGGTTCTAGAGTCCAGAAGGGACACATTGGCAACCTGATTAATTGGCAACATGGCGCCGTAGTAATCCACCAACAAGGAGTCAAGCAGGGCTGGATTGGCCCGACCCGTTCGAATTTTGGTCAGGTTGTTTTTGAATGCAACTATGGATTGATCCATCTTTGCTTCAACTGACTGGCGAACTTCTTCAATGGTCATCTCACAGCTCCGAATATCACAACGCGCTCAGGCATACACCAAGGTGCCTTCATCTTCACCCAAGACAACCCGCTTCAAAGCACCATGTTTGAAGATCGAAAAGACCTTGATCGGCAATTTTTGGTCACGGCAGAGTGCGAAAGCGGTTGCGTCCATGATTCCAAGATTCTGGGAGATGGCTTCATCAAAGGTCAATTGGGTGTAACGCGTAGCACTCGCATCCTTCTTCGGGTCTGCCGAGTAAACACCATCGACTTTGGTCGCCTTCAGGACAATTTGTGCACCTATTTCAGCACCTCTCAGGGCCGCGGCTGTGTCGGTGGTGAAAAACGGGTTCCCGGTGCCGGCAGCAAAAATCACAACTTTACCTTCTTCGAGGTATTGCAGTGCCTTGGGCCGAACATAAGGCTCAACCACTTGCTCAATCGCAATGGCCGACATGACTCGGGCTGTCAATCCGGCCTTGTTCATGGTGTCACCCAAGGCCAGGGCATTCATCACGGTGGCCAACATGCCCATGTAGTCGGCAGTAGCGCGGTCCATCCCGACCGAGCCTCCTGCGACTCCACGAAATATGTTACCGCCGCCAATCACGACGGCGACTTCAACGCCCAAGCGCGTCACATCGGCAATTTCGTCAACCATACGGACAATAGTGTCGCGGTTGATACCGAACTGGTCGTCACCCATCAACGCCTCGCCTGAAAGCTTCAGCAAAATCCGCTTATAGGCTGGACGGGGTGTGACCATTTAAATGCTCCGATCTGAAAATCAAACGCTTTTACTATCAGGAATTTTTCTGGGCGGCAGCGACCTGGGCGGCAACTTCAGCGGCGAAATCGTCTACTTTCTTCTCAATGCCCTCACCCACAACGTATAGCGAGAAAGCCTTCACGGAGGTTGAAGTCACTTTGAGCATTTGCTCAACCGTCAATTTATCATTTTTCACAAACGATTGATTGAACAGCGAGACTTCTTTCAGGTATTTTTGAACGCCGCCCTCGACTCGTTTGCTAACGATTTCAGCAGACTGAACCGGCTTGCCTTCAGCGGTGGCCTTGGCTGCATCTTCAGCTGCCTTGGCCACGGCAACGGATCGCTCACGCGCCACCAATTCCGCAGGCACTTCGGCGCTGGACAATGCAACCGGTTTCATCGCAGCAGCATGCATGGCGACATCTTTGGCGGCGTTAACGTCACCTTCGTACTCGACAACGACACCAATGCGCGTGCCATGCAGGTAGGTTGCCAGCTTTGCACCTGACGCAAATCGTTTGAACCGGCGGAAGCTCATGTTTTCACCGATTTTGCCGATCAGCCCTTTGCGTACATCTTCCAGTGTGGGGCCAAATCCATCCTGGGAATAAGCCAAACCAACCAATTGCGCGACATCCGCCGGGTTGTGCTGGGCAACCAATTGAGCACCTGCATTCGCCAATGCCAAGAAGCTGTCATTTTTGGTAACGAAGTCGGTTTCGCAGTTCACTTCGAGCATCGCCCCGACATCACCCTCAACGCAGATGGTGACAACACCTTCGGCGGTGACACGGCTAGCGGCTTTACCAGCTTTGCTGCCGAGTTTGACCCGCAGGATTTCTTCTGCTTTTTCCATGTTGCCATCCGCTTCGGTCAAAGCGCGTTTGCATTCCATCATGGGCGAATCGGTCTTCGCGCGCAGTTCGGCGACAAGACTTGCTGTAATTATTGCCATAAATTTCTCCTGAATCCTAAAACTTGAATTGATCAAACAACATGCGGGACTAAAAAAAAGGGGCCACAAGCCCCTTTTTCGGTGTCTGACACCACCCAGGAGGCCTAACTCAGGCGGCTTCACTCACCTCGACGAATTCGTCTGTGCCTTCTTCGGCGACTGCCTTGACGACATCATCCACCGCATTGGCCCGACCTTCAAGGATTGCATCGGCAATACCCCGTGCATACAAAGTCACAGCTTTGGACGAGTCGTCATTGCCGGGAATCACATAGTCAATGCCCTCTGGGGAGTGATTGGAATCGACCACGCCGATCAAAGGGATGCCCAACTTCTTGGCTTCAAGCACGGCAATCTTGTGGTACCCAACGTCAATCACGAAGATCGCATCGGGCAAAGCGCTCATGTCCTGAATGCCTCCAATGTCCTTCTCAAGCTTTTCAATTTCGCGCATGAACATCAATTGCTCCTTTTTGCTCAATGCGTCCAAACCGGCTTCTTGCTGCACTTTCATTTCCTTGAGGCGTTTGATAGACGTCTTCACGGTCTTGAAATTGGTCAACATGCCGCCCAACCAGCGCTGATCGACGAATGGAACGCCAGCCCGACGGGCTTCAGTGGCAACAATTTCGCGGGCCTGGCGCTTGGTTCCCACCATCAGCACCGTACCACGCCGGGCTGTCAACTGCTTGGCGAATTTGGCCGCGTCCTGAAACATCGGCAACGATTTTTCCAGGTTGATGATGTGAATTTTGTTGCGGTGGCCAAAAATGAACGGCGCCATTTTTGGGTTCCAGAAACGGGTTTGATGGCCAAAATGGACACCGGCTTCCAGCATTTCGCGCATGGTTACTGACATGGTTTTTACTCCAAAGGTTGAGTCTAAAATTCAGCCCGCTATCGGATGCTCCGCGCTTGATTGCTTCGTCACTTCGTTTGAAAGACTAGAACAGGCCACTGAAGCATCACAACACCTTGATGGGGCTGATTTGCGATTCGTTTGCCCCAAGTGCCGCGTCAACAAGATTGACGGGGCCTATCGGAGAAACCTTGAGATTCTATCACGGCCAGTGCCGCCGGCGGCGACACTCAACATGACACGCAACACCTCTACCGCACGACTCAGGAGCCCACCCGCCATGACCCAATTACAGAATCCTGCCAACCCTGCTGATCTGCACGACGTGCGCCAACGTATCCACCTGGGCGGTGCCACGCCAGCTTCTGAAATGGAGTCTTGTATCGCTATAGCCCAATCACCGGCGTCCCGCCATGTTTACGTTCGAACAGTGTTTGAGGATGCCCGGCAGATGGCCGGCCAAGCCGATATCGGGCAAAAACCGCTGGCGGGATTGGCGTTTTCAGTTAAGGACCTGTTCGATGTCCAAGGCCAAGTCACCGCAGCTGGCTCGACCGTGCTGGCCGGTGCTGCCCCGGCTTTGTGCGATGCGCCTGCCATCACTCGCCTCAAGGCGGCAGGCGGCATCCTGATCGGACGCAGCAACATGGTTGAGTTTGCTTTTTCGGGGGTCGGCGTCAATCCGCACTTTGGCACTCCCGAAAACGCGGCGACCCAGGGCACTCACCACGCGCCACGGGTACCCGGCGGCTCATCGTCCGGGGCGGCAGTTTCCGTGGGAACTGGCAGCGCTTTTGTGGGGCTAGGTTCGGACACCGCTGGTTCGATCCGCGTCCCGGCGGCTCTGAACGGCCTGGTGGGATTCAAAAGCACCGCCCGCTTAGTGCCGACCGCCGGGGCCTTGCCGCTTTCCACCACCCTGGACACCGTGTGCGCCATTACCCGCAGCGTGCGGGACGCTGCCCTGGTACACGAAATTTTGTCAGGCCGCCCGGTGGTACGCTCTGACGCGCCGCTGTCGGCCTATCGTTTGGCAGTCGTCACCACCCTGATGCAGGACGACCTGGATACCACCGTCAGCACGGCCTGGCAACGCAGCCTGGCCACCTTGCGAAACCAGGGGGCCATCATCGACGAGATTTCACTGCCGCCACTGCTTGAGCTGCCTGCCATCAATGCCAGCGGGGGGTTTTCGCCCTCGGAGGCTTATGCCTGGCATTACACCTTGTTGCAGCACAAAAGCGCTGGATACGATCCGCGGGTGCTGGCCCGCATCATGCGGGGTGCCGCCATGTCGGCGCGGGAATACATCGGGCTGGTGGCCGCCCGGCGTGACTGGATGGCGCGAGTCGAACACTCGCTTGAACCGTACGATGCCGTGTTGTCACCCACGGTACCTATCGTGGCCCCGGTGATAGCCGACGTGGCCGTTGGTGCCCAGCGGGACGAGTACTTCTTCAAAGTCAATGCCCAGTTGTTGCGCAACACCGGCATTGTGAACATGCTGGATGGCTGCGCCATGTCGATTCCGTGTCATCAGGCGGGCGAGTTACCGGTCGGACTGATGGTGTGGTCAACCCAACTCAAAGACGATTCAGTGTTAAATATATCTAAAATTTGTGAACATTTACTATGATTTATATATCTAACAATTGATTTATTTAGTGAACTATATCGATACTTACTAAAAATTAAATTTAAAACAATGAAATTAGCGGTAATTGGGGCAGGAATCATTGGCATCACGACCGCATTCGAGCTTGCGACTGACGGGCATGATGTCACGGTTCTGGAGCGCCGGGGCGCCGCCGCGGAAGAATCAAGTTTTGCCAATGCGGGAGTGATGGCACCGGGCTATGTGACGCCTTGGGCGGCACCTGGCATGCCCTGGAAGGTGTTCAAACACCTGTTCAGTCGGCATGCGCCCGTCAAGCTGGGTCGATCCATGGGCCTCGGGCTGGGCCTCAATGAGGTGGCCTGGATGGCACGCTGGTGGCTGGCGTGCAAACCTGCGACCTATGCGGCCAACCGCAGCCACATGCAGCAACTGGCCTTTTACAGCAAAGAACGCATGCACCAGCTCACAGCGGACTTGAAGCTCGAATTTGACCGCAGCGACGGCTATATGGTGCTGCTGCGCAGCAGCGCCGATCACCAACTGATCCAGCCCAGCCTGCAAGTCCTGCGCGATGCGGGCGTAGCCTTTTCTGAACTTGACGCAGCCGGTGCCCGCAAGATCGAGCCCGCCTTGAACCCCGACACCGACTTCCACGGTGCGGTGCACCTGCCGCAGGACGAGGTTGGCAACTGCCGCCAGTTTGCCTTGCTGCTAAAGAGCGAATGCCAGCGGCGAGGCGTTCGGTTTGAATTTGGCCAAACGGTGTTGAAACTGGCCCCGTCATCCGAGCCTGGCGTAGCGTTGCAGGTGAAGGGTGAACCGGCCCCGCGCCGGTTTGACGCCGTAGTCGTTTGCGCCGGCCTTGATTCAGCCGCGTTGCTCCAGCCGCTGGGTCTGCATCTGCCCTTGGCCGCCGTCTATGGCTACTCAGTCAGCGCCAATATCAAAGAGCCCTTGAACGCGCCACGCAGCGCCGTGATGGACGAACGTTTCAAAGTCGCCATCTCCCGCTTGGGCAACCGGGTGCGGGTGGCGGGAAGCGCCGAGCTGGGCGGCCATCCGACCCGGTTGCGCCCTTCATCCGTGAACACGCTCTACAAGGTGCTGCAAGACTGGTTTCCGGGTGCCGCCGTGCATTCCAGCGGTGTCCAGGTCTGGAAAGGCGCGCGCCCGATGCTGCCGGACGGCCCGCCCGCTTTGGGTGCCAGCGGTATTCCTGGCGTTTGGCTGAATCTGGGCCATGGCTCCAGCGGCTGGGCGCTTAGTTGCGGGTCGGCGCGTGTGCTCGCGGATGCCATCAGCGAGCAAAAACCTGCGCTGGATTTAGCGGCTTTTTCAGCGGCCCGGTTTAAATGATGCCGGTGCGCGTCTTGCCTGCCGCCGATTCGTCCCGCCGCTGGCCCCTGCATGACATCGCCGCAACCCGGTTGATTGAAACGACGTTGGCGCAGTCGCTAACCGCCAACACCCTGATGCAGCGCGCCGGGCTGGCCCTGGCGCGTCTGGCCGTGGCATTGGTGCCGCATGCCCACACGGTCTGGATCGCCTGCGGCAGCGGCAATAACGGCGGGGACGGCCTGGAAGCCGCCATCCACCTGAAACGCTGGGGCAAAAACCCCATTGTTTCCTGGTTGGGCGAGGCGGGCACCTGCCCGGCCGATGCCCTGGCCGCGTACCACCGCGCCCAAGCGGCGGGT
>JANOWY010000342.1:0-7901 GCA_031418135.1 Rhodoferax sp. | reverse complement strand
ACGGCTTGCTCAAGGATCTCAAATGCACCATGAATAACGCCAGTGAGGTGATGCCGGCCTTTCAGGCCGCCATCAAACGCTACCCGCGAGCCCAGGTTTTGGTAGAGGGTGCAGGGTTGGATTCAGCTGCCGCCTGACATTCCACAAATTTAATTTAACCATTTGGTCGCCTGGTGTCATGTTCCCGCAAAAGCTCGATTCAACGCTTGCCTACGATATCGCCAAAGCGATGATGGACGGCTTCAATCGGCACTACCGCCTGTTTCGTACCGAATCGGGCCGCGCCAAGCACCGCTTTGAAGTCGCCGACTGGCATGGGCAGCAGCGGGCGCAGCGCGAGCGTATCGAGTTTTATGACCTGCGGGTGAAAGAATGCTCCATGCGGCTGGAGCGGGAGTTCAAGGCGGGTGAGCAGGCGATGGACATCTGGCAGCAGGTCAAGCTGCATTACATCGGCCTGTTGGTCAACCATCATCAGCCCGAGTTGGCTGAAACGTTTTTTAACTCGGTCACCACCAAAATCCTGCACCGCACGCATTTCCACAACGATTTCATTTTTGTGCGCCCGGCAGTCAGCACGGAGTACATTGAAAACGGCGAATCCGAGGCCCGGCCCACTTACCGCGCCTATTACCCCAGCCTGGAGTCCATGCAGGCGGTGATGGTGCAGGTGGTGCAGGATTTCGGCCTGCGCGTCGGGTTTGAAGATTTGCCGCGCGATGCCGCGCTGGTGGTGCAGGCAATGGGCGGCAAACTGCTCAACACCACCGTGCGCGCCAACTTCCAGATCCAGGTGCTGACCAGCCTGTTTTTTCGCAACAAGGGTGCTTACGTGGTGGGCAAGCTGATCAACGGCTTCAACGAATTCCCGTTTGCCCTGCCGGTGCTGCACCGCGAACCGGCTGATGGCCAGGTGTCTGATGCGCCCGCGCGCCTGGTGATCGATGCCGCCCTGTCTGGCGAAGACGACCTGCTGATGCTCTTCAGTTTCGCCCGCGCCTATTTCATGGTGGACATGGAAATCCCCTCCGCCTATGTGCAGTTTCTGCGCAGCATGATGCCGCGCAAACCACGCAATGAGCTCTACACCGCCCTGGGTTTGCAAAAGCAGGGCAAGACGCTGTTTTACCGCGACTTTTTGCACCACCTGCGTCATTCAAGCGACCGTTTTCGCATCGCACCGGGTATCAAGGGCATGGTGATGCTGGTGTTTGATTTGCCTTCGTTCCCGTATGTGTTCAAGGTCATCAAGGATTTTTATCCGCCACAAAAAGACACCACGCGTGAGCAGATCAAGGGCAAATACCTGCTGGTCAAACAACATGACCGCGTGGGCCGCATGGCCGATACGCTGGAGTACAGCGAAGTCGCCTTTCCGCGTGACCGGTTTGAAGGCGAACTCATCGACGAGTTGAAAAAATTTGCGCCCAGCCAGCTGGAGGTGAGTGACCGGGATGCCGACGGCAAGATGGAAGTCATCATCAAACACGTGTACATCGAGCGGCGCATGATCCCGCTGAACATCTACCTGCAAGAAGCTTTTGACGCCGGTGGCACCACGTTTGAGGCAAACCTGGCAGTTACCGAAGGCAATGCGTTGGCGGCGCGGGCGCGCGACCAGATTGAGCGTGGCGTGATCGAATACGGCAATGCCATCAAGGACCTGGTGGCCGCCAATATTTTCCCTGGCGACATGTTGTGGAAGAATTTCGGTGTTACTCGCCATGGCAAGGTGGTGTTTTACGATTACGATGAAATTGAATATGTCACCGACTGCAACTTTCGCACCGTTCCCCTGCCGCGCAATGAAGAAGACGAAATGAGCGGCGAGATTTGGTACAACGTGGGCCCCAAAGACGTGTTCCCCGAGACCTTTGGGCCGTTTTTGCTGGGCAACCCGGCGGTGCGCAAAGTCTTCATGCAGCACCATGCCGATTTGCTGCAGGCGGCGTTCTGGCAAGGCCACAAAGAACGCATCCGCGCCGGGCATGTGCTGGATGTGTTTCCGTATGAGCGCGAGAAAAGATTTGTTAACTTGAAGGAGAAAAACCATGTCTGATTCACTCAATTCCTCTGCCGCGGACCCCATCGTCATCGTCGGCGCCGCCCGCACGCCCATGGGTGCGTTCCAGGGCGATTTTTCATCGTTGTCGGCGCATGACCTGGGTGGTACGGCCATCCGGGCGGCGGTTGAGCGTTCGGGCATTTCGCCCGAGCTGGTGACCGAAGTCTTGTTTGGCAACTGTCTGATGGCCGGGCTGGGCCAGGCACCGGCGCGCCAGGCGGCCTTCAAGGGCGGCTTGCCCAAAAGCGCCGGCGCAGTAACCCTTTCCAAAATGTGCGGCTCGGGCATGAAGGCGGCCATGTTCGCACATGACATGTTGCTGGCCGGCAGCCATGAGGTGATGGTGGCTGGCGGCATGGAAAGCATGACCAACGCGCCACACTTGCTGCTCAAGGGGCGCAGCGGCATCCGCATCGGGCATGACCGGGTGATGGACCACATGATGCTTGACGGCCTGGAAGACGCATACGAAGCTGGTCGCTCCATGGGCACCTTTGGCGAAGAGTGCGCGGCCAAATACAACTTCACCCGGGCGCAACAAGATGCATTTGCCACCACCAGCGTGCAACGTGCTCAAAACGCCACCACCTCAGGCGCTTTTGCAGCTGAAATGGCACCCGTTACCGTGAAAGGCCGCAGTGGCGACACGGTGATTTCCATCGATGAAGGCCCCGGCAAAATCAAGCTGGACAAAATCCCCGCGCTCAAAGCGGCCTTTAAAAAAGACGGCACCATTACGGCGGCCAGCAGCTCCAGCATCAACGATGGTGCGTCGGCCCTGGTGATGATGCGGGCCTCCACCGCGGCCAAACTGGGTTGCAAGCCGCTGGCCAAAATCGTCGCGCATGCCATGCATGCCCAAGAGCCCAACTGGTTCACCACAGCACCCGTCGGGGCTACCCAAAAGTGCCTGGCCAAGGCGGGCTGGAAGGTCGAAGACGTGCAGTTGTGGGAGGTGAACGAAGCCTTCGCAGTGGTACCAATGGCGCTGATGGAGGAGTTGAAGGTCAGCCACGACATCGTCAATGTGAATGGTGGCGCCTGTGCCCTGGGGCACCCCATTGGCTCCAGCGGTTCCCGCATCATGGTGACGCTGATGTACGCTTTACAGGCGCGAGGCCTCAAGCGCGGTGTAGCCACCCTGTGTATTGGTGGTGGCGAGGGGACAGCAGTGGCGCTGGAGTTAGTGTAATTTGTCTATATTGATTATTTTGTAAAATTAATTTATAAAAATAGACCGTAATTACTATATTAAATATAGCTTTTTGAGCAATTGTTACCTGAACAATATTCTTATATTCTTTTTCTAAACAGTTAAGATTAAATAAAAATAACTCTTGAGGCCCATGCTTTGATACTTGATTCAGACCAATTGCAGGTGCGGGATGCAGTGCGTGAATACGTTCAGGCGGAGGTGTTGCCGCACGCAGCCACATGGGACAAAACGCATCATTTCCCGCGCCAGGCTTTGCAGGGTTTGGCGGCGTTGGGTTGTTATGGCATTTGTGTGCCCGAGCAGTATGGCGGGGCGGGGCTCAACTATCTGAGCCTGGCCCTGGTGCTCGAAGAGATCGCTGCGGGTGACGGCGGCACCAGCACGGTCATCAGCGTTACCAATTGCCCGGTGAATGCCATCCTGCTCCATTTTGGCAATGCGGCACAAAAAGAAAAATGGCTCACACCCCTTGCCCGGGGCCAGATGCTGGGTGCGTTCTGCCTGACCGAGCCGCATGTCGGCTCTGACGCGTCAGCCCTTAAAACTACGGCGGTGAAAACGGGTGATGGCTACATCATCAACGGCGTGAAGCAATTCATCACCAGCGGCAAAGAAGGCGACGTGGCCATCGTGATTGCAGTCACGGATAAAGCGGCCGGTAAAAAAGGCATGAGCGCTTTTCTGGTTCCCACCAATACGCCGGGTTATACGGTTGCGCGGCTGGAAGAAAAAATGGGCCAGCACAGCAGCGACACCGCCCAGATCAACTTTGACAACTGCCGCATCTCGGCAGAAAGCCTGATCGGCCAAGAGGGCGAAGGCTACAAAATCGCCCTGGGTGGGCTCGAAGGCGGGCGCATTGGCATTGCCGCGCAAAGTGTTGGCATGGCCCGCGCCGCGCTGGATTGCGCCATCGCCTACGCAAAAGAACGCGCCAGTTTTGGCCAAAGCATCTTCAGTCACCAGGCGGTGGGTTTCCGCCTGGCCGATTGCGCCACCCAGATCGAAGCGGCCCGGCAGCTCATCTGGCATGCGGCTTCTCTGCGCGACGCGGGGCTACCCTGTCTGAAAGAAGCCGCCATGGCCAAGCTGTTTGCCTCTGAGGCGGCAGAGAAAATCTGCAGCGCTGCGCTTCAGACCTTGGGTGGCTACGGGTATGTGAGCGATTTTCCGGTGGAGCGCATTTGCCGGGACGTGCGGGTGTGCCAGATTTATGAAGGCACGTCGGATATCCAAAAGCTCATCATTCAGCGCAGCCTGTAGCACGCCTGCACCACAGCATCCATCCAACCCCTTTTAAGCCCCGGAAGCACACCATGCCCATCACCAAAGGTTTCAAACAACTCGTGGACGAGGCCATGGCCGAAGTCACCACCTATTCAGTGGCCGCCGTACAAGCACGCATCGGCCAGCCGGATTTGCAGATTCTGGACATCCGCGACGTACGCGAAATGAACGATGGCACCATTGCGGGCGCTTACCACGCGCCGCGCTGCATGCTGGAGTTCTGGGTGGACCCGGCATCGCCTTATTTCAAGAAAATCTTTGCGGATGAAAGCAAAGAGTTTGTTCTGTTTTGCGGCGCTGGCTGGCGCAGTGCCCTGGCCGCCAAAACCCTGCAAGACATGGGCATGACCAACGTGGCGCACATTGAAGGCGGGTATGGCGATTGGGTCAAGGCCGGCGCACCCACCGAAACCCTGGCTGAGTACAAGGCCCGCAAATGAACCAAGCGCAACCATGAAGTTTGCCGCCGTCTTGTTTGACTGCGACGGTGTGCTGGTCGACAGCGAGCCCATCACCAACGGGGTGTTGCGCGAGATGCTGGCCGAAAAGGGCTGGGCGATTTCGCAAGCAGAATGCATGCGGGTTTTTGTCGGCAAGGCCGTTAAAGACGAAATACAACAAATCGAGGCGCGCACTGGTTTTACCGTTACGCCCGCCTGGCTGGCCGAATTTGCGGCGCGCCGCAACCAGGCGCTGAACCAACGCGTGCTGGCCATACCCAACGTGATTGCAGCCGTGCGCGAAGTGCATGCGCGTTACAAAGGCCAAATCGCTTGCGCTTCAGGGGCCGACCGCGCCAAAGTCATGCTGCAACTGGGCAAGATTGGGCTGCTCGATTGTTTTGAAGGCCGCATCTTCAGCGGCTACGAAACACCGCGTTCCAAACCCTTTCCGGATGTCTATTTGGCTGCCGCTGCGGCGCTGAACGTCGACGCGGCAGATTGCGCCGTGGTGGAAGACACCGTGCCCGGTGTTACTGCCGGCGTCGCTGCCCAAGCTACTGTTTTTGCTTACACGCCGCCCACCACCACACATGTCAGTCCACTGCAACTGAAAGAGGCGGGTGCGCGGCACCAATTCAGCGACATGGCCCATCTGCCTTTGCTGTTGGCCGCCTGATCTGGCCCATCTCCCGCGAAACCCACAAGAGAATAATCCCATGGCGATTCTGGAAACCAAACTCAACCCGCGTTCTGCCGAATTTCTGGCCAATGCGGCGGCCATGCGTACCGTGGTGGATGACTTGAAGGCCAAACTGGCGAAGTCGGCGCTGGGCGGTGGGGACGCGGCCCGCGCCAAACATACGGCGCGTGGCAAGCTGCTGCCGCGCGAGCGGGTGCAGATGATGCTGGACCCCGGCACGCCGTTTCTGGAACTCTCGCCGCTGGCGGCCTTGAACATGTACCCCGACCGCGATGGCACTGACAGCGCGCCCTGCGCCGGGGTTATCACCGGCATTGGCCGCGTCAGCGGCGTCGATTGCCTGATCGTCTGCAACGATGCCACCGTGAAGGGCGGCACCTATTACCCCATGACGGTGAAAAAGCACCTGCGGGCCCAGGAGATTGCGGCACAAAACCATTTGCCCTGCATTTACCTCGTGGATTCAGGCGGTGCCAACCTGCCCAATCAGGACGACGTATTCCCTGACCGCGACCACTTTGGCCGCATCTTCTACAACCAGGCCAACCTGAGCGCCCAAGGCATCGGGCAAATTGCGGTGGTGATGGGCTCGTGCACGGCAGGTGGTGCTTACGTGCCTGCCATGAGCGACGAAACCATCATTGTCAAAAACCAGGGCACCATTTTTCTGGGCGGGCCACCCTTGGTCAAAGCAGCCACAGGCGAAATTGTTTCGGCGGAAGACCTGGGTGGTGGTGATGTGCACACGCGGCTGTCGGGCGTGGCCGACCATTTGGCGCAAAACGATCCACATGCCTTGGCATTGGCGCGGGCCGCAGTGGCTAACCTGAACCGAAAAAAGTCGGTCGCCGTAGTAACTACAGCGTCGGTTGCACCGAAGTACGACACCAGTGAGTTGTACGGTGTGATTCCGGCCGACACCCGCAAACCGTATGACGTGCGCGAAATCATTGCGCGTATTGTTGATGGATCGGATTTCGACGAATTCAAGGCCCGGTTTGGCAGCACGCTGATTTGCGGTTTTGCCCGCATCGAGGGCATGCCCATCGGCATTGTTGCCAACAACGGCATCTTGTTCAGCGAGTCGGCGCAAAAGGGGGCGCACTTCATCGAGTTGTGCTGCCAGCGCAAGGTGCCGCTGTTGTTCTTGCAGAACATCACGGGTTTCATGGTGGGCCGCAAATACGAAAACGAAGGCATCGCGCGGCACGGAGCCAAGATGGTCACTGCTGTGGCCACTGCACAAGTGCCCAAATTCACCATCATCATCGGCGGCAGCTACGGCGCAGGCAATTACGGCATGTGTGGCCGGGCCTATTCGCCGCGCTTCCTGTGGATGTGGCCCAACGCGCGCATTTGTGTGATGGGCGGCGAGCAGGCGGCCGGTGTGTTGGCCACCGTGCGCCGCGATGGTATCGAAGCCAAGGGCGGCAGCTGGAGCCTGGATGACGAGGCGAAATTCAAACAGCCTGTGCTGGACCAGTTTGCCCACCAGTCGCACCCCTACTTTGCTAGCGCCCGTTTGTGGGACGACGGCGTAATTGACCCGGCAGACACCCGACGGTTGTTGGGTCTGGCTTTGTCGGCTTCGCTGAATGCGCCGATTCCCGATACCAGGTTTGGCGTGTTCCGGATGTAGAAGAACGCACTCAATGGCACGTGAACATGACTGACAACATCTACATCACCCCCGAGCATGAGCAACTGCGCGAGCAGGTGGCCCGTTTCATCGCCCGTGAAGTTGAGCCGGTTGCGTCCGCTTGGGAAACCGCTGGCTTCACGCCGCGCGATGTCTTGCGCAAGATGGGCCAGGTGGGGCTGTTGGGCCTGATGTATGAATCAGCCTATGGCGGTGCCGAAGCTGATGCACTCACTAATTTGGTTTTTGCCGAAGCGCTGTCGCAGTCGACCTTCGGCGGCTTCATCATCACCGTGCTGGTACACACTGACATGGCGAGCCCGCATTTGCACCATGCTGGCTCGCCTGCGCAAAAGGCCCGCTATTTGCCGGTTGTGATTGCCGGTGAAACCATCACCGCAGTGGGTATCACCGAGCCGGGGGCCGGATCCGACGTGGCGGGCATGCGCACAAACGCCCGGCGCGAGGGTGACCAATGGGTATTGAACGGCGCCAAGATGTTTATCACCAACGGGGTACACGCCAACCTCTATTTCATCGCTGCCAAAACC
>JANOWY010000341.1:0-6808 GCA_031418135.1 Rhodoferax sp. | reverse complement strand
CACACGCCAAACAAATCCAGCTGGCCGATTTTGAATATTTGAAGTCGAAGGTCAGCGCTGGCCGCACGCCCAAGGTCACCATCCCCTCGCCCACCATGCTGCAATTTCGCGGTGGCCGCGCCGGCATCAGCCGCACCGCCTACCCCGAGCTGGAGCCGGTGTTTTATGAAGACGTGGCCAAGGCTTATGGCGACGAGCTGCGCAGTTTGAGCGCCGCAGGTTGCAACTACGTGCAAATGGACGACACCAACCTGGCCTACCTGTGCGACGAAAAAATGCGCGAAGCGGCCAAGGGCCGGGGCGACGATCCGAACGAGCTGGCGCACCGCTACGCCAAATTCATCAACCTCGTCGTCGCGCAAAAACCGGCCGGCATGACACTCGCCATGCACCTGTGCAGGGGCAATTTCAAAAGCACCCATGCCGCCAGCGGCAACTACGAGCCTGTTGCCGAAGCGCTGTTGTCCGAGATGAACATCGACGCCTACTTCATGGAATACGACGACGACCGCAGCGGTGATTTCAAACCCCTGCGCTACCTCGCCAAAGGCAAAACCGTGGTGCTGGGCCTGGTAACCACCAAGTTCGGCACGATGGAGAACAAAGACGACCTGAAACGCCGCATTGACGAAGCCGCCAAATACGCACCAATGGATCAGCTGGCCCTGTCACCCCAGTGCGGCTTCAGCAGCACCGTACACGGCAACGACATCGCCGTGGAAGCTCAACGCGCCAAATTGCGTTTGGTGATTGAGACGGCGCAGGAAGTTTGGGGTTGATTGGACGCAGGTCTGACGAATCAGGCATCCGTGCCAATGCCTGGCTGGCGCACTAGCTAGCCAAACAACGGCCCAAACGACAGCCGGTTGTCCACCCGGCGCGTCAAGGTTTCGCGGTGTACGGGCGGCAAGGCGGCAAGCCGGGTATCGGCCTGGCGCATGGTGGCCATCAGGTGTTCTTGGCGGGCGGCGAAGGCGATGCGGTTGCTGCTGGCATCACAGGGCACAGACCACACTGCGCCGTCAAATGCGCGGCTAAGGTTGCCCAGCACGGGCTGGTACAGGTCTGGTTCGCCCTCCATGTTCAGCACCAGCACGCCCTGTGGCGACAACAAGGCACGGCAAGCTGAAAAGAAGCTGCGGCTGTTGATGCTGGCGGGTGCACCGTCGAAATGAAAGGCATCCACCAGGATCGCGTCAAAGCCGGCCCCTGCATTCACTACACCGGCATTCGCGAGTCCGGTTTTTGCAACGCCGCCATTCGCCTGATTGGCCTCGGGCAATGGTGCGTCTTGCGGCGCAAGGCCCTGCACATAAACCGCGCCGTCGCCCTGTACCACCCGAAACCGGTCACCATCTGACGGCACGCGGAAGCGCTCCCGCAGGGCGATCACATGCGGATTGATCTCCACGGCAGTGATGTCTGCTTGCTGAAAATGGTGATGGCAATATTTGGCCAACGAGCCGCCGCCCAAGCCCAACATCAGCAGGCGCCGTGGGGCTGGTTGAAAGAGCAGGCAGCGCATCATTACCCGGGTGTACTCCAGCTCCAACGCGTTGGGCGCTTCCAGGCGCATCGCGCTTTGCACCGTGGCCATGTCGAAACGCAACTCCAGCAAGCCATCGGTTTCTTGCGCGTGGGCACGCATGTGGGCGGGGTTTTGGCGTGGCAAAAAATCCAATGACGGCGATTCGTCGGGGTTGATGAGAGGATCTGCGGAATCGTGGGGCATGGAGTAAAGTCATGTTAATTCAACCCAAGGACTCCCCGAATGACTACCTCTGTGCCCACCCACGGGCTGCAACTTCGCACCCTCATCAAAGCCAGCGGCGAACTGGAACTGTCTTTGGCCTCGGTCGAAACGCCCACCCCGTCTGCTGACGAAGTCGTCATTCGGATTGAAGCTACGCCGATCAACCCCTCAGACATCGGCTTGCTGTTTGGCGCTGCAGATATGTCTGCGGCCCGGTTCTCAGGCACTCCAACCGCGCCCGTGGTGACGGCACCTGTGCCCGAACGCGCCATGAAGGCCATGGCCGGGCGGCTGGGGCAATCGTTGCCAGCCGGTAATGAAGGCGCAGGGACGGTGGTGGCTGCGGGCGACGCAACCGCAGCGCAAGCCTTGTTGGGTAAAAAGGTTTCGGTGATCGCCGGTGCCATGTACGGGCAGTTCCGCACGGTAAAAGCCAACCAATGCCTGGTGCTGCCCGCCGATGCTTCGGCCGCAGATGGTGCCTCGTGTTACGTCAACCCGCTCACCGCGCTGGGTTTTGTGGAAACCATGCGGTTTGAAAAACACACCGCCATCGTCCATACCGCCGCCGCCTCCAACTTGGGCCAGATGCTGTTGAAGATTTGCCAGAAAGACGGCATCCAGCTGGTCAACATCGTGCGCAAGCCCGAGCAAGAAGCCGTGCTGCGCGGCTTGGGCGCGAAATACGTTTGCAACCAGTTGGCACCCAGCTTCATGGAAGACCTGACACAAGCGCTGGTGGAAACCGGGGCCACCTTGGCTTTTGATGCCACTGGCGGCGGCAAATTGGCCGGGCAAATTCTGGCCTGTATGGAAACCGCGCTAAACAAAACCGCCAAGGAGTACAGCCGCTACGGTTCGCCCATCCACAAGCAGGTTTACCTGTACGGTGGCCTGGACATGGCCCCCACCGAGTTCAACCGCAACTTTGGCATGGCCTGGGGCATCGGTGGCTGGCTGGTGTTTCCGTTCCTGGCCAAGCTCAGCGCCGAAACCAATGCCCGCTTGCGTGCACGCGTGGCTGCCGAGCTGAAAACCACCTTTGCCAGCCACTATTCGAACGAAATTTCGCTGGCGCAAGCCCTCTCAAAAGAAGCCATTACGGCGTACAACCTGCGGGCCACGGGCACCAAATACCTCGTCAACCCTTCCCTATGAGCGGACTGGGTTGTTGTTGCGTCTGCTGACGGGCATCGGATGACCCTCAAAACCGCACAAAAAAGCGTTAAAATTCAAGGCTTTGCGCAACATGCGCAGCCGCCTTGCAGATGGGCATCGGGCCTTCGTTAATGCGAAAGAACGTTCATGCGTCGGGGCGCTTCGCTTCACGGGCATGGCTGTTGTGCCTGAACCCGTCCTTAAAACCACCCGGCCCCTGGCCGACATTGAACCACTGATATGAAAATCGCTCAAGAAATCCGCGCCGGCAACGTCATCATGCATGGCAAAGACCCGATGGTCGTGCTGAAAACCGAATACAGCCGTGGTGGCCGCAACAGCGCCACGGTGCGCATGAAGCTCAAGAGCCTGATCGCCAACTTCGGCACCGAGGTCGTGTTCAAGGCCGACGACAAGATGGACCAGGTCATTCTGGACAAAAAAGACTGCACCTACAGCTACTTTGCCGACCCAATGTACGTGTGTATGGACGAAGAGTTCAACCAGTACGAAGTCGAAGCCGAAAACATGGGCGATTCGCTCAACTACCTCGAAGACGGCATGTCAGTCGAAGTGGTGTTTTACGACGGCAAGGCCATATCGGTCGAGCTGCCCACCAGCGTCGAGCGCGAGATCACCTGGACGGAACCTGCTGTCAAAGGCGACACCTCAGGCAAGGTTTTGAAGCCCGCCAAAATTGCTACCGGCTTCGAGATCGGCGTGCCGATTTTTGTGGCGCAGGGCGACAAAGTCGAGATCGACACACGCACGGGTGAATACCGCAAGCGCGTCTGATGCCGCTACGCTGCCGCGATAGACAACAAGGCTCCTTCGGGGGCCTTTTTTAATGCCGCGTAGCCGTTGACCCAAAATCGTCTTGTCCATAAAACTTTGGCAGCAATCCAGGCCGGTTTGCCCGCCAATGCCGATGGGGGCATTGTCAGAGCCAGCGGCCTGTTACCGGACACACCTGAGCCGGTGAGCCGTTCAACCAAAGCTGCTCATCTTGCAGCAATGCGCCTGCGGTTTCGACGTCAAAGGCAAGCTGGAGAGCCAGGCTGACCTGCGGGCTTTCTATCGGCAACTCCCAGGTCAGAAATACCTGCGTGCAATCACGCTCGGGCGGAAAATCAGCTGCGTCAAAACCACTGCTGCGCCGCTCAACCACCGCGTGCGGCTGACCGGTGTCGAAGATCACCACGGTGCCCCGGCTCAAGGGGATTCGCAAATCCAACGCCGGGAAATGCAAATCCAGGTCTTTGGCATCACTCAGGAAAAGATTGCAAAAGGCCGCACCGCCATATTGCACACCATCATGGTGGTAACGTGCGCCCCGGCAGGCCATCAGGGCCACATCGCTGGTGGCCAGCACATCGCCCAAGCCCAGGCTGCGCATCCATTCGGCCACCGCTTGCACGCAGTACCGGTAATCAGGCCAACGCATACGTGCCCGAGGCAGAGGCAGGGCTTCCACGTCGCCGGGCTCCAGGCTCAATTGTTGCGATACCTCCCGCTGCCAATCCGCTATCAATCGGGCTGGCAGCACGGGCACGTCAACCCGGCCTGACAACACCACACGGCTGACACTGCGGCTGCGCAGGGTTTCGCCACTCAAGTAGCAGGAAACCAGTCGATCTGTCGCGCCAAGAGGCTGAGGCGACAAGCTAAATGCGCCCCTGGGCCCGCAATTGCATGCCGATGCGGGCTATGCCAGCTTCACCCTGCTGGAGCGCCGCCGCCGAAGTGTGGATCGAATACGAGCCCATGTGCATGGCGTGAGGGTGTTGGATGGCAGAGCCGAAAATGAATTCGGTGTCACCGTGCGCCACCACGTCAATCGCCGCTTCGCTGGGCTCGAACACGACGGTTTCTTCGGTCAATTCGGTGCCAGCAACCTGCAACGCACCCGCGTGAACGTTTAACCAGGCCACGTCGTGCCCAGCCGGAGGTTGGTAGCACCAGTGTTCGCCGGCCTTCAGGCGAACGTGCAGGTAGGTCATGCCCGGGGGCGAAGCAATCGGGCTGGCCTGGCCGCCATAGCTGCCAAAAATCAACCGGGCCGGGCCAACCTGGGGCACTTGGTCGACAGCCAGGTATTGGCTGCTGGCAGGCGTGGCTTCCAGGGCTGCGGGCAAGGCAACCCAGAGCTGATAACCCACCAGGCCTGCGCCGTCCACGGGCTTGGCATCGTGCCAAACGCCGCTGCCAGCGCTCATCCATTCAACACTGCCCGCATCCAGCTGACCCGATTTGCCCGATTCTCCGGTCGTGTCTTCGTAGACAGAGCTGCCCGACAGCAGCAAGGTAATGGTGGCGATACCCGAATGCGGGTGCATGCCAAACAGTTTGCCGACGTTGCCGGGGATTTCAAACCGGTCCAGAAACACAAACGGCTTCATCAGCTGACCCAAATCAGACGGGCTGACCAAGCGGTTGATCGGCCCATGCTGGCGGCCGCATGTGCGGGCCACAATTTTGCGCACCGCCATATGAATAGGCGCGGCCTGGGCGGGGGATGACGGCGAAGCGACACGTTCCAACGTAGCGGTATTCATCAAGAGCGACCTTTCTGCAAGAGTATTCAACCTACACACCCGACTCAATCCAGGTTTCTGGGGTGTTTTTCCGAGAGCAAGTATTTTATTTTGGCATCCGCTATTTTGGTCACTTCGCCATCGCCGGCCAGGCCGGCAATTTGCCCACATCCCGCGCATCGTGCTGGATGATCACCGTGGCCTTGAGGTTGGCTGCTGCTGTCTTGAAACGGTCTAACGAAGCCAGCGAGTCACCCCGGTGGAAGTTAAAGCCGGGCACACCGTTATTGGCATAGTTCTCCTGGAAGTGCGTGAGGTCGCCAGTGATCAGGACGTTGCCCATGCCTTGCAACCGCACCATCAGGCTGTGGTGGCCAGGGGTGTGGCCAGGGGTGTTCATGATGACCACCGCGCCGTCGCCAAACACATCCTTGTCACCCGGCAATGCCTCCAGTTTGCCGCCGCCGCTGATCCAGTGGGCGAACGGTGCCACATTCGCGCCCACATTGGGTTTGGGTGCGGTAATGCCGTCCCAGTCGCCCTTGCCGATCAACAACGTGGCACCAGGGAACGATGCCACCTGCCCGGTGTGGTCAGCATGGTAGTGGCTGATGCCCACAAACTTGACCTGTTCGGGCTTTACGCCAATCTGTGCCAACTGGTCTACGATGCTCATCTTGGGTGCCGGTGCCCCGGCGGTCAGCGCGTGGCCGGTGTCCCATAACATGTACTCATCGCCCCGCTTGATGAGATAGCAGCTAAAGGTGAACAACACCTTGTTGTCGGTAAAGGCCCAGGTGTCGTTGAAACGCGCCACGATGTTGAGCACAGGCGTGCCGCAATCGAGGCGGGCCAGCGAGATTTCAGGCGCTGGCGGTGTCGACTGGGCGGCCGCAGGCAAGGCGGCAAAAACTGTAATGGCTGCAGCGCAAGTCAGGGCAATGGATACGGGCAATTTTGGCGAGTGTGATTTTGCAAACATGTTTGTCTCCTGGTGTTGGGTCGGAATGGGTGCCCGACTATCTCACTTGATGATTAAAACTTCAAACAGTTCCGCGCGAAGGACTGTGGTTTGTTCCCAAAATGGTTTTCGGCCCGCTAACGATGCCGCCGATGCGGGCAGACAGTTCACGCGCAGCAATGCCAAGGCTTACCTGTACTTCGGGGATGGTCTTGAACAGGGTGCTCTACAAAGTCATTCAAACTGCCCTTCGTCAGATCGGGTAAATGATGGAATTTGGAATCATCTCGCTGTCATAAATACACTGGCGCGACGCAAACTTCAGGCCCTGCGGCGTCTGGACGATGGTGTCGATATAACGCCCTACGTTGAAGACGGTGGAAACTTCAGACAACTTGGTGC
>JANOWY010000340.1:0-19130 GCA_031418135.1 Rhodoferax sp. | reverse complement strand
CCACATTTACCGGCAGGCCATCACCAGAGCAGGAACGGGGTGTATGGCGGCCCTGGAAGCCCAACGCTTTCTGGAGCAATAGAACACGCCCCCACGGACGCGTAATGCGTGTCGCTCCCTGCCCCCCCGAGGGGGCCGCATTTCTCCTCGGCGCCGCCCGGCTGAAAAACAGCCTCCGCCACCCGGCCGGTATATAATCTAAGGCTTTGCTGAAAACTACAAAGCAAGAACGGGTAACCGCCACCCTTCAATTGGCGAGGTGAGGCCGTGGCATATCCTGCTGCTGCGGCTGTTTAAGGAGTGACCTCTATGGCACGCGTATGTGAAGTCACGGGCAAAGGCCCGATGGTCGGAAACAATGTTTCCCACGCCAACAACAGAACCAAGCGCCGTTTTCTGCCCAACCTGCAATACCGCAAGTTCTGGGTTGAAACCGAGAACCGCTGGGTGCGTTTGCGCATTTCAAATGCAGGCTTGCGTCTGATCGACAAAAATGGCATCGATACGGTACTGGCCGATTTGCGCGCTCGTGGCCAAGCTTAAGCGTTTCGCTAAAGCTCAAAGCTAACGTTCAAGCTCACCAACCCCATTAGGCACAAGGACAATTACCATGGCAACCAAAGGCGGACGCGAAAAAATCAAACTGGAATCCACAGCGGGTACCGGTCATTTTTATACCACCAGCAAAAACAAGAAAACCATGCCCGAGAAAATGCTGATCAAGAAATTTGATCCAGTGGCTCGCAAGCATGTGGATTACAAAGAATCCAAGCTTAAATAATTGGAGCTTTTACAGAATCAAAAAAAGCCCGCTGATCAGCGGGCTTTTTTGATGGGGGGGGGTTTCTCGTTTTTTGTCTGTAAACCGCCACCCGAAAGTGACGGCTTCATGAACGAACCAAGGCTCAGGCCCGGGCTGCGCGCAGTTTCTGCGAGAACTGCTCCAAAGCGGCAATGCCGCTGGCTTCCGCGCGATGACACCAGTCTTTGAGCTCCCCCGCCAAATGCTCACGTGAATGCGACGTGTTGAGCCACATCTGGCGCAACTCTTCGCGCATCGTGACCATTTTGTCCAGCACCGGTGACGCGGCACGCGCAGTAGCCAAATGAGCCACAGCAGATGCGGGCACTTTGTCGGCATCACGGTGCAGCCAGCGCTGGGCCGTTTTGATCATGGAGGCATCAGCTGTGCGGGCTTTGAGCGCATCGACTTCCTGGTCAAACGCTTTTCGCATGTCTTTGGCGTAACCGGCCATGATTTCGTATCGGTTGGAAATCAGTGCTTCCAGGGTGTTCATGTCTGCCACCGGGCGCACATCGCCAAAAGCCAACCGGGGAGGCGTTTTTTTCACTTTGGCCAAACCCATGGCTTGCATGATGGTGATGTACATCCAGCCAATGTCAAACTCGTAGGGCTTGACTGACAGTTTGGCCGAGGTGGGGTAGGTGTGATGGTTGTTGTGCAACTCTTCACCGGCTATGATGATTCCCCAGGGAGACAGATTAGTGCTGGAATCGGGCGCTTCGAAGTTGCGATAGCCCCAAAAATGGCCTGCGCCATTGATGATGCCGGCCGCTGTGATGGGGGTCCAGGCCATTTGCATCGCCCAAACCGCCAAACCGCCAATGCCAAACAGGGCGAGGTCGATGATCATCATCACACCCACACCTTGCCAGGAAAAACGGGTGTACACGTTGCGCTCCAGCCAGTCGTCAGGCGTGCCATGGCCGTACTTCACCATGGTTTCGGCGTTTTTCTGCTCGGCGCGGTATAACTCGGCACCCTGGAACAGCACTTTTTTAATACCATAGATCTGCGGGCTATGGGGATCTTCTGCCGTTTCGCATTTGGCATGGTGTTTGCGGTGGATGGCCGCCCACTCTTTGGTAACCTGCCCGGTGGTCAGCCACAGCCATAAACGGAAAAAATGCGATGCAATCGGGTGCAGATCAAGCGCCCGATGGGCCTGATGACGGTGCAAATACACGGTGACGCTGATCATGGTGATGTGCGTCACTGCCAATGTGAACAAGATCATTTGCCACCAGGAAATATTCCAGAGGCCACGGGCCAGCCACTCAACGATGGCGTTTAAAACGGTCCAGTCGGGAAGATACATGGTGCTTGCGTCTCGCAATGAATGAATTTATAAAAATAAGGCGAGCCATGCTGGTCCGCCCAAGCGGTCAATTTTAAGGGTTTCCACGATAAAGGGCTAGGGCTTTCACTTTGGGAAAGTCTGTTTTTTGACTTTCTCATACTTTCAGGCAAAAACCCTTTGCAAGGCCTAATTATGGCCTATTTGGATAAATTCAACATCAACCACCCGCCAAAAGTCGCTAAAAGTTTTTATTTTTCTATTTTTTTTGCCAACCGGCAGCAAAAAAACCGTCCGTTTGGTGCCGATGCGGCCACAACCTGAGGAAGTCTACTGCCGTTGCTGGCGCAGATTCATCCACAAGAACCGCAGATGTACACAAGGATGCGCCATCGCCGATTTTGAGCTCGGCCAACAAGGCGCTTACGGCAAGGGGCTGAAATTCCGGGTTGGCCCGTGAAAAAGCCAAGGCAATTTCTTCGTTTTCTTGCTGCAAGAGGCTACAGGTGGCGTAAACCAGCCGACCGCCGGATTTGACCATCCTGGCTGCACTCTTCAGGATGGTGCCCTGCAAAACGGCCATCTCCTGAACACTTTGAAGGGTTTGGCGCCACTTCAAGTCAGGATGCCGGCGCAAGGTGCCCAAGCCAGAACAGGGCGCATCGACCAAAACCCGGTCAACCTTGCCCGCCAGCCGTTTGATGCGGTCATCGCGTTCGTGGGCAATCGCCACCGGGTGAACGTTAGACAGGCCACTGCGCGCCAGCCGGGGTTTCAGGGCCTCCAGCCGGTGGGCCGAAGTATCAAAGGCATACAGCCGTCCGGAATTGCGCATTGCAGCGCCAATGGCCAACGTTTTACCGCCCGCGCCGGCACAAAAATCAACCACCATCTCGCCGCGTTTGGCATCCAGCAACAAGGCCAACAGTTGCGAGCCTTCATCCTGAATCTCGAAAGCGCCCGATTTGAATTCAGCCAACTTGCTCAAGTCTGGCTTGCCCTGCAAGCGTAAACCCAAGGGTGAAAACGGCGTCTTTGTTACTTTGAGGTTGGCCTGGGTCAGTGCCAGTTGAACGTCAGCCACTTTGGCTTTGACGGCATTCACCCGCAAATCCAGCGGGGCCTGCTCAGCCAAGCTTTTGACCAATGCCCAGAATTCCGGGCCCGAGGGTGGCAGGCCCTGGGTTTGCAACGCATCGACCAGCCATTGCGGCAGGTTGTGCCGATGCCGGTCCATCAGATTGGCCCGGTCTACCTGATCGCACTGCCGGAGCCAACTTTTTTCGAGGTCATTCAAACCGCCATTTAGAAATTCGCGTGCACTGCCTTGCGACAACCCCAGCCCCAAAATGGCCATGCGCCGCTCTTTGGCGCCACTACCGCTGGGCGATAAATGGTCAAACAGCAGTTTGTTACGCAACACGGCGTAGACCGCTTCAGACAAAGTGGCCCGTTCACGCGGCCCCAATCCCCGGTTTTCACGGAAAAAACGGGCCACTACGGCATCTGCCGGATGCTGGAAGGCCAATACCTGCCGCAGCAAATCGCTGCAGACATCAACGAGAACTTTGGGATGCATGAGCCGGATTGTCCCATGGGGGACCGCCGCTTCGTCTGCGAAATCGTGCGCCTGCGCTGTTGAACCGGCCATGCTAGCCGAGAAGCTTTATCGGAGAATGGCCAGATGACACATCCCGCCCCACCCTCCGACAGTGACCTGCCACCCCTGATCCAAACCCCGCCAGGCCGCTACCGGCACTACAAGGGCGGGCTGTATGAGGTGATTGACACGGTTCGCCACAGCGAAACGCTGGAACCCATGACGCTTTACCGCGCCCTATATGGCGAACGCGGCTTGTGGGTCAGGCCTGCCGCCATGTTTTCAGAGAACATCGACATCACTGGCGCGACGGGCGGCCAAACTGCTGCGCGATTTCAAAAAATCGGTTGACTCTTTATTCACGGCGATTTCAATTCGGCCGAACCATTTTTGGCCTGACCTTTTTTGGAGTGGCCTCTATTGGGGCCTGACCCTTTTTGTCAGCCTGCACCGCCTCTCAAACCACCGGAAAACCCGGCATGGCAAAACCGGCCGCCTGAAGCTGGGTCTTGAGATTCAACGCCGTGGCTTCGTCCAGTGCTGTCAAAGGGGGCCGCACAATGCCCCAGTCAGCCTGGCCTGAAAATTCGGCGGCCATGCGCTTCATGGCTGGAATCATCACCAGCGTCTGGAAAATTTTGCGGATCACGTCGGCCTTGGCTTGCAGCACGGTGCCCTCGGGCGTACCGCGCGCCGTGTAGATCGCATGGATACCGGCCGGGTTCACATTGGCGGTAGCGCTAATGCAGCCCACACCGCCAATCGCCAAAGCCTGCGTCAGCGGAAGCTCGCTACCTGGAAACACATCAAAACCATCTTTGGCGAACTGGTCAATCATGGCACTGGTGTTGTCCCACGCGCCGGATGAATCCTTCACGCCCACCACGGTATCAGGGTAACGCTTACGCAGCATCTCAATCAGCTTCAAGGTGATCGGCACACCTGACACCGCCGGTATGTGGTAAAGGTAAACCTTCAGCTTCGCATCGCCAACCCGCTCGATCACCTCGGAGTAATAGGCGCACAAGCCTTCATCCGAGACACCCTTGTAATAAAACGGCGGCAACATCAGGCAACCTGCAGCACCGTTCGCTACGGCGTGTTTCGTCAGGGCTACAGCATCGGGCAACGCGCAGGCACCGGTGCCCGGCATCATGCGGTGGGCCGGTACACCGGCGGCCAGCAGCGCATCGGTCAGGCCCAATCGCTCACTGACCGACAAGGATGAGGCTTCCGAATTGGTGCCAAAAATAGCCAGCCCGACGTTGTTGCTGATCAGCCATTTGCAATGCGCGATGTAGCGCGGTACATCGGGTTCCAGATCGGTTTTGAAAGGCGTGAGAACCGGTGACAGAACGCCGCCGATTCGGCCAGAAGGTGCGAGTGACATGGTGTATGGGCAAGGAAGGATTGAAAAAAACCGTTGAAGTCAAATAGAAAGGCAAATGAACGCAGCCAGAGCCTGCTCTAGTTCCGGGGGATTTTGCCGTTGGCCGCGTCGCTGCGCAAAAAATCAAAATCAACGCCTTGATCGGCCTGGGTGACGGTTTGCAAAAACAGCTTTTTATAACCTCGCTTGGCTGTGGGCGGCGTAACCGGATGCGCTTGTTGACGTTGCGCCAGTTCCTCGGTCGAAACCAGCAGGCTGATGTCGCGGTTTTTGACCGACAGCCGGATGCGATCACCATTCTGCACATGCGCCAGCGGCCCGCCTACCGCAGATTCAGGCGTGACATGCAACACGATAGTGCCGTAACCGGTGCCGCTCATTCGGCCGTCTGATATGCGCACCATGTCTTTCACACCCGCGCGGGCGAGTTTGATGGGGATCGGCAGGTAACCCGCCTCGGGCATGCCCGGTGCACCCTTGGGGCCGATGTTTTTCAGCACCAGAATATCGTCCGCCGTCACATCCAGATCCGGGTCATCGACCCGCGCGGCCAGGTCGGCTGCGTTTTCAAAGACCACCGCGCGGCCTTCGTGTTCCATCAGCCGCGCATCGGCCGCAGACTGTTTGATGATGGCACCGCCAGGGGCCAAGCTGCCGTACAGCACTGCGATACCACCTTGCGGATAAACGGGATTGCTAAAGGGGCGCACCACGTCTTGTTTGAAACCTGGGCCTTGGGCTTCCAGCTCTTCACCGAGCGTGCGGCCGGTTACCGTCATCGCGCCCAGGTTGAGCAAGGGCTTCAACTCGCGCAAGAGTGTGGCCATGCCGCCTGCGTGGTGGAAGTCTTCCATGTAGTGCTGGCCACTGGGTTTGAGATCCAGCAAAACGGGGGTGTCGCGGCCCATGCGGTCCAGTGCGGGCAAATCCAGATCCAGGCCCATGCGCCCGGCAATCGCCGCCAAATGCACCAAGCCGTTGGTGGAGCCGCCAATCGCCAACAAAACACGCAGGGCGTTCTCAAACGCAGCGGGTGTGAGGATTTTGTCAATCGTCAAACCGTCGATGGCCATTTGCACGGCGCGCGCACCGGTTTCCTCTGCCACGCGGATGCGGTCTGCCGTAACGGCAGGCGGTGAAGCGCCACCGGGTACCGTCATGCCCAGCGCTTCGGCAATACACGCCATGGTGCTGGCCGTGCCCATCACCGAACAGGTGCCAACGCTGGCGACGAGCTGGTTGTTCACGTCGGCAATTTCTTCTGCGTCAATTTCTTCGGCGCGGAACTTGGCCCAATACCGGCGGCAATCGGTGCAGGCACCCACCCGTTCACCGCGGTGTGAGCCGGTCAGCATGGAGCCGGTGATGAGCTGAATGGCCGGCAAACCGGCAGAAGCTGCGCCCATCAACTGCGCGGGCACGGTTTTGTCGCAGCCGCCAATCAGCACCACGGCGTCCATCGGTTGTGCCCTGAGCATTTCTTCGGTGTCCATCGACATCAGATTGCGCAGGTACATGCTGGTCGGCGAGGCAAAACTTTCATGGATGCTGATGGTGGGGAAATCCATTGGCAGCCCGCCCGCCATCAGCACCCCGCGTTTGACGGCTTCGACCAACTGCGGCGCATTGCCGTGGCAGGGGTTGTAGGCGCTGCCCGTGTTCGCGATGCCGATCACCGGGCGGTCGAGTGCCTTGTCGGAATAACCGGCACCTTTGATGAAGGCCTTGCGCAGGAAGAGCGAAAAGCCGGCATCGCCATAACTGGTGAGGCCTTTCTTCATGCCGCTGGCCCCGGCTGGGTCACCGTGGTGCGGTGCTGAGTTGTTTGATTTGCTGGTCATGGCCGTATGGTAAGCAGTAATTCGGGCGCCGGTCGTGGTGATCAGCGTTTGGAATTCTGCTCTTCGTGCGCAGCCCTGTGAACTGCCACCCTAACGGCCCCAGGATGCATTCGGCCCGAAGCTGCCGCCCAAACCTTTGCCGAAAGTTGACCCTTGTTTAGCAAGAAAATATAGGTGCCAAGTTTCGTTTAAATACTATTTAATTAGTTTTTTAACTTTTTAAATTATTTAAATTAAACAATATCGCTATAAATAATATATCAAATATTGCAATTATAATATTAACAATGTGTAAAATAAATATCAATACATTTTAAAAAATAAATAAATTATCTATTCTGCTTTTTTTACCCGCTGCAGGCTGATTGTCTGCCGCGCCAATTGCGTCACCCGCGCCCAATCGCCCTGCGCAAAGGCATCCGCAGGCACCAACCAGGAGCCGCCCACACACAATACGTTGGACAAGGCCAGCAAATCCGGCGCGTTTTGCAGGGTTATGCCGCCGGTGGGGCAAAACGACACATCGCCAAACGGGCCACTCCAGGCCTTGAGCATGGCTGCACCACCGGCCTGCATTGCCGGGAAGAACTTGAGTGCGGTCAGCCCATCCTCTTGCGCCATCATGATTTCACTGCCGGTGGCAACGCCGGGCAACAGGGGCAGGCCCAGCTCTTTGCAGGCCCGGCCCACCTGATGGGTATAACCAGGGCTCACCACAAACCGCGCCCCCGCCATGGCGGCTGCTTGGGCGTCCTGTGCGCTACGCACGGTGCCCGCGCCCACCACCGCCTCGGGCACATCGCGCGCGATGGCCTCCATGCAGGCCAGCGCCTGAGGCGTCCGCATGGTGATCTCCAGCATGCGAATGCCGCCCGCGAGCAAGGCGCGGGCCATAGGCACCGCGTGGGCCACGTCGTTGAGCACAATGACCGGGATGACGGGCGCGTCTTGCATTACCTGGCGGGAGGTCAATGGAAAGTTGAGGGTTTGCATGGTTCTGATTTTGAGCAATTATTGAAGCTTGTGCAGTGTGCGGGGCGATTGCGGCCTATCAACCCCAGCTGCTGGCACCCTCTTCGGCTGTCAGCGCATGGTGGCGCATGCCGGCAAACAGTTCGCGCCCCATGCCGATGCCATTGGCCTCCAGCTGGTTTTGCGGCATCAATGCCACAGGCCGCGCAGCCCACTGTGCCTCTGGCACCAACACCTTCAAAGTGCCCGCTAGGGCATCCAGCCGAATGATGTCGCCATCGATAACCTTGGCCAGCGACCCGCCGGCCTTGGCTTCGGGCGAGACGTGAATAGCCGCTGGCACCTTGCCGCTGGCGCCACTCATGCGGCCATCGGTCACTAGTGCCACCTTGAAGCCCTGGCTCTGCAAAACCGACAGCGGTGGTGTGAGTTTGTGCAACTCGGGCATGCCGTTGGCTTGCGGGCCTTGCCAGCGCACCACACACACGGCATCGTGCGTCATCGTCCCTTCGTTAAAGGCCTTCAACAACGCCTCTTGTGAATCAAAAACGCGCGCTGGCGCTTCGATGATGTGACGGTCTTCAGGCACCGCCGACACCTTGATCACGCTGCGGCCCAGATTGCCTTGCAACAACATCAGGCCGCCGGTGGCGCTGAAGGGCTGGGTGGCGGGGCGCACTACCGTGTCGTCTTTGGACGGCCCCGCCACTGTCCACGTCAGCCTGCCTTGGCGATCTTCAGGAATACCGGTGAATTCACGAATACCGCCTGCACGCACAGTCAACACGTCGGCATGCATAAAGCCCGCATCGAGCAGCTCGCGAATCACAAAACCCGGCCCGCCCGCCGCCTGAAACTGGTTCACGTCGGCGCTGCCATTGGGGTACACCCGTGTCAGCAAGGGCACAACGCGGGAGAGCTCGGCGAAATCGTCCCAGTCAATCAAAATGCCCGCCGCCCGGGCCACGGCCACCCAATGAATCAGGTGATTGGTCGAGCCACCCGTGGCCAGCAGTGCCACCATGGCATTCACAATGCATTTTTCGTCCACCACCTTGCCAATGGGACTGAATGTGGCCGCCACGCTCCCCGAGGCAATGGATCCATTTTTAACAATGCCCAATACAGTGCGAACCGCCTCTTGGGTGAGTTGCTCGCGCAGGCTTTCGCCGGGGTTCACAAACGCGGTGCCCGGCACGTGCAGGCCCATGGCTTCGAGCAGCATCTGGTTGCTGTTGGCGGTGCCATAAAACGTGCAGGTGCCCTGGCCGTGATAGGCCTGGTTTTCTGCTTCGAGCAGCTCAGCACGGCCGACAAGGCCTTGCGCGGCTTGCTCGCGCACTTTGGATTTGGCGTTGTTCGAGAGCCCCGAGGTCATCGGACCGGCGGGCACAAATACAGTGGGCAAATGGCCGAAATGCAAAGCGCCGATCAAGAGGCCGGGCACAATTTTGTCGCACACACCCAGCATCAGCGCGGCATCAAACATGTCATGGCTCAAGCTCACCGCAGTGGCCATGGCGATGACGTCGCGGCTGAACAGGCTTAGCTCCATGCCCGCCGTGCCCTGCGTCACCCCATCGCACATGGCGGGCACTCCACCCGCCACTTGCGCCGTGGCACCCAGCCGGCGGGCTTCGGTCTTGATGATGTCCGGGTAGTGCTGCAAAGGCGCATGGGCCGACAACATGTCGTTGTAGGCATTGATGATGGCGATGTTGGGGGCGCGCTCAGCCACGATGCGTAGCTTGTCATTCACAGGCAATCCGGCAATCGCGTGGGCTACGTTTGCGCAGCCGAGGCGGTCACTGCCGCGCTGGCGGCTGGCAGCGGTATCGAGGCGCTGCAGGTAGGCACTGCGAGTTGCCTGGCTGCGTTGCGTAATTCTTTGAGTGACCGCCGTCAACGTGGAATGGAGTGGCATGGTAACTTTCTGTCTTGAATTTTTGTAACTTAATTACAAACCGAATGTTACCCAGTTTTTCACAGCAAAGCCCGTCCTGGGTTACCAACCGGTTACCAACCCGCTTTGGGGCGCACCGGGGCAGCGCCAGTGGAATACTAGTGGCAACATTGGTAAAGTAAGCGCTGCAACTGAACCATCATGTCTTCCCAAGCACCTGCCAGCGCACCTGCCTTTTACGCCAAAACCGATTGGTACCCACCTCCAGTGCGTGATCCCGCGCCCATGCTGGAAGCCACCCGCCGCGCATGGGGTGGCCAATCAGATTTGTGGGTATTTGGTTATGCTTCGCTGATCTGGCGACCGGATTTTGAGGTGGCTGAGAAGCGCCCGGCCCGCGTCCACGGCTGGCACCGGGCGCTAAAGATGTGGAGCCGCGTGAACCGGGGCACGCCCGAAGTGCCGGGCTTGGTCTTCGCCATGCTGACCGGTGGCAGCTGCCAAGGCATGGTGCTGCGGGTGAGCCGCCAAGACGCAGAAGAAGTGCTGCAAAAGCTCTGGCTGCGCGAGATGGTGACCGGCGTTTATGACCCAAAATGGCTGCCCTGCCACACGGCCAATGGCCCGGTGAAAGCTTTGGCCTTCACGCTGTCGCGCCAAAGCGGAAACTTCACGGGCGAATTGAGCCCAGCGCGTTACCAGCAGATCTTCGCCGATGCGCGGGGGCGGTATGGCACAACCCTGGAATACGCGCAGCAAACCCATTTCAGTTTGCTGGAACACGGCATTGAAGATCACGCGCTGGGCAAGCTGCTGACACTCGCGTCCTCACCCTACAGCACGTCTGACTGACCCACAGCGCAACAGCCAACGGCTTTGCGGCCTGGCCGTCAGCTTGCCTGCGTTAGTCCGGTGTCCAGCAGCATCTGAGCCGCTTTCAACTCCTCTACGGTATCGATGTCAGTGATGCAGCCGACATCGCTCACTGCCACTTCCATCACCACAAACTTTCGCACCACTGCGACAGCGCCCTGAGCGCCGTGCAGGTCCAGGAGGGCCTCACGGCAGGCACGTGTAAACCCCACCGGATGGCCGCGCTGCCCCTTGCACACCGGAACCACCACCTGATACGCCACACCAGGCTCCAGCAGCCTTGCCGCCAGCAATTGCAACGCCGCGGGCTGAATCAGTGGCAAATCACCCGGCAGGATCAGCCAGCCGCAGGCATCGGGCGTAGCCCGAACCGCTGCCGCAACCGAATCCCCCATGCCGGGGTGTCCGGCATCTTCCACGTGATACGGCAATCCGCTGGCCTTGACCGCATCGATGACATGCTGAAGCACTGGTTTGCCCGACAGCAAGGCCTTCAGTTTGTGCGTTTGCCCCCCAGAAGCCAAAAAGCGCTCACCCCGGCCAGAAGCCAGGATGAGCGCTGTCGGGAGCTTTCCCTTCAACTCAACACAAATTCAGTTGAACAGGTGTTCAGGCTGACTTGATTGAATCTGCCGTGATGGGCAGGCTGCGCACGCGTTTGCCATTGAGTTTGGCAACCGCGTTGGCAATGGCCGGTGCCATCAAAGCCACCACTGGTTCGCCAATACCACCAGGTTTCTCGGTGCTGTTGACCAACACGATGTCAATTTGCGGTGAATCGGTCATCCGGGGCAGCAAGAACTGGTGGAAATTGGTCTGTTGCACACGGCCTTTGTCGACCGTGATGTTTTGCATCAGGGTCATGCCCAAGCCGAAGTTCACACTGGACTGAATTTGCGCTTCCACTGTGTCAGGGTTCACCATGCGGCCTACATCGGCGGCAACTGTCACTTTGTGAACCCTGGGTGCGCCGCCTTCGAGGCTGATCTCGGTAACCAGCGCAATGTGCGACTCATAACCTTCCATCAATGCGATACCGCGCGAACGCCCGGCGGCAGGGGCCGAAGCCCAGCCAGCCTTGTCAGCCGCCAGCTTCAGCACGTTCGCCTGACGCGGTGACTTGCCCAACAAGCTCATGCGGTATTCCAGTGGATCTTTGCCAGCCTTGACAGCCAATTCATCAATGAAACCTTCATTGGCGAAGACATTGGGCGCATGGCTCACCGAACGCAAGTAACCTACGCGCAGACCCGCCTCGTGTTTGACCACGTCGTGCTTGGTGGCGGGAATTTCATAACTGGCGATAGCCGCTTCGGTCATCAGCGGATCTTGCACCGGAGCTGGCAACCCGAACACGCGGCCGGTGATGGACTGGCCTGTGTGGCGGAAGGAATACGCCGAAGGTTTGCCGTCAGCGCCCAAGGCCGCTGCCATGGTGTGAATGGCCAAGGGGCGATAGAAGTCGTGCGTCATGTCGTCTTCACGCGACCACACCAGCTTGACCGGCTTGTTGACAGCCTTGGCAATTTGCGCCGCTTGCACAATGAAGTCGATGTCGATTCGCCGGCCAAAACCGCCGCCCAGGAAGGTCGTGCGCAGCGACACATCTTCTGGCTGCAACCCCACCGCTTTGGCAATTGCGCCTTGGGCGGCATCTTGCCATTGGGTTGGCCCAATCAGGGACATCTTGCCGTCTTTGAACCAGGCCGTGAAGTTCATCGGCTCCAGCGGCGAATGTGATACGTTTTGGCTCACGTATTCTGCCCGCACCACATTTTGCGAAGCGCCAATGACGGCATCGGCATCACCCACAGCCTTGAGCGGCAACGCGATGCCTGATTTGGCGGCGGCACGGGTGCCCTCATACATGGCTGCGGTGTTGAGATTGGCGTTGGCACCTTCGTCCCAGGTGATGGCCAGGGCTTTGCGGGCCATGTTCGCACGCCACCAGCTGTTGGCCACAACAGCCACGCCATCGGGAATTTCGACCACGTCAATCACACCGGGCATAGCCCGGGCTTTGGCGGAATCAACCGACTTGACTTTGCCACCGATCACCGGACACTGCTCCAGCGCGGCGTACACCATGCCCGGCAGTTTGACGTCGATGCCGTACTCAGCCGTGCCATTGACTTTGGCAGGCGTATCGAGGCGGCGGGTTGCTTTGCCGACGATGGTGAAATCTTTCGGGTCTTTGATGGAGGGCTTCTCAGGCACCGGCAGTTTGGACGCCGCCGCGGCCAACTGGCCGTAGGTGGCTTTTTTGCCTTTAGGCCCGACCACGGTGCCGTTCACTGCTTTGAGCTCACTGCGGTCTACATTCCATTTTTCGGCAGCGGCGCTGATCAGCATCTCGCGCACTTGGGCACCGCCAACCCGCAGCTTTTCCCATGCGTCACGCACCGAGGTGGAACCACCGGTGAGTTGCGGGCCACCCAGCAGCGGGTTGCCATACACCTTGGCATTGGGCGGCGCGATGGCCACCTGAATTTTGCGGAAATCAACATTGAGCTCTTCGGCGATCAGCATCGGCAACGCGGTGTAAACACCCTGGCCCATTTCAGAGCGGGCTGAGATCAGGGTGATGACATTGGAGTCACTGATATGCACCCAGGCATTGGGCGTGTGCACAGTACCGGCGGCTTTGGCCACTGAGAACGGCAAGGCAAAACCCATCAGCAAGCCACCACCACCGACGGTGGAGGTTTTCAGGAAGGAGCGACGCGAAGTTTGGATAGAGGTAGTCATGGTCGTGCTCCTTAGGCTTTACGCATGGATGACGCTGCGTCTTTGATGGCAGCGCGAATGCGGGGATACGTGCCGCAGCGGCAGATGTTGCCGGCCATGGCGGCATCAATATCCGAGTCACTCGGGTTCTTGTTGGTGGCCAGCAAGGCAGCAGCACTCATCAGTTGGCCCGATTGGCAATAACCGCACTGGGGCACATCGTGTTTGATCCACGCCATCTGCAAGGGATGGCTGTTGTTTTTGGACAGGCTTTCAACCGTGGCGACTTTTTTGCCGGAAACACTGGAGACTGGTGTTTGGCAGGAGCGTATGGCCTGGCCGTTCAGGTGCACCGTGCAGGCACCGCACTGCGCTAAACCGCAACCAAATTTGGTGCCGGTGAGGCCCAGCTCATCGCGAATCACCCACAACAAAGGGGTGTCCGCTTCAGACTTGGCGGAAACCGCCTTGCCATTGACTTGAAAATTAACGCTCATCGTGGTGTCTCCTTGTGAGATTGGGCAATATGGCCATCGATCCTTATCCGGTGCATAGGGTAGCCGCGCCGCTAGGCACACGTATGCGGGAAAGCCCTTGGTTGACGGACAATTCGCAAATTGAAACACCCGATTCACCAGGTCGTCCATGGGCACTCGGGCGTTGGGTCAGGAAGGGAAGGGATTTTTCAGGCCATTGTTGGGCGGCCAGCGCCGTTTTCAGGCTACGGGGAGAATGCCAACCAGCGGCAAAACGCATGCCAATCTGCATGTATACCCACACCCGCCGCCCGTATCAAACCAGCAACCGATATGCCAGCCTCCAATCCTTTTTCAGAAATCCCGCCACTGCACGTTTTGGTTGCAGGTGGCACCGGTTTTATCGGCGGTACCTTGGTTGCCCAGTTACTCCAGGCGGGGCACCAAGTGCGAGTGTTGACCCGCGACCCGGCGCGCGCCAACGCCCGCTGGAACGGCCAGGTCCAGTGCACAGACGATTTGTCCGCATGGCTGGCGAACCCCGCCATCGCACCGATCGATGCGGTGATCAACCTGGCCGGTGCACCAGTGGTGGGATGGCCTTGGTCAAAAGTGCGGAAGCGCGTGCTGCTTTCCAGCCGGGTCGGCACTACCCAAGGCATGCTGGCAGCGTTTGCAAACGCTCCAACATCCAGGCTTGAGTCGCGTGCGCCTGGTGTGTGGATACAGGCCAGCGCCATCGGTTATTACGGTGTGCGAGCACCCGCCGAAACCCTGACCGAGGCCAGCCTTCCAGGCACTGGTTTTATGTCTGAACTTTGCCGTGAATGGGAAGCGTCTGCCTTGCCAGCGGCTGATACGGGTGCGCGCCAGGTGGTGTTGCGTCTGGGCGTGGTGTGGGGTAAAGGCGGCGCGCTACCACCCCTCTTGCTGCCGATACGGCTGGGGTTGGGTGGCCGTTTGGGCAGTGGCCAGCAAGCAGTCAGCTGGATTCATTTGCAGGACGTCTTGCGGCTGATGGCCCGCGGCCTGTCCATACCCGCCATGCGCGGCACGTACAACGCGGTTGCGCCGGAGCCGGTCAGCCAGGCCGATTTTGTCGCCCACGCCGCGCAAGTATTGCACCGGCCCAACTGGTTGCCGCTGCCAGCCAAGCCCCTGCGCTGGGCGCTGGGTGAAATGGCCCAGATTTTTGTGGACGGCCAGCGCGTGGTGCCTGAGCGGCTGCTGGCCGAAGGGTTTGAATTTGACTTCCCCAATGCAGCAACAGCGTTGCGCGATTTGGCGGGTTAGCATGGGCAACCTTCAAATCGCCGACGATTGACCGGGCCCTGTTTCATCGCTTTGCCTTGGCCAGATGTCCGGCCAGCCATTAACGCAAGCCCTTGCCACCAGCCTTTGCCACCAGCATTCACTGCCAAAATTCACCGCCGACATTCCCTTCCCGGGCAGTTCCTTCCAACAAACCCCTCCCACCATGACATCCCTTGCTGATTTGCGAAAAAGTTACGAGAAGGCCGAACTCGACGAAGCCTCTGCCCCACTGGACCCGCTGGTCCAGTTTCAGCGTTGGCTGGATGAAGCTATCGCCGCGCAAGTGCCCGAGCCCAATGCCATGACACTGGCCACCGTGGGTGCCAATGGGCGGCCCTCTACCCGTGTGCAACTCATCAAGGGCATGGATGCGCGCGGCATCGTTTGGGACACCAACTACCAGGGGCGCAAGGGGCATGAGCTGGCGCAGAACCCCTATGGCGCCCTGCAGTTCCACTGGGTGGAGTTAGAGCGCGTGGTGCGTATCGAAGGCCGGGTGGAGAAAATCAGCGAGGCCGACAGCGACGCCTATTACAAAAGCCGCCCGCTGGATTCGCGCATCGGTGCCTGGGCTTCGCCCCAAAGTGAAGTCATCACCAGCCGCGCGGTGTTGGTCACCAATGCCGCCAAATTTGCCGCCAAATTTGCGCTGAACCCGCCGCGCCCACCGCATTGGGGTGGTTACCGCCTGGTGCCGGACACCTGGGAATTCTGGCAAGGCCGCAGGAGCCGGCTGCATGACCGGCTACGATACCGCTTAGAGGACTCCGGTGTATGGGTGCGGGAGCGGCTTGCGCCTTGAATGCGCACCTCGCGCAGTCGGCATCTATGGCCTCGGCATCACCCAGATGCGCTACATTTCAGGCACTAAATCGAACTATTAATATCTAATTAATTTGATTAGTAGATATTTTATATTTATAAACTAGTTAATTATGATATATAAATAATAGCTGATAGTACAATTCAAATGTTAACAAATACGGGTTTTCTCTTCTCAACAAAAGCAAGAACAGATTCTTTGTGCTCTGCGGTCTTGTGGGCGATGGCCTGGTAAGCCGCCGAGAGCTCCAGCAAGGACTCCATGGAAGCCATTTGGCCTTCACGCAGCAGGCGCTTGGTCATGCGCATGGCGGCGGGCGGGTTGGCGGCGATTTTTTCGGCAAGGTGGCGGGCCGTCGCCATCAATTGATCGGGCGGCACCACGCGTGACACCAGGCCGCAGCGCAGTGCCTCCTGCGCATCGATGGCCTCACCGGTGAACGCCATTTCGCTGGCCTTGGCCATGCCCACCGCCCGTGGCAGCAACCAGGCACCGCCATCCCCCGGGATGATGCCCAGCCGCACAAAACTCTCTGCAAAAGTAGCAGTTTCTGACGCAATGCGGATGTCGCACATGCAGGTCAAATCCATACCCGCGCCAATTGCCGCGCCGTTCACGGCGGCGATCACCGGCACATCCAGGTTGCACAAGGCTTTGGGCAGGCGCTGGATGCCCTGGCGGTACTCTTCGCGGATGCGGTCGGGCGCAATGTCTTGCTCAAAAAAACGTTTCATGTCTTTCACGTTGCCGCCCGAGCTGAACACCGGCCCGGAGCCGGTGAGGATCACCACCCGCACCGACGCATTCAGCATGATGGCTGCACAGGTCTCGACAAACTCTTGCACTGCCGAGTTGCCGGTCAGCGCATTGCGCGTCTCGGGCTGGTTCATCGTGAGGGTCAGGATGCCGCCATCTTGGTGGCTGGCTAAAAATGAAGACATGATTGGCCTTGGTATGGAAGTGAAGCAAGTTTGAAGGAAGGGTTCAGTAAAAGTATCGGCTTGAATGGTTCAAGGCGGGGCGCAAAAACACAAACAAATACGACCCGATCAATGCGACGCGCAGAAGGTTTGCAAAATGTCCAGCGACAGGGTCTGCGGGGCCGCCAACACCGCCCGCCCGAGCACCTCATGCCAGTAAGACTCGGTGCCTGCCGACTGCCGCCAGGCGTGCAGGCGGCGCGTGTAAAGCTGCAAATCGTGTTCGGCGGTGAAACCAATCGCTCCAAAGACCGAATGCGCCAGGGCAGCAACTTCAACCGCCGCCTCGTTGGCGCGGGCTTTGGCCACCGCCACGTTCATCAGGGCAGGTTCAAGGGTGCCTTGTCCGCCCAAGGCCGATTCGCAGCCGATTTGCGCCGCCATACGTGCCGCCATCACGTGTTCGGCCATCACTGCCAACTGGTGCTGAATGGCCTGGAACTTGCCAATCGGGCGGCCAAACTGTTGCCGGTCGTTGGCATATTGCAGTGTCATTTCCAGCACCCGCTGCATAGCACCGGCCATTTGCGCGGCAATCAGGCAGGCGGTCATCCCGACTGTCGGTGCAGCACCTTGGGCGCACACCACCATTTGTTCGGGCAAGGGCACTGGCAACAGATACCGCCCACACAGTTCAAACAGTGGGAAGGCCTGCGCCAGGCTCAGCCCGGCACCGCCCTGGGCTTCGGGCAGCATGGCATCGGCAAAACCGGCTTCGGCCAGCGCATCGGTCAAGGCCTGCAAAGAGCCACCCGCTTCGCTGGCACGTACCAAACCAGGCGGGCATTGGGCATCCAGCAGGCTGCGCAGTGCGTCGAGCACCAGGTCATCATCAGCAGGTTGTTGGTTCATGTGGCAGCCCTTTCAGCGCAAACCCAGGCCGCGCGCAATCATGCCGCGCAGGATGTCACGGGTGCCGCCGCGCAACGAAAACGAGGGTGCAACCTGCGTTACATAGTTCAGCGCCAGCAGCAATTCGGTCGGCAAGTCCTGGGTTGCCGATGGCACAGGGTTCGCCAGCAGTTCATCGGCGATCAGGGTGGGCATCAACTGCTCCAGGGTCGTGCCCAGTTCTTTGACCAACGCCGCCTCGACGACGGGGCTTTCACCGTTGACCAGCTTCTGCGTGACGGCAATGCTGAGCGCCCGCAATGGGGCCAGGTGGCTGACCAGTTTGCCCACCAGCCGCGCCGAGCGGGTGTGGTGCTGCGGATTCAGGCGCAGCCATTGCAGCCACTGGTCGAACAGCACAATGCTGGAATAGATGCGCTCTGGCCCGCTGCGCTCAAAGGCCAGCTCGGCCGTTACTTGCGCCCAACCACCGCCTTCGGCACCAATCAGCGCCTCGTCGGCCAGGGCCACGTTGTCAAAAAACACTTCACAAAACTGGCTGTCGCCGGTCAGGTCTTTGATGGGCCGAACCGTCACACCCGGCAGCGACAAATCGACAATCACCTGCGACAAACCCTTTTGCCGGTCGCCCGCCTCACCCGAGGTGCGCACCAGGGCAATCATGTAGTGGCTGTTGTGGGCGTTGCTGGTCCAGATTTTTTGGCCGTTCAGCAACCAGCCATCGGCTGTTTTGACAGCCCGCGTGCGCACACTGGCCAAGTCGGAACCCGAACCCGGTTCACTCATGCCGATACAGAAAAAACTGGTCCCCCGGCAGACAGGCGGGATGTATTTTTGTTTCTGCGCTTCGGTGCCGTATTTGAGGATGAGGGGCGCACTTTGGCGGTCGGCAATCCAGTGCGAACCGACCGGGGCACCGGCGTACAAAAATTCTTCCACCAGCACATACCGCGCAAACGGGCTACGGCCTGCGCCACCGTAAGCAATTGGCAGCGTGATGCCCAGCCAGCCGCGTTGGCCCAAGGCGTGGCTGAACGCAGCGTCATAGCCCATCCAGGATTTGGCCCGCACGGAAGCGGGTATGTCATGCAGGGCCTGCGCCAAAAAGCTGCGCACTATTGGCCGCAGCGCCTCATCTTCCGCAGGTATGGCGGCGCGGTTGAGCAAAACCAAACTTGTCATGCTGGCAGTGTATCGGGCCTTTTATATCTGTACCCAGCGCAGCGCCAGGCAGCCTCGCCGTACCCTGTTTTTGATACCCTCCCGAAACAGAGGGTAGG
>JANOWY010000339.1:0-1619 GCA_031418135.1 Rhodoferax sp. | reverse complement strand
TCCAGGCAACCTGCTTGAAGCAATGATTGTTGCGGCCGATGAACCGGCAAGCGGCTTGGGTGACCAGCAGGTCACCGGCAACGTGTTGACCATGCTGTTGGCTGGCGAAGACACCACCGCCAACACGCTCGCGTGGATGATTCATTTGTTGTGGCTGAATCCGGCATGTTTGCAGCAGGCGCAGCAGGAGGTGCGCAGTTTGGCCCCGAACCCGGCCAGCTTCAGCATGGAATTGATGGACCAATTGGTCTACTTGGATGCCTGCCTTAGCGAAACCATGCGCCTGAAGCCCGTAGCGCCTTTGATGGCGTTGCAGGCATTGCGTGACACCACGGTGGGTGACGTGGCGGTGCCCAACCAGACGCTGGTGATGGGTGTGCTGCGCCACGATGCCCTGAGCGAAAACTATTTTAAAAACCCTGGCGCTTTCGAGCCCGGGCGTTGGCTGTCCGATGCGCTGCAAACCCTGAGCCCTGCCGCCAGGCGGGCGGCCATCCCTTTTGGCTCCGGGCCTCGCATATGCCCCGGGCGCTACCTTGCCTTGCTGGAGATGAAAATGGCCATGGCGATGCTGCTGAGCTGCTTTGACATCGAGGCGGTTGACACCCCTGACGGCCTTCCGGCATTGGAGCGCATGTCGGTTACGATGGCCCCGGTTGGACTGCAGATGCGCTTGAAAATAAGTCCGAAACAACAAAGCCGAGTTTAGAAAACGAGGTTCCCCATGGATGATCGCAGGTACTACGGCCTGGATGCCTTGCGCGGCGGCATGATGATGTTGGGGATTGTGTTGCACGCAGCCCTGCTGTATCTGGCCGATCCACCGGCGGCCATGCCGGTGCCCACCGACCGCAACCACTCGTATGTGTTTGATGTGCTGTTTCACTTCATCCACAGCTTTCGTATGCCGACGTTTTTTGTGCTGGCCGGTTTTTTTACCTCACTGCTGGTTGAAAAACGGGGCCTCAGAGGCACCCTCAATAACCGGGCGGCACGGGTGCTGGCACCCTTGCTGGCGGCCCTGGTTGTCATTTTGCCCATCACAGGCCTTTTCATGCTCGACTTCATGTTGAGTGTGCGATTTGGCACCCATGACTTGTGGCCCAACCTCGCGCAAGCGCGGCAATTTGGCGCAGAGATCAGCCAAAAACTGGGGGTGCCAGCCGACTCAATCGGTCTGGCGCACCTGTGGTTTTTGTATTACCTGTGCCTGTTTTACCTATTCATTCCCGTGTGCCAATGGCTGGTGCGGCGCAGCCTGGCCTTTGAACCTGCTCTCAGGATGTTGTTGGCATCGCCGGCACTCTTGGTACTGCTGAGCCTTGTCACCGCCGCCACGCTCTGGCCGTTTCAGGGTGGCCAGGTACATGACGGCTTCATGTTCCTCAAACCACATGTGCCATCGCTGGCCTATTACGGCCTGTTCTTTGTGGTTGGTTACGGCTTTCATTTCTACCGCGACATACTTCATGTGATGGCACGCTGGGTGCCACAGCTGGCGGTGCTGGCGCTCTTACTGTTTCCGCTTTCCTTGTATGTGACGCATCTTGAGCATGCCGCCGCGCCACCGTCGCAGGCTCTGCATCTGGCGGCAGTGCTGATCCACGGTTTGTGCACCT
>JANOWY010000338.1:0-2227 GCA_031418135.1 Rhodoferax sp. | reverse complement strand
GGCGAAACCCTGGGCCTTGAATTTTTGGAGGTGGGCGACGACTTCATCCGGGCGCGCGTACCAGTCGACAAACGAACCATTCAACCCCACGGCATTTTGCACGGCGGCGTGAGTGTGGTGCTGGCCGAAACCTTGGGTTCGTGTGGTGCAGCTGCGGCTGCCGAACCTGGCCACCGGGTCGTGGGGCTGGACATCAATGCCAACCACCTCAAGGCCACCTCGGAGGGCTGGGTGACCGGCATTACCCGCCCAGTGCACATTGGCCGCAGCACTCACGTGTGGCACATTGATATGTTCAATGACGCGGGCGAACTCACCTGCGTGTCGCGCATCACCATGGTGGTGCTGGCGCCGGGATAGTCTCCGCCATCGGCAATCTACCGGGGGCGCGTCCTGAGCACATGACCTCGGCCCCGTCGATTACAGTGCGGGCTTGCTTTATTTTCTGAATCCGCTGTGACCGACCCCAACCCCACCCTTCAAGAACCCCGCCACTGGCGCAGCGACGGCTGGGCGGCCCATGTCATCAAAAACGAAGACGACGATGGCTGGGCTGTGGCCATGGTGCGGGACGGCGAGGCCGAACCCACCCTGGTCGGCCCGTGGACCATGGGCCGCGACAAAAAGAACCCCAAACCGCTGGATGGCACGGCCTTCAGGACGCTCGTCAAAACCGCCACCGAATTCTTTCGCCGCAGCGAACAGCACCTGCACGCCACGCTGCATCAAAGCATCGATGTGGCCGTTGGTTCTGCGCGTGTCACCGTCTCGCTGGACATTGAACCCGACGACGAAAACCCCAGCGCCCGGCTCAGTGCCAAAGACGCCAGCGGCCAAACCCTGGCAGAACAAGCCGTGCCGCCGTCTTACAAACTAAACCGCAACAGCGCCATGGCTTGGGTTGCGGGTGGGTTTGCGCGGGTGTCCACTTCACAGGAATGACGTGAATGCCTGGGTACAAAAGAAAAACCCGCGTATAGCGGGTTTCTGAGTAAGCAGCGGGCGTTTCAGCTAGCCGACTGAGCCTGCTTGCGGCGGGCCCACAAACCAACCAAGCCCAAACCAGCCAGCAACAAGGGCAATGAGCCTGGCTCTGGCACTGCGTTGGTGGAGGGCATTTGCTCCAGGGTTGCGGCGTTCAAAATTGGGTTGTAATCCCCATGCCCACCATAAAAGCCCAAGCCAAAAACAACACTCGTTGACGATGCGACAAAGGTGTCGGCCCAAATGGCGGCACCACTGTAGTCATTGCCGCTCAAGCCAAACGGCGAAAAATCGTCGGCGACCTTGACGCCGTTCTGGAAAATATCAAAACCGCGATCGCAACAGGCTTCGCCGAACAACAACTGGGCTTTGTAGCTGGTGCCGATTTGCAAGTTGGACATGGTCAACTGAACTACTTCAGCATTGGTGTTTCCGTAACTCCAAATGATCGAGCGCATCACATTGCCCAGCCCAGCTGAATTGGCTGCAGCGCTGGTATGCCAACCCTGAATGTAATTTTGATACGATACGCTCGCACCTGCAGTACTAAAACCGCTGGTAAAGGTGGCATTGCCGACCGTGGTGCCCGCCGCATTCGGGTTCATCGTCAGCGCATAGACAAAATTGCCCGTCAAATCCACATTGCCACTGGTTAACGCAGCTGCCAGCGGCACTGCTTGCGCTGCGACGGAGGCACCCAAAAACGCGAGGGTGGCAAGAATTGATTTTGTTTTCACTATGGTTTCCTATGTTGGATTTGTCAGAACTGACTGCTTCACATTACAAGCAAGCAAAGTACATGCCAGTATTTTGAAGTTCATTTTCTAAATTTAATTTGATTAAAATCAATAGGTTATGCCAGTGTATGAAACATGACCTACCCACACCGTTGTTTCAGTGAAGACAACTGTAAACTTTTTCGACAAATTTAAATTGCATTTAAATTTAAAAATGATGACTATTTGACATCACCCAACGTCAAGCATCCGCCTCACTCCGCGCCATACGCGCGCTCTTCCAATACACATCGTCGCCCACACTGCCATCGGTGCGGTAGCGGTTCAGCACGCGCGAGAGCACAAACATCAGGTCGCTGAGGCGGTTCAGGTATTGGCGCGGGTTGTCTTTGAGCGCCTCCACTGCGCCCAGCGCCACCACGGCACGTTCGGCGCGGCGGGCCACGGTGCGGCAAACATGGGCGAGTGATGCCGCCCGGGTGCCTGCGGGGAGGATGAATTCCTGC
>JANOWY010000337.1:0-16943 GCA_031418135.1 Rhodoferax sp. | reverse complement strand
GGTGGTGACTTGGCCGGCGGTCAGTGAGAACAGCACTTCGTCAACCGTGGTCACGTCCGAAAAGGCAGTACCGGTGCCGACTTGCAAATAGATGACTTTGGGTACCGTGACCCGAAAGTTCAAACGGGCGCTGGCGCTTTGGGCCACTGCGGCCACGGTGTTGACGTCTGATTCAGCCTGGGCGCTCATGGGCACCGCTACAGCCGCTACAGCAGCCAGGGCCATCAGGTGTTTTGCAAATTTCATGGTCTCGGTCTCTTTCAGATGAAGCCGCCGGGTTGGGGCTGATGCTTCTACTTTGCAACCGCCGTGCCAACTTAAAACGGTGCTTTTGAGGTGATTTTTTTGCAAAATGACCCCAAACTTCCCATTTAGACGCAAATTGCAACAAATTTTCCTTCTTTTGAATCAAATTATTTGCATTTTGCAAAACTGATCGTTAGACTGGCTGAATGATTGATACCTCTGTTGCATCTGCTGCCCTGGCCCCTTCGCAAATCTCGGCTGCGTTCCCGGGCCTACGTTTGCTGGTGGTGGAAGACCTGGTGGCCCTGGCCATTCAATACCGCACCATTGCCACCCGGCTGGAAGTGCAAACCGTGACCGCCGGCACCGTGGCCCAGGCCAAGCGGCACATTGCAGACGGCCCGTGGCACGCCGCCTTGGTTGACCTGAACCTGCCCGATGGCACCGGTTTTGACGTATTGCGCCTGCTGCGCAAAGAGCACCCCGCTTGCTCGGTGGTGGTGATTACCGCCGAAGATTCGCTGGAAAACGCCGTACGCGCATCGGAAGCCGGGGCCTTTGACTTCATTGAAAAACCGGTTGAAGCCGAACGGCTCACCGTCACGCTGCGCAACGCGCTCAACGCCTCGCTACTGGCGCAACGGGTAGCCACCTACCAAGTGGAAGCACCGCGCCAGTTTGAGCAGTTTTTGGGCCAAAGCGCCGAAATGCAAACGGTCTACAAAATGATCGAAACCGTGGCCAGCAGCAATGCGCCGGTCTGCATCACCGGTGAATCGGGCACCGGCAAGGAACTGGCGGCCAACGCCATCCACGCCCGCAGTCCGCGGCGCAACAAAAATTTTGTGGCCATCAATTGCGCCGCCATACCCAAGGATTTGATCGAAAGCGAGCTGTTCGGCCATGGCAAAGGTGCCTTCACAGGTGCCGTCAGTGACCGCCAGGGTGTCTTTATTGAAGCCGACAAAGGCACGCTTTTTCTGGACGAGATCGCCGAGCTGGATCTGGGCGTGCAAGCCAAATTGCTGCGGGTGCTGCAAACCGGTGAAGTCAAACGCCTGGGTGAGGACAAAACCCGTATCGTCGATGTACGCATCGTCTGCGCCACGCATCGCAAGCTACAGGAGCAGGTGCGCCAGGGCGAATTCCGTGAAGACCTGTTTTACCGGCTTTACGTCGTGCCCATTGATTTGCCGCCCTTGCGGGCCCGGGGTGGCGATGTGGCGCTGATCGCGCAAGACATGCTGCTGAAGTTTGCCCAGGAAGACGGCAAACAGTTCCGCAATTTCAGCGCTGATGCCATGACAGCCCTGAGCGCCCACCCCTGGCCCGGCAATGTGCGCGAACTGCTGAACGTGATTCGCGCTGTGGCTGCATTACACGACGGCACCACGGTCGAGCTAGACATGCTGCCGCAGAACGTGCAACAGAGCCTGCCAGGGGCCCATGCAGCAGGCATGCTCGCCAACTCAAACCTCAAGATTGAGGCCACGCCATCGGTTCAAGCCCGCCCATCGGTTGCAGGCGATGCCGGTGCGGATGCTTCGCTGGCCGCCTTGGCCAACCTGCCAGATGCCCAAGCCCCGGAAACTGACTGGTTCTTTGACGCATCAGGCGCGGCTGCACCCGGGCAACCATCCGATAACCCGGCGGTACAGCCCCCGTTGCCAATCCCCCCGGCGCAGGCTGCAACCCAATACCTCACCTCGCAAGTGCGCCCGCTGGATGCCGTGGAGCGTGAAGCGGTCGACTACGCCTTGCGGGCCTTTCACGGCAACGTGGCCAAAGCGGCACGCGCCTTGAAAGTCAACCCCAGCACGTTGTACCGCAAGATCCAGGTCTGGACATCCATGCCCGGCCCGGCCATGGAAGTGGCCGCGTGAATTCGCCTGCTGACTTGCAAGTGCGGCTGGAGCGCCTGGAGCGCGAAAACGCGCTGCTGCGGGAACACGCCGATGTCGAGCAGCAAAGCCGCCTGGTAGCCGAGCAAGAGCTGGGCAAAACCGAAGACCGCCTGCAACTCGCGCTGGATGCCGCCGGCTTGGCCATGTGGGAATGGGACGCTGAAACCACCGCCATCTACACCTCGCTGCGGTTTGCCGATTTGGTGAACGACTATGGCTACATGCAAGGCAATGGCCAAACCTGGCCACCGATGGAACTGGAGCGCAAGCTTTATGGCGAAGACCGCCTGCAAGTACGCCAGGCCATTTTGCGGGTCTTCAACCAGACCGACCGTAAGCTGGAGGTGGAGTTCCGCGTGCGCACCCCCGCCGGTGTCCGCTGGCTGGAGGCCAGCGGTGAGGTGAGCAAGCGCGACTTGATGGGCAAGGCCACCCGCATGGTGGGCATTGCCCGGGACGTGACGCGGCGCAAACAGGTGCAGCACGAGATTGAAACCGCCCGTGCGCTGGCCGTGGCCGCCAATTCCGCCAAAGACGACTTCCTGGCGCACATCAGCCACGAAATCCGCACGCCTTTGAATGGTGTGATTGGCATGAACAACCTGCTGGCCCAAACCGAGCTGGCCGCCGAGCAGCGGCAGTATGTCGATTTGGTCGGCAGTTCGGGGCGCGCCCTGCTGGCGTTGGTGAATGATGTGCTGGATTACTCGCGCCTGGAGGCCCACAAGCTGATTTTGGAGCAGGTGCGTTTTCCGTTGCAGCGCTGGATATGGGAAGTAGCCACGCCCATGCGCGTATCGGCCGAAGCCAAAGGGCTGGAGCTGGAAGTGGTAGTGAGCGACGAGTTGCCCGCCGAGGCCGTGGGCGACCCCGGGCGATTGCGCCAAATCGTCACCAACCTGATCTCCAACGCCATCAAGTTCACCGAGCAAGGCCGCATCGAAGTGGCCATGCGCACCTCGGCCGGGTTTCCCAACCAGTTGGGGCTTCGGATTGAAGTCAGCGACACCGGCATTGGCATACCGCTGGAAAAGCAGCAATCCATCTTTGGCGCGTTCGTACAGGCCGACAGTTCCACCTCGCGGCGCTACGGCGGCACCGGCCTGGGCCTGACGATCTGCATGAAGCTGGCCCAAATGATGGGGGGCCGCATTGATGTAGACAGCGCACCGGGCCGTGGCAGCCGCTTTATGCTGAGTGTGCCGCTGGGCGTTCCAAGAGCCGATACGCCCCTGACCCAGTTTGGCGCCGACGAAGCGGCAGACACCAGTGAACGCGCCCACCTGGCCGCACGCGCCATGGAGACATCACCCAGTACCACGCCCAAACTGGAGCAGCCCTCCCAATTTCCGGGCAAACGGGCGCTGGTGGTGGACGACCATGGCGTCAACCGCCTGCTAGCCACCAAATTGCTGGAGCAACTCAGTTTTGAAGTGGCCGCCGCCGAGAACGGCGAAAAAGCCTTGCAGGCGATTCGCGCCAGCGCGTTTGACCTGGTGCTGATGGATATCCAGATGCCGGTGATGAACGGCTGGCAAGCCACCCACCACATCCGCAAGTGGGAACAAAGCACTGGCAAAACCCGCATCCCCATCATTGCTTTGTCGGCCCACGCTTCGGCGGCAGACCGTGAACAGGCGCTGGCATCCGGCATGGACGGATACCTCTCCAAACCCTTGACACCTGACGCACTGCAAGCGGCATTGCGTGCAACGCGTCTGGCCTTCAAGGCATCACGCATGGAATCGATGGCGCAAGACAGCGCCGTCACCCTTGGGCGCGGCCCCAGTCTGCTGGTGCACGCCAAACCCGATGCCAGTGCCGCATCCATGATGCCGGACAGCATGGCACACAACCCATCAGCACCGGCCTCCAGACTGGGTTTGCATAACCGCCAGAAAATGCTCAGCCGCCTGGCTGGCAGTGAAGCCGCTTTGCATGAAATGTCGCAAGCCTTTTGCCAGGATTTGCGCACCTGCATGGGCTTGGCCCATGGCGCTGTGAAACGGCAAGACTGGGCGGTTTGCGTCCAGCAAGGCCATGCCCTCAAGGGCTTGCTGTTGAGCATGACAGCAGACACTGCGGCCGAACACGCCAAACAAATGGAAGGGGCAGCAAAAAACAGCGACGGGCCTGGCACACACGCAGCTTTTTCAAAATTGTCGATCTCGGCCCGCGAAGCGTTTGACGTGGTTAAAACCTGGTGAGTTTGCAGCCCCGTCTTGGTTTGGGATCGCTCAAATACTGCACAAACTGTGAATTAATGCCGGAATCGGAAAAGCGGTATTTTTGCCCTGGCTGCTAACCGGCCCGTTCGCGGTTACGCTGGCCAAAATCTTGTACCCAATGGGGAACCGTACCCAAAATGTCCATTTATTTTTAGCCAAAAATACGCCTGCACCCGCCCGCCATCATGACGCATTGTTCCACCCTGAAAGGCCCATTGAATTCGTTCAGTGACGCTGTGGCGCGGGGCAAGCCAAGAAAATTCGGCACGGGTGTGCCTGCCCTGATGTGGGCCTCATCCGTCCTATGGGTGGCTGCGACGGGGTCTGCGTGGGCTGAATCGAGTCTGAATACCGGCAGTGCGGCCGCATTGGCAGCCAGTGCCCGGCTTGATTTCCGGATCACCATCCCCCGGGTTATCTTCTTGCGGGTGGGCTCTGGCACTGATTTCGCCACCAACCCGACCGTTGACACAGTGGATTTCAACGTGCCCGACGGGGCCTCCGGTTCAGGTGCAGCAGTTGCCGGGCAATCAAGTGCCGCCATCACGGCCCGTGTGGTCGGCAATGGCAACAACATCAGTTTTTCAGCAACCGGCACCCCGGGAGGTTTGAACCCTTCAGGTGGGGGTGCACCTACCGTTCCCTGGACCCAAATTGTGGCCGTCAGCGGCGGGGGCAGCCTGCCGCATCCGGCCATTGGCAATGGCACCGCCGGCACGGCATCTAGCCTGGTGGCCTCTGGTGGAGTGGTAGACCAATCTTCCAGCTGGAGTTTCAGTTACCGCAACAACAGCGTCTTGCCTGCGGGCACTTACAGCGGCCAGGTCATTTACACCGCGGCATTGCCCTGAACGGCTCTTTTGGGCGACGGGCTTGCAGGGCTGGCCTGAGCCAGCCGTGAATCAGAAACCACCGCCCGCCAGCACGGCTCTCTCGACCAGCCTGTCATCACCCAGCACAATCATAGCGAACAGCAGTTCGTCCAATGATTGGGCACGTTGGGTGCGGCGCGCCAGCAATGGCGTTGCTTCCGGGTTGAGCACCACAAAGTCGGCTTCGCAACCCACCTGCAAACTGCCCACGGTGTCACCCCAGCCCATGGCTTGCGCAGCGCCAGCGGTGTGCAGCCACCACAGGTGCCGGGGGCTCAGGCTCAAACCTGCTTTGGGGGCTGGCCCATGCAAGGCGGTACGGCCCACATAGTAGGCCGCAAGCATCGTGTGAAACGGGCTGAAACTGGTGCCGCCACCCACATCACTGGCCAGCCCGTGTTGAACACCTGCTGCGTCGGTCGCTGCAAAATCAAAAAAACCGCTGCCCAGAAACAGGTTGCTGGTGGGGCATACCGAAGCCGCCGCACCGGTTGCCTGCATCAGCGCCCGGTCTTGCGCGTCCAAATGGATGCAATGCGCGTAAATGGCTTTATTGCGCATCAAGCCAAAATCGTCATACACCGAGAGGTAGCTGCGCGATTTTGGGAACAATTCACGCGCCCAGGCAATCTCGTCGGGGTTCTCCGCCACGTGCGATTGGATCCAGACATCCGGATACCGCGCGGCCAACTCCCCGGCACCGCGAAGCTGCGCATCAGAACAACTGGGTGCAAAACGCGGCGTGATGGCATAGCCCAGACGGGCCCGGCCATGCCACTTTTGGATCAGGGCTTCAGTGTCGGCCAGGCTTTGCTCCGTCTGGTTTAAAACACTCAACGGCGCATGCCTATCCATCAGGCACAACCCCGTCACCAGCCGCATGTTTTGCACCTTGGCGGCTTCAAACAGGGCTTCAACCGATGCCGTGTGGGCACTGGCGAACACCAGTGCGCTGGTTACACCATGGCGCATCAATTCGTCTACAAAAAAGCGGGCTGACGCAGTGCTGTGGGCGGCATCCGAAAACCGCGCTTCTTCCGGAAAGGTGTAATTTTCAAGCCAGGGCAATAGCCCCGGCGCCGGAGAACCGATGATGTCGGTTTGCGGGTAGTGCAGGTGCAAATCAACAAAACCAGGGGCGATCAGCCGGCCCGGCAAGTGTTCAATATCAAGCCCGCCGTAGTTGCCCTTGAGCGCCGCCCAGGAGCCAGCGGCACGCACGGTTTGAACCCCTTGTGCATTGGGTGATGTCACCAACAGGCCATCGGGCTCGTACACCGCTTCACCGGTGGTGTCTGAGGTATTGTTGAATCGCAACAGGGCCGCACGGTAGGCTTTCATAAGCCCGAGATTACCTTATTTATTTAGCTTGCCTTGCACACCTTCTACCAGCCAATTCATGCCCAAAATCTGCGTGTCGGTGAGTGCCGTTCCGGCACCGATAACAATCTGCCCCTGGTTGTCTTTGACATCCCGTTTTCCGGCGCCAAAGGGTTGCAACTTGCCCAAAGCAATGTCTTTTTGCCGCAGCAGCACTTCCTCCCGCACCGCCGCAGGCACTTTGGGGCCAAAGGCATCCACTTTCACCATGCCGTCTTTCACGCCACCCCACACGGTGCCGGTTTTCCAGCTGCCATCCAGGGCAGCCCGTGCCCGCTGGGTGTAATAACTGCCCCATTCGTGGCTCACCGCCACAATTTGCGCATCAGGGGCCACGCGGCGCATGTCGGAGTGGTAAGCCACTGCCATCTGGCCCCGTTCCTGCGCAGCCACCATCACTGCGTTGGAGCCGGTATGGAAAGCGACGACGTCAACATTCTGGTTGAACAGGGTGATGGCGGCATCGCGTTCGCGCGGCGGGTCAAACCAGGCGTTCAGCCAGATCACCTTGACCTCAGCCTTGGCGTTGACCGACCGCATGCCCAGCGTGAACGCATTGATGCCCTGCAACACTTCGGGGATGGGGAAACCGGCCACGTAACCTGCCAGCCCGGTTTTTGTCATGCGCCCTGCTGTTATGCCAGCCAGATAGCGCCCTTCGTAATACCGGGCATTTGCCACCGCTACGTTGGGCGCGGTTTTGTAGCCCGTGATGGATTCAAACTTCACGCCGGGGAAGTCTTTGGCCACACTGAGCGTGGGCTCCATATAACCAAAACTCGGCGTGAAGATGAGTGTGTGGCCGCTGTTGGCCAAATCGCGGATCACACGTTCAGCATCTGGCCCTTCGGCCACGTTTTCGACGTAGCTGGTTACCACTTTGTTGGCCGAACCGGTCACATTTAGCGCCGCTTCAACGGCTTTGCGCCCCTCGTCGTGCTGGCGCACCCAGCCCGCATCGGTCAGCGGAGCCACGTAGACGAAACCGATTTTGAGCGGCTCCTTCGTGGCGGCTGCTGCGTTTGCAGGTATGGAATTTTGGCCAAAGGCCGAGAAAGAAAAACAGGCGGACAACAGACAGGCCCAAAGGCGCATCGCCGCGAGGTTTTTATACATGGTAGTCCTCTACATGGCTCCAGATTAAAAAACAAGGCCCGCGGAGCAGCGGGCCTTGCCAAGGTTCGAGTGATTTTACCGTGGGGCAGTCAGCCCTGCAAAAATGCCAATCTGTCTCCACAGGGCGCAAACCGGCCGCCCTCCCAGGCCACCTGCAAACCGCCACCTGCAGGCGCCCCTTGATGCCAGCGCATAACCCGGTACAGGGTGGCGAAGCTGAATCGGGGGGCAACGTCACCGGGGTTGCCAACCAGCTCGGCACCACGGCGAACGCTGTCTATCATCCAGGCCGGCAAACTCAGGTGATAGGGGTTGCGTGTTATTTCGCCGGCATGCTGCATCAAGGCCGAGAGCAGCACTGTCAACTCGGGCACATCCACCTGCAGCATCAAGTTTGGCGCTGCCATCGTGGACCAATACTCAGTCAGGGCAACCAACGGTGAATAGTGTGCAGGCATGCCCGCCAGCACATCCATCAGCAAACAGTAAGTGCCGCGATGCGCCACCTGGGCGTCCTGTGGATGCGGGCACAAAAGCAGGTCCGGTTGCAAGGCCCGAATTTGCTGCGCAACCACCTCCACACAATCGGCCCAATGGCCCCGCTCCTGGACGCGGCTGGCTTCGGAAATCCGCACCAGGCCCCGCGGTGTCAGCAACCGGTTTTCAAAACCGAGTACCTCACAGGCTTTCTCCAATTCTGCCGGCCGTTCCAATTGGCGCTGTGGATTGCTGCCATGGGTGAGCGCCAGATTCACCACCCGCCAGCCCCCTTGGCGCAGCAGCCGCAACGGCAGGGCTCCGACAATGCATTCGTCGTCCGGATGGGGCGACACCATCACGCAGCATTTGCCAGATTCGCCTGTGCTGCCACGCAAAACCCCGGGGTGTTCCGCGCCAAGCGCCGCGCCTTCGTCCAACAGGGTTTGCCATTGGGACACCCAGGCGCCTATTGCCTGCGCGCCGCTTTCATTGTGATCCGATTTGATCGTCATGCGCCCGCAACGGCTGGCTATTTGTTGATTTCCTTTTCCCAACGTGCCAATAGCCGGGTACGCACCGCCGTACTGCCGTACTTCACAAAATCGTAGTTGATGAGTTTGATATCGCCCGGTTTGGGCATCATGGGATGAATCGAAGCGCCTTTCAGCGAAGGAATTTGATACGATTTCACATCCAAACCGCTGTTTTGCGCGGGCACAGTCAGGGCCCATTCATAGAATTTTTTGGCAGATTCCGCGCGCCGGGATCCCTTGACGAGCGACATCGAGCCGATTTCAAAACCGGTTCCTTCGCAGGGGATCGAGTACTTCAACGGAAACCCGCCACCAACCGCCTCACCGACAACATCTGCCACAAAACTCAGGCCCACCGTGTTTTCGCCACGCGCTGCGTTCTTGAGCGGCGCTGACCCACTGCGGGTGTATTGACTGATGTTGGGATGCAGCTTTTTCAGGTAATCAAACGCTGGCTCTTCGCCCATGATCTGGACCAGCGTGGCAATCGCCGTGTAAGCGGTTCCGGAACTGGCGGGGTTGGCCATCTGGATTTCGCCTTTGAATTCTGACCGGAGCAAATCGGCCCAGCACTGCGGCACCGCGAGCTTTTTACGGGCGATCAGATCGGTGTTGTAGCTGAATCCAAGCGGGCCCAGATAAATGCCTACCGTCTGGTAGTTAGCCGCCTTGGCCTGGTTTTGCGCCCATTCATGCAACTGCGGCAATTTGTCGGATTTGTATTCGGCCAGCAAACCCATTTCCGCTGCTTGCAAGTGCGGATCACCTGTGCCGCCAAACCACAGGTCAGTCTTGGGATTGGCCCGCTCGGCATTGATCTGTGCCAATACTTCACCGGTGCTTTTGGTTGCCATCAAAATCGATGTGCCGGTTTGCTTTTGGTAGAGCTGGGCCAAATGGTTGCACCACTCCACGCCGGCGCTGCACAGCACGGTGGCTGGTCCGTCCTGTGCGGGCGCGGGCGCTGAAAAAACAAGTGCGGCCAAAGCGGCAATGCTCAAAAATTTCAATGTCATGGCAGTCTTCTCCTGGGAATATGTCTTGGTAGTCTTGGGTAAGCGGCGTTCGGTTATTCAAATTGGGCAAAGGCCATGTTCAAGCGGTCCATATAGCGTTGCTTCGCACGGGGTTCGGCAAAACTCGCCTCAAAACTGTTCCGTGCGAGTTGGTAGGCTTGCGGTGCCGACAAACCCAAAGCAGCGAATGTCTGCAGGTAATTCTCGTTCACGTAACCACCAAAATAAGCCGGGTCATCCGAGTTGACGGTTGCGACAATGCCGGCCTCGAGCATCTTGCCGATGTTGTGGTCAGCCATTGTTTTGAAGACCCGCAGCTTGAGGTTGGACAACGGGCACACCGTCAGGGGAATCCGGTCCTGAGCCAGCCGAAGCATCAGCGGCGCATCCTGAAAGGCCTGCACGCCGTGGTCTATGCGCTCCACCTTCAGCACATCCAGCGCACTCCAAATATAGGCGGGCGGCCCCTCCTCGCCCGCGTGCGCAACCAGGCGGAAACCCAGTTCCTTGCAGCGCGCAAACACTTTCGCGAATTTTTCGGGTGGATGGCCCAGCTCGCTGGAAGCCAGGCCAATGCCGACGATCTTGTCGCGATGCGGTAGCGCCTGCTCGAGCGATTCAAAGGCTTCGGTTTCACTGAGGTGCCGCAGGAAACACAGAATCAGCGACGCGCTCACACCCAGTTGGCGCTCTGCATCAACACAAGCGCGGTACAGGCCGTTGATGACGGTTTCGGCGCTCAGGCCATGGCCGGTGTGGGTCTGGGTATCAAAGAATATCTCTGCGTGGATGACGTTGTCGGCGGCAGCCCGCTTCAGGTAGGCCATCGTCATATCGTAGAAATCCTGCTCGGTCTTCAACACCGTCGTGCCGGTATGGTAAATGTCCAGAAAGCTCTGCAGGTTGTTGAACTGGTAGGCGTTGCGCAGGGCCGCAACATCAGCGTAGGCCAGGGCCACCTGGTTGCGCCGGGCCAGGTCAAAAATCATCTCGGGTTCCAGCGAGCCTTCGATGTGCATGTGCAGTTCGGCTTTGGGCATGGCCCGCAGCAAGGCTGGCATCCGCTCGGCGCTAACAGGCTGAATTTTGGGTTGAACATCAGGTTTCATGGCTGCTTTCATTGATCTTGCCCACACACGCCAAAAGTGACACCGAGTTGACGCAAATGGCGGCGGTAGACTGAGGATGCTTTATCTGCCGCACTATGGCATTCTGCACCCGGCTGCAAGGGCAACTGCTTGGGGCTTTGTGATTCAAGAACGGGTTTGTCTTGCATGAAGATGGTGTGCTGAAACGCCTTTAAATCGTCGTCGGGCGAATCAAAATCGGCCACGGCCAAACGGAACCAGACACGGCTTTTCTCCGGCCCCACCGGGCAAATGAATAACCCGATGGATTCGCGGTAACCGGCGACAGCCACGCTTTCGGCATCGGGAACTTTGGTCAATACAGCGGTAAACGGTGCCGTAACTTCATAACGGTATTCAACCTGGGCCGCCGTCGTGGAGTGCACATTCGACTTGGGCTGCCAGGCCTTGCAACCCGTCGCGAGCAAGCCGTTCGGCGTGGATTGAACCGCATAGTCTTCAATGGCTGTGGCCTGGTTCGAGCCCAACCAGCCGTCATGAACGAAGCCGAAGTGGGACATGTCCAGAAAGTTTTCCACCACGCGGGGTGCGCTGGTTTCCACGTCATAGGGGCCGCAGTTGATTTTGCGCAGTTGTGCGTCGTTTTCAGCTGCAAACACGGGCAATGGGGATTCGAGGGCCGTTTTCGGTGGGACCATTTGCACCCAGATTAACCCGAACCGTTCGCAGACCCCAAACACATCAGCGCAATGAGATGCAGGCGGATTGAACGCCGGCAATGCCGGCACCCGCATGCACTGACCCGATGGGTCAAACTGCCATCCATGGTAGGCGCATTCAAGCTGACCGTTGACGACTTTTCCCAAAGAAAACCGGGCGCCACGATGCGGGCACCGGTCAGCCCACGCGTGAATGTGGCCGTGTGTGTCCCGCCATAAAACCAAGGACTGCTGCAACAGCGTCGTGGACACGGGTTTGTCTGTCACCCGTTCTGACAACTCCACAGGGTGCCAATGCATCGCTTCAATCATCGGGTCATCTTACAAACAAAACTGCGCGGCCTTGAGCGCATCGACCCGACACCCACAAAAAAGCCGCTAAAAAGCGGCTTTTTTGAGAGGCTTGCAAAAAGCTTTTACTTCTTGGCGCCCGGCACTTTGCCTTCAACGCCTTTGACGTAAGCGCCCATGCCGCTGAGCCACTTGTCGTCGCCCACGGCGTCTTTGGCGATCATCACCTTGCCGGTGTTGTCGGTGATCGGGCCCTTCCAGATGCTGTAGGAGCCATCGGCCAAGCCTTTTTTAACTTCTTCAACCTTAGCCTTGGTTTCGGCTGGGACGTCTTCGGCAATAGAGACAATGTCAATGGCACCTTCTTTGACACCCCACCACACGCCCGCGCCACCTTTCCAGGAACCATCAAGGGCTTCTTTCGTGGCCTTGATGTAATAAGGACCCCAATTGATTACGGCGGAGGCCAGGTGGGCTTTGGGGCCGTAGGCGGTCATGTCGGAATCCCAGCCAAACGCGCGTTTGCCCTTGCCTTCGGCGGTCTTCAGCACAGCGGGGGAATCGGTGTTCTGGAACAAAACGTCTGCGCCGCCATTGATCAGGGCGGTAGCGGCTTCGGTTTCTTTGGGTGGGTCAAACCAGCCGTTCACCCAAACCACTTTGGTCTTGATCTTGGGGTTGCTCATTTGCGCACCCATGGTGAACGCATTGATGTTGCGGATCACCTCAGGAATTGGGATCGACGCGACGATACCCAAGGTGTTGCTCTTGGTCATCTTGCCCGCGATGATGCCGGCCATGTAGGCGCCTTCATAGGTGCGGCTGTCATAGGTACGCATGTTGTCTGCTTGTTTGTAGCCGGTGGCGTGTTCAAACTTCACGTCCTTGAAATCCGGGGCCACTTTGAGCATGGGATCCATGTAGCCAAAGGTGGTGCCGAAAATCAGCTTGTTGCCTTGGGTGGCCATGTCGCGGATGACACGCTCGGCGTCAGCCGATTCAGGCACGTTTTCCACGAAGGAGGTTTTAACCTTGTCGCCAAATTCTTTTTCAATCGCCTTGCGGGCGTTGTCATGCGCGAAGGTCCAGCCGCCGTCGCCCACAGGGCCAACATAGGCGAACGCGATTTTCATCGGTTCTGGCTTGGGTGGTGGGGGTGGCGCTGCGGGTGCAGAAGCCGCAGCGGCGGGTGCTGCAGCAACCGGCTTGGCTTCTTCTTTTTTACCGCAACCGATCAGCGCGGCGCTGGCGATTGCAGTCAGGGCGGCCACCCGGATGAGTGAACGTTTTTGCAGGTCTGTCATGTCAATTCCTGGGAAAAGTGAAGGAAAAAGGAAGGGAAATCAAAGGGAGCGGAAACACTGGCAACTGGAAATTATGCACCGAACGAATATAGCCTGTGCTCACGCACCAGGATAGAAGGGTTTTCCAATACTAGCCGGCATATTGATGCGGATCCATTGCGGGTTGCGGGAAATCAGAGCCAGCACCAAAATGGTGGCTACATAGGGCAACATGGTCAAAAATTCGCTGGGCACCTCGACCCCAATACTCTGCAAATGGAATTGCAACATGGTTACGCCGCCAAACAAATAGGCGCCCAGCAAAACCCGTGCCGGGCGCCAGGTGGCAAATGTGGTGAGCGCCAGGGCAATCCAGCCCTTGCCAGCCACCATGCCTTCCACCCACAGGGGCGTGTAAATGACTGACAAATAAGCCCCAGCCAAACCACACAATGCGCCGCCTACTACCACCGCGGCCAGGCGAATACGCCGTACCGGGTAACCCAGGGCATGGGCGGATTCAGGGCTTTCGCCCACGCTGCGCAGCACCAGGCCTTGCCGGGTGCGGTACAGGTACCAAATCAGGCCCGCCGTGAGGGCCATCGTCAGGTACACCAGCGGATGATGGCGGAACAACGCCGGGCCCAGCAGCGGGATGTCGGCCAGCACCGGAATGGCATGGGTGGCCCGCTCGGGCATCTTGGCCTGCACAAAAGCCGTGCCAACGAAGGCTGAAAAACCCGTGCCAAACAAGGTCAGCGCCAGCCCGGTGGCGTACTGGTTGGTGTTCAGCCAAATCACGAGCCAGCCAAACACCAAAGCCAAAACAGCCCCTGCCCCCATCCCGGCGGCAAACCCCAGCCAGTCGTTGCCGGTGTGCACCACCGTGGCAAAGCCGGCAATGGCCGCGCACAGCATCATGCCCTCGGCCCCCAAATTGACGATGCCGACTTTTTCATTGATCAGCAATCCCAGGGACGCGATGGCCAAAACTGTGCCAGCATTTAGGGTGGCGGCCATCAGCAAAGCATAAGATTCCATCAGATCACCCTCCCCGTTTGGCCGCGTTTAACGCTGACTTTGTAGTTGATGAGCGTGTCGCACGCCAACAAACAAAACAATAACAGGCCCTGAAACACGCCAGTGAGTGATTTGGTGAGCCCCAGGCGCGATTGCGCCATTTCGCCACCAATGTAAAACATGCTCATCAGCAGCGCCGAGAACACCATGCCAACCGGGTGTAATCGCCCCACAAAAGCCACGATGATGGCGGCAAAACCATAACCGGCGGGTACGTAAATGGACAACTGGCCAATCGGCCCTGCCACTTCCAAAGCTCCCGCCAGGCCCGCACAGCCACCTGAAACCAGCAGCGCCGTCCAGAGCGCCTGGCGCGACGAAAAGCCGGCATAACGCGCCGCTGCAGGTGCCAGACCACCCACTTGCTGGGCGTAACCAGCCCGGGTTCTGAACAGAAAAACCCAGGCAATCAATACCCCCACCAAAGCCAGCAACACGCCCACACTGACCCGCGATCCAGTGAACAAACGCGGAATGCGCGTGGCGGCCTCAAAGGTTTGGGTTTGGGGAAAGTTGAACCCCTGCGGGTCTTTCCAGGGCCCGCCCACCATATAGCTGAGCACCTGAATCGCCACATAAACCAGCATCAAGCTGACCAAGATCTCGTTGGCATTGAATTTGTCGCGCAAAAACGCGGTGATCGATGCCCACACCATGCCGCCAGCAACACCGGCCAGCATGATCGGCACGACGATCCAGCCACCGGTGGTTTTTTCGGCCATCAGCGCCACACCGCCCGCAAAAATGGCACCAATGATGTATTGCCCCTCAGCCCCAATGTTCCAGACGTTGGAGCGAAAAGAAATCGCCAGGCCCAACGCGATCAGCAACAGCGGCGTAGCCTTGACCATCAGTTCGCCAATGGCATAACCCGATTTGATCGGCAGCCAAAAAAACATCTCCAGGCCTTTGAGCGGGTCTTTGCCCAGGGCGACAAACAAGGCGATGCCGATCAATACGGTCAGCAGCAAGGCCAAAACGGGTGATAGAAAGGTCCAAAAGCGGGACGGCTCGGGCCGCGCGGTGAGTTGAATGCCAAATTTAGCCATGCGCCACCTCGCCACTTTGCACACCAGCCGCAGCATCTGTAGGTGTAGCGTCAGATGCGCTACCCCACAATCCACTCATCCACTCGCCAATGGTCTCAACGGTGGCATCCGCCACTGCCACCGAAGGGCTCAACTGGCCCCGCGCAATAACGTGCAGCCGGTCGCTGATTTCAAACAACTCATCGAGTTCTTCACTCACCACCAGCACGGCGCAGCCAGCGTCTCGCAAGGCCAAAATAGCCCCCCGAATTTGCGCGGAAGCACCTACATCGACACCCCAGGTCGGTTGGGAGACGATCAACAAACCAGGTTTGGCGTCAATTTCGCGCCCCACAATGAACTTTTGCAAGTTGCCACCCGACAGCGACCGCGCCGCCGAGTGCGGGCCACCGGCCTTGACATTGAACTGGCGGATGATGTCTGCCGCCTGGGTTTGCAATTGCTGCACCTTGATCCAGCCGGGCAACCAGCCTGATGTAGCCAGGGCTTCAGACCGCGTCAGCAACAGGTTGTGGGCCAGGCTAAGGGTGGGCACGGCACCGCGCCCCAGGCGTTCTTCAGGCACAAAATGCAGGCCCAATTTGCGTCGCTGTTGCGGGTTGAGGCCAGACACATCGACCGGTGCAGCAGGGCTTCCCTGCCCCGGCCGCATCATTACCGAACCGGCCGGGGCCCGAATGTCTTCACCCGACAAGGCAAACAGCAGTTCACGCTGGCCATTGCCCGATACCCCTGCAATGCCCACCACTTCACCCGCGCAAACCTGCAGATTGATGCCGTCCAAGTCGACGCCGAACTGGTCTTCCCGGGCGAGTGTGAGATTTTTCACCAGTAAAACGGGCGCGCCGGGTTGCTGGGCACGATGCACCAGCTGCGGTGGCTCGGCACCAATCATCAAGCGCGACAATGATGCGTTGGATTCTTCGGCCGGGTTGCATACCCCGGTAACCTTGCCGCCGCGCAGCACTGTGCAAGCGGTACACAACTCACGTATTTCATGCAACTTGTGGCTGATGTACAAAATGCTGCAGCACTCGGCGGCCAGCTTTTTCAGCACCACAAAGAGTTTTTCGACGGCCTGCGGGGTAAGCACCGAGGTGGGTTCATCCAGAATCAGCAACTGGGGGTTGGTCAGCAGGGCGCGAATGATTTCGACCCGCTGCATCTCACCCACACTCAAAGTGTGCACTGGCCGCGCCGGGTCAATGTCGAGGCCATATTCAGAGGCTTTGGCCGTGATCGACTGGGTCACTTGGGGCAGCGTGAGGGTTTTGTCCAAACCCAGCCAGACGTTTTCAGCCACCGTGATGGTGTCAAACAAGCTGAAATGCTGAAACACCATGCTGATGCCCATGGCCCGGGCTTCTTGCGGATTGCGTATGGCCACCACCTTGCCATTGAGTGAAACCGTTCCCGCGTCGGGTTTCACCGAGCCATAGATGATTTTCATCAGGGTGGATTTGCCGGCGCCGTTTTCACCCAGTACCGCATGGGTTTCACCGGGCATTACAACCAGCGACACGTCACTGTTGGTAATGCCCGGTGAAACCCATGCGGTGCTGGGTGAAAACGGCGCCGGTAAATCCACCCTGATGAAAATCATCTATGGCTCGGTGAAACCCGACGCGGGAACGGATTCACTCAACGGCAAGGTGGTG
>JANOWY010000336.1:0-4219 GCA_031418135.1 Rhodoferax sp. | reverse complement strand
CCCTACACACCCAAAAATCGATCTTCACAAGGACATCATCATGAGAGAAGCCGTCATCGTTTCCACTGCACGCACCGGCATCGGCCGTGCTTACCGCGGGTCACTCAACAACACCAAGTCGCCCACCCTGCTGGGCCACGTAATCAACCAGGCGGTGCATCGCGCGGGTGTCGACGGCACTGAAGTGGAAGATGTGGTCATCGGCACGGTGCTGACCTCGGGAACCGCCGGCATGAACCTCGCCAGAAACGCCGCGTTGGCTGCCAGCCTGCCGATAACGGCACCGGGCCAAACCATGGACCGGCAATGCGCCTCGGGCCTGATGGCGATTGCCACCGCGGCCAAGCAGGTGATGGTGGACGGCATGCAGATCGTGGTCGCTGGCGGACACGAGAACATTACGTCCGAACAGAAAGACTACTTTGAAGGGGTGATGGCCGCCAGGGACACGAATCTGGAACGACTGGCACCCACGGCTTACATGCCCATGCTCATGACCGCCGAGTTCGTGGCCAAAAAATACGCCATCAGCCGCGAGTCGCAAGACCTGTACTCGCTGCAATCTCAGCAACGAACGGCGGCCGCCCAGCAGTCCGGTCGCTTTGACCGCGAGATCGTTTCCTTCTCCACCAGCATGGCGGTGGCTGACAAGGCTACGGGTGCCATCAGCTACCGTGAGGTAACCCTGGACCGCGACGAAGGCAATCGGGCTGACACCCAGCTGGAGGGCCTCCAGGCACTCAAGCCAGTGATCGAAGGCGGCGTGGTGACGGCCGGTAATGCCAGCCAGCTGTCCGATGGCGCCAGTGCTTGCGTGCTGATGGAAGCGGGTTTGGCCCAGCGCCGTGGCCTCAAACCCCTGGGCATTTACCGGGGCATGGCGGTAGCTGGCTGCGCACCCGAAGAGATGGGCATTGGCCCGATCTACGCTGTACCCAGGCTGCTGAAACTGCATGGCCTGAAGATCGAAGATATCGGCCTGTGGGAACTCAACGAAGCCTTCGCCTGCCAGGCCCTGTATTGCCGCGACCAGCTCGGCATAGATCCCGAGAAGTACAACGTGGACGGTGGCGGCATGTCCATCGGCCACCCCTACGGCATGACCGGCGCGCGCCTGGTTGGCCACGCGCTGATCGAGGGGCAGCGCCGCGGCGTGAAATACGTTGTCGTCACGATGTGTGTGGGCGGCGGCATGGGGGCGGCGGGCCTGTTCGAAGTCGCCTGACCGCACTTTCTGACGGAAAGAACGACCATGTCAAAACTCGATGGCTACAAATCCATGCTGCACAGTCGGCGGGGCCGCGTACTCACGCTGACACTCAACCGGCCGGAGACGCTCAATGCCATCGACGCCGACATGCACCGCGAGCTGGCACAGGTATTTGTCGATGCCGCCGATGATCCGGAGTCTGATGTCATCGTGCTCACGGGTACGGGCCGGGCGTTTTCGTCTGGCGGTGATCTGCCATGGATGCAGTCCATGATTGACCGCCCCGATGAGTTCGACCGCGGCACGGCACGCGAGGCCAAACGCATCATTTTTTCACTTTTGGAATGCGATAAGCCGGTGATCGCCAAACTTAATGGCCATGCTACTGGCCTGGGCGCAACCATCGCCCTGTTTTGTGACGTGATCTTTGCGGCAGAGCACGCCAAAATTGGCGACCCGCACGTCAATGTGGGCCTTACGGCGGGCGACGGCGGCGCCGTCATCTGGCCGCAATTGATCGGTTATGCCCGTGCCAAAGAATATTTGATGACGGGTGATTTGATACTGGCACCCGACGCAGCCCGCATGGGGTTGATCAACCATGCCGTCCCCGCGACCGAACTGGACACGCGCGTCAATGCCTTCGCTGATCGCCTGGCGGGCGGTGCGCTGCAAGCCATTCGCACCACCAAGCAGTCCGTCAACATTGGCCTGAAGCAACTGGCGCACAGCATCATGGACGCGTCGATTGGCTACGAAGGTCTGTCCAACCGCAGCCAAGACCATCAGGAGGCGGTGCGGGCGTTTCCCCAGAAGCGGCCACCGGCATTCATTGGCCGCTGAGGTTTCGCTTCAACGGGCCACAACCACTACGTCGCGTCAAAAGCAGCTTTCAGCCATTCGACTTCGCCGGCCTGAACCGTCACCACGTCAAAACGGCAAGGTGGCACACTGGCCAGGCGCGCAAGAAAGAAGCGTGCTGCGAACACAATCCGCCGCTGCTTTAAGCCACTGATACTGGCCGCCGCGCCGCCATGGCTGCTGCTGGCCCGCTGGCGCACCTCGACGAACACCAAGGTGCCATCGGGCGCGCGCATGATGAGGTCAATTTCACCGCCGCCACGTCCGGGCGTTCGATAATTGCGCTGAACCAGCCGCAACTTGTGGCGCTCCAGATGCGCCAGTGCCTGCGCCTCGGCTGCGTCACCTGCCGCTTTGGTGGTGGTTTTTGGGGCTATCAAGGGCCGGAACAATCGGGGGGCTGGCATGGCATATCGTAGCGGGCTGTTGCAGGGTTTAGCTGGGTGATGGCCGAGGGTGCCGGACTCGGCCTGATTTTGGGTGAAGAATGGGAACGAACAGTGATACAAAACAACCTTGCCACAGATTCTGCAGGCTCTGAGCTGATCGGCGCGGCCTCCTACGGCCCCGCACTGGTGGCCGCCCGCCAAGCTGCCAGTGCACAGCATTATCCGCAAGGCGCTTTGTACGTGGTTGCTACCCCCATCGGCAACCTGGCCGACATCAGCCTGCGAGCACTGCACGTGCTGCAGCTGGCCGATGCCATTGCCTGCGAAGACACCCGCCACACGCAGGCTCTTTTGCGCGCCTACGGAATCGATAAAAGCGCCTCCCAATTGTTGGCTGTGCACCAGCACAATGAATCGGAGGCCGCCAGCGCCGTGGTGCTGCGCCTGTACCAGGGCCAGCGCGTCGCCTACGTGAGCGACGCGGGCACGCCCGGGGTGAGTGACCCGGGCGCACGCCTGACAGCGGCGGTGTATCAGGCTGGGCTGCGTTGTGTGCCCTTGCCGGGGGCCAGCAGTGTGACCACGCTAATCAGTGTGGCTGGGCTGGCCCATGGGGCTGGTTCCAGTGCCCCCGATGCAGACGCAAGCAGTGGGGTACCGACGCCTGAGAGTTCGGACACTGCTGCAAGCGGCTCTGCTGCCAACGCGCCCAGCGGATTTGTTTTTGCTGGCTTTTTGCCCACCCGCGCCGCCGAGCGCACCCAGGCACTTCAGGCCTTGTCCACCGAAACCCGTGCCGTGGTGTTGCTTGAAGCCCCGCACCGCATTGAAGCCGCCGCGCTGGCGCTGGCAACGCTGGGGGCGCGCCCGCTAACCATCGGACGAGAGCTAACCAAACAGTTTGAAGAAATTGCGACGCTGACAGCCGCTCAATTGCCGGCCTGGCTGGCTGCAGGGGCGCATCGCACCCGGGGCGAGTTTGCCCTGGTGCTGCACCCGGTTGCCGCGTTGAAATCAACCGAACGGGATCTGCGGGTTTTGAAGTTGTTGCTGGCTGAATTGCCGTTGAAAACGGCCGTGAAGCTGGCTGCCGAGATAACTGGCGAGCCCAAAAACGCACTGTATGACGCGGCCTTGGCGCTGAAGGCCGCGGCCTGAGCGCGGTCAAAACGCCGGAATAAGATTTGGTTTTTATATTTCAAATTTATTTTTTTACTAAAAGTATTTTTGTTGATTAAATTATTTCATATCTAGCTACATTTAGCATAGTAAATATTTATAAATAATATATATTATCACAATTAGTATTGTATTACAGGTATTTTAAGGGGTGCGCGTTTGCGGGCCATGGGCTCTCAAAAAATGTCGCCACCAGGGCTGGTGTCACTTCTTCAATCCTAGGCGGGTTCCAGCGGGGCTGTTGGTCTTTGTCGACCGCCAAAGCGCGAATGCCTTCAACGGTCTCGCTGCCGGCCCCAGGGCGCACATGAAAACACTGGCGCATCATGCCGCGTTCCATACGCAAATCATCGGCCAGGCTCAATTGCCGGCCACGGCGCACTTGCTCTAACGCCACATGCAGCATCAGCGGCGAGCGTTTGCGCAAGTCAGCCGCTGCGCGCGTGGCCCAAGCTGACGGATCATTTTCCAGCGCCTGCACAATAGCCAATACGCTGGGAAGACTGAAGAAATGGTCTATCTGGGCGCGAGCAGCCACCATCGACGCATCCTTCGCTTCTACCTGCGAGTCAGGCGGTGG
>JANOWY010000335.1:0-2036 GCA_031418135.1 Rhodoferax sp. | reverse complement strand
CCTCCAGCAACTTGCCACTGTTTGCAGCCCTAGAGAACGGATTTTTTGAGAAGCGGGGCCTGACGGTTGAGGTGCAAAACACCCCCAACTCCGACGAGCAGCGCGCCGGCCTGGCTGCCGGGCGTTTTGAGATTGCCCATGCCGCCGTCGACAACGCCGTCGCCATGGTCGAGGCCGGCCATTACGTGGTGATCGTTTGCGGCGGCGACGCCGGTATGAACGAGCTGATGGTGCGTCCCGAGATCACCGGTTTTGACGACCTGCGCGGCAAGTGCCTGGCGGTAGACGCGCCCAATACCGCCTACGCGCTGGTCGGGAAAAAAATCCTCAAGCTCAATGGTTTGCTGGAAGGGCGGGATTACACGGTGAAGCTGGCAGGCGGCACCGGGCCGCGTTCGGCGGCCATGGTGACAGATACAAGCCTGGCGGTTGGCATGGTCAACCCGCCGTTTTCATTTACCGTGCGTGAAAAGGGCCTCAAAAGCCTGGGCAGCCAGTTTGACCTGCTGGGCCCCTACCAGGCCACCGGTGCTTTTGTCATGCGTGTCTGGGCGCAAAACCATCCCGAACGGTTGGTGCGCTACCTTGCCGCCTACATCGAAGGCCAGCGCTGCGTGCTCAACCCGGCCAACCGTGCGGCCATGGTGCAACTGCTGATGCGCCAGTTCAAACAAACCGAAGCCGTGGCGCGAAGCAGTTACGAAACCCTGGTGGCCCCTGGTTCCGGCCTGGCGGTTGATGCGCGTTTTAGCCCGGAAGGGTTCGCAACGGTGTTGGCCATTCGCGCTGAAATGGAAGGCATGTGGGGCGGGCAGCCACCGGCGGCCGGCAAATACCTGGATGCCACTTATTTTGACCAAGCGATGGACGTTTTATGAATCTGCCAACCACCGCACCCGCCCAGCCCGCCACCGCTGCCGCGCAACTACCCCAACAACGGCTGCCCTACATCAGCCCTGCCGCCATCACCGACCCGGCCATGCAGGCCGAGTTTGCGCGGGCTGCACGCGAAGGCGCGCCCCGGCCCGAAAGCCACGCCATCCGCGCCCACGTGCCACCGGTGTTTTGGGCGTTCGCCAACGCCTGGAAAGACACCTTTGTCGATGGCGTGTGTGACCACGCCATCAAGGAACTGTGCCGCCTGTATGTGTCGCAGGCGGTCAATTGCGACTACTGCGGCAATCAGCGTTCGGTGAAGGCGCAATCGCAGGGCTTGCTGGAAGACGACGTGAAGGACTTGCTGGAATTCGAAAAATCAAGCCGCTTCACACCCCGCCAACAAGCGGCATTGCGCCTGGCCGAAGCCGTTACCTGGGGCCTGGAGGCTGATGATGCACTGTGGGCGGGCCTGTATCAGCATTTTGAAACCGGGCAGATAGTGGAGCTTGGGTTTTTCATCGGCCTGACCATGGGCCAACAGCGCTGGAACCGCCTCATCAACATGCAGCATGGCCAGTTCATGGGGGGCACGGTGGGCGGGCTGGCGCCAGCTATTCGTAGTGTTTGCCCAGCGCCAGAAGTTGATCGGTTTCAATCACGCGATTGAGGCCGTCAAAATCAAGCATTTTTTCTTTCCAGGGTGCGCTGGTTTGGTGCTGCTGCAAGCTGCCGTAAAAGCCTTGCAGTGCATGGGCCACAGCCCGCGCAGCGCCGCCTGGAAATATGGCAATCTGAAAGCCACGCGCTTGCAACTCAACGGCACTTTGAATAGGCGTTTTTCCGCCTTCGACCATATTGGCCAAAAGCGGTGCCCGCTGGCCGAAGCGTTGACAGGCAGCATCCATTTGTTCAGGGGTACGCAGGGCTTCAATAAACAGGGCGTCAACGCCGCACGCCAGATAGGCTTCGGCACGCTCCATTGCGCGCTCCAGGCCCTCGACGGCAACCGCGTCGGTGCGGGCCAGTATGAGCGTCTCGCAGGAGGTGCGCGCGTCCAGGGCCGCCTTGAGTTTGCCGGTCATCTCCGGCACCGGCACCACGGTTTTGCCATCCAGATGGCCGCGGCGTTTGGGAAAAGTCTGGTCTTCAATCTGGAT
>JANOWY010000334.1:0-5119 GCA_031418135.1 Rhodoferax sp. | reverse complement strand
GGCGGACTGCCGACCGGGATGGAAAAGGTTCCCAAGGCCTTCAAATACTGGAGCGCATTTGCTCGCTACAGCCCGTGGTTTCCGATTGGCGCCATTGTGAGGGCCGGTTGTGTGGGTGGCTTGACTGTCTCAGAAGTTGCTGCTTACAACGCGCCGTTCCCCTCCAGCGCCTACAAGGTTGCTGCGCGGGTGTTTCCGGGTTTTGTACCCACCGCCCCGCAAGACCCCGAACGGGAGCGCAACGAACTAGCCTGGGAAGTCTTCAAGCGCTGGGAAAAGCCCTTTCTGACCCTCTTCAGCAACCGCGATCCCATTACACGCGGTGGTGAAAAGATCTGGCAGGAACAAGTCCCTGGTGCTCAGGGCCAGCCCCACGCCAAAACGCGCGACGCCGGACACTTTTTACAAGAAGACAAAGGCGCCGAACTGGCGCAGGCCATCGACCGGTTCATCCGGGCAACACCATCGTCGTCTGGGTGAACCGCAACGTTTACTCGGCCTTGACCCCAGCGGTGCTGATCACCTTGGCCCATTTGGCAATTTCATCGTCCAGGAACCGTGCCGCGCGTTCGGGCGTGTTACCGACGGGTTCAATGCCCAAGGCCTCGAACTTGGCCTTGATCTCGGGCGAGTTCACGGCCTTGGCGGTTTCTGCTGCAAGGCGGGCAACGATTTCCTTGGGCACAGCCGCAGGGGCCAAAAAGAGCACCCATGTCGATGATTCAAGTTTCGGTCCACCGCCCTCGGGCAACGTCGGCACTTCGGGTGCGCTGGGCAGGCGTTTTTCTGAAAACATGCCCAAGGCCTTGATCTTGCCGCCGCGCACATGCGGCATGAGCGTGCTGGGCACATCGACCAGCACCTGAATGCTGCCACCCATCAGGTCTTGCAACGCGGGCGCTGTGCCTTTGTAGGGCACGTGCACCATATCGACACCCAGGGTTTGTTTCAATAATTCTGTTGTCAGGTGGGCTGCCGCACCGACGCCAGACGAGCCAAATGACACTTTGCCCGGGTTGGCCTTGGCATAGGTGATGAATTCCTTCATGTCTTTGGGCGGAAAGTTGTTGCCAGCCGTCAAAATCAAAGGCGCAATGCCGACCAGTGAAATGGGCGCAAAACTCTTCACCGGGTCATAGGGGATACGACCGGCATACAAGGTGGCGTTGGCGGCGTGGGCAGCAATCACCGTGAGCATCGTGTAACCATCGGGCGCTGACTTGGCCACAAAATCAGCGCCGAGCAAAGAATTGGCCCCTGGCTTGTTTTCGACCAAAATCGTCCAGCCGGTTTGCTCCTGAACCTTTTGCACCACCATGCGGGTGGCGTTGTCGGTGATGCCGCCGGGCGTATAGGGCACGACCCATTTGATGGGCTTGTTGGGCCAGGCTGGCCCGGCGGGCGCAGTGGCTTGGGCCAGCGCAGATGAAACCGAAACCACGAGGCTTGCAGCCAATGTGACTGCTTGGGCGATCTTAGGACAACTCAAATATGAAGTCATGGTGTAACTGACGTTCCCGTCTTGTGGAATGAATTGACATAGAGTAGCGGGTCTTTCCGCTTTTCCCATCAGGAGAACCCCTCAGTGACACAAGAACGCGCCCTTCGCGGGCGTGAGGCTGCCATGCCGTTCATCATGGTCACCATGTTGATCGACATGCTGGCCATTGGCCTCATCATTCCGGTGCTGCCGGCCATGGTCGGTAGTTTCACCGGCTCCCAGACTGAACAGGCCTTTTGGTACGGCGTTGTGGCATTCTCATTTGGCCTGGCCAACTTTATCGCCTCGCCCATTTTGGGTGCCTTGTCTGACCAGTATGGTCGCCGCCCCGTGCTGCTGCTGGGGTTTTTGGGGCTGTGCATCAGCTTTTTTGGCACGGCTATGGACACCGCCTTGTGGATGATGATCGCGGTGCGCGTCATGTCGGGGGCCATGCAGGCCAATATTTCAATCGCCAATGCCTACGTGGCTGACTTCACGCCGCCCGAGCAACGCGCCAAACGCTTTGGGCAATTGGGGGCCATGCAGGGCCTGGGCTTCATCGTGGGGCCCGTGATGGGTGGCTTGTTGGGTGCCAGCAACCTTAGCCTGCCTTTTGTGGCGGCGGGGGTGCTGGCCTCCATCAATCTGGTTTACGGCTATTTCATCCTGCCTGAATCCTTGCCTTTGGACAAACGCAAACCGTTTCGCTGGCGCAATGCCAGCCCGTGGTCGGCCATCACCCGCCTGGCGCAACTGCGCGGCGTGGGGTCGCTGGTGGGTGTGGTGGCCTTCAGTGGCCTGGCGCAGTTTATGTTGTACACCAGTTGGGTGCTGTACACCGCCTTCAAATTCGGCTGGGGCCCGCTGGAAAACGGCTGGAGCCTGGCAGCCGTGGGCATGGTATCGGTCATCGTGCAGGGCTTTTTGCTGGGCACACTGCTCAAGCGTTTTGCACCACAACGCCTGGCCATCTGGGGCCTGATCTCCAGCGCACTGGCCTACGCTTTGTGGGGTCTCGCATGGGAAGGCTGGATGATGTTTGCCGTGATCGGTGTGAACTTTTTGGGCAACACCGTCACCGCCGCCGTCAACAGCATGATCAGCAGCGCGGCCGATGCCAAAAACCAGGGTGCCACGTTGGGTGCCGTGAGCTCGCTCAACAGCATGATGGCCGTCATCGCCCCGCTGATCGCTGCACCGCTGTTGGCCATGGTTTCATACTTGCCCAAGGGCGATTGGCGCATTGGGGCACCGTTTTACTTTTGTGCCCTGCTGCAGGTGGTGTCGCTGCTCTTGGCAGTTTGGCACTTTCGCAAGCACCGGCGCAGAAGTTTGAAGGCGTGAGAACCGCGCTTTGCGCACATCGCTGAGTCACCTGTCTCAGGTGTCCGGTCCGGGGCCGGCGGTGTCAGTCGCAGGCGTAGGAAAAGTCGATGAGCAGCAAAATCGGATCCAAATTCAAGGCCTTAAAACGCTATTTAATATATAGCATATTATGCTTATTTTGAAAGAACAATATTGCGTTTTTGCTTAAGGCTTTTTACCCCGCGCCTTTTTTCGGCCAAAAAGGACACTTTTGGGCAACGCCATCGCAAAGCATCAGCGCAGGTGCAACAAGGTCGTTGTGTCGCCCAGGTTGGGGCTTGGCCCAACCTACGTCCCTAGAATGACCTTTGCGCTTATCCATTAAAACGAACGGAGACCCAGCATGACAGCCTACCAAGCCACCATTGATTTCCACCGCCTCATCGCCAAAGACTTGCCCGTGGAAGACGGCCAAGACTGGGCTGACGCGCGGCGCGGGCTGGTGGGCACGATTGAAAGCACCGAGGTTAAAACCGCCGAAGGCCGCGTGGTCTGGAGCCTGACGGGGTATGGCTTTCTGGACGACGACAAACCCGCCGACACGGTGAACCCCAGCCTGTGGCGCCAGGCACGGCTGAACCGCATCCACGGGCTGTTTGAGGTGACACCGCGCATATTTCAGGTGCGGGGGTACGACATTGCCAACATCACCTACATCGAGGGCGATACCGGTTTGATTGCGCTGGATGCGCTCTCCACACCGGCCACGGCAGCGGCCTCTTTGGCGCTGTACCGCAAACACCGCGACCCCAAGGGCAAACGCAAGCTGCACACCATCATGTACAGTCACAGCCATAGCGACCACTTTGGCGGCGTGGCGGGTTTGTGTACGCAGGCGCAGGTGGACGCGGGCGAAGTGAACATCATTGCGCCGGCGGGTTTTATGCACCACTCGGTGGCTGAAAACGTGATTGGCGGTGCACCGATGGCACGCCGGGCACAGTTCCAGTTTGGGCCCACGCTGGCCAAGGGGCCCACCGGGCAAGTCGATGCGGGCCTGGGCAAAACCGTGCCCATGGCTCCACCCAGCCTGTTTGCGCCCACCCAAACCATTGAAGCCGAGCACGAGTTGCATGTGATTGACGGCATTGAGATTGAATTTCAGCTCACACCGGAAACCGAAGCCCCGAGCGAAATGCACTTTTACTTCCCCGGCGAACGGGCGCTGAACCTGGCTGAAAACGCCACGCATACTTTGCACAACCTGTGCCCCTTGCGCGGTGCAGCGGTGCGCGATTCATTGGCGTGGTCCAAATATTTGCATGTGGCGCTCAAACGTTACGGGCCGCGCAGTGACGTGATTTTGGCGCAGCACCACTGGCCTACCTGGGGCAATGAGCGGGTCTGCCAGTTCCTGAGTGACCAGCGCGACCTGTACCGCGTGTTGCACGACCAAACCGTGCGTCTGATGAGCCACGGCCTGAAACCGGCTGAAATTGCCGAAGGCATGACGTTACCCACCGGTCTTACCCAGCGCTGGCATGCGCGGGGTTACTACGGCACCGTTTCACACAATGTGAAGGCGGTGTACCAGCGCTACCTGAGCTGGTATGACGCGCACCCCGCCAACCTGCACAGCCTGCCGCCCGTGCCCGCTGCCAAAAAATATGTGGATTACATGGGCGGTATGGACGCGCTGATGCAACGCGCCCAAGCCGACTTTGACCAAGGCGAATACCGCTGGGTGGCCGAGGTGATGAAACACGCCGTGTACGCCCAGCCTGACCATGCCGCTGCACGTGAGCTGGCCGCCAGTGCCCTGGAGCAAATGGGTTTCCAGGCCGAATCTTCTACCTGGCGCAATGCCTATTTGCTGGGCGCTTTTGAATACCGCAATGGCCCGCCCAAACGGGCTGGTGTGCTGGGCAATTCGCTCATCAACGCGCTCAGCAACGCCTTGTTGTTTGATGCGCTGGCGGTGCGGCTGAATGCCCCCAAGGCGGGCGACCAAAAATTTGCCATTGCCTGGCACTTTACCGACAGCGCCGAGCACTGGCTGATGGAGCTTTCAAACGGTGCCCTGAGTTGCCTGCAGACCGATAGCCAACCTGCTGCCGATGTGTCGCTGGCCATGGCCCGGCGCACGCTGGAGGGCATCATTCAGCAGCAGTTGTTGCCCCTGCAAGCAGTGACAGAAGGCAAGCTGAAGGTTGACGGCAATGCGGCGTTGCTGGCAACATTTTTTGGCCTGCTCGATCGTTTCCCGGGCAACTTCCCGGTGGTGGACGCGGCGGCCTGGCCGGCCTGAACCAGCCACACCGCCCGCAGCAT
>JANOWY010000333.1:0-6195 GCA_031418135.1 Rhodoferax sp. | reverse complement strand
ATATATTACTCACCCGTTCGCCACTCGCCACCAGGATTGCTCCCGTGCTGCCGTTCGACTTGCATGTGTAAGGCATGCCGCCAGCGTTCAATCTGAGCCAGGATCAAACTCTATAGTTCGATCTTGAAAATTTATACTCTTCCGAGTTACTCATAAATTGGAATTGACATGAACTTCACTTGCGAATTTCTTCACATCTGAATTTCTTGTCTTTTTTACTTCATGAGCGTTTGTAAGTCTTGCGACTTAGTTCCGAAGAACTTGGCAATTGCTTTCAAACGCCCACGCTTATCGGCTGTAAATTTTTAATGAACCCGGCGCTTAGCTTTGCGTTTACCGCTTTGCTTTACGTCGTAAGCTGTAATCAGCTGAGCCTTCGATTATATACCGGTTTTCATTCCCGTGTAAACCTGAAGGTTTTTACTTAACTCGCTTTGTTTGCTTTTTCTTTCGATTTAGCTTGCAATGCTGTGTTTAGCAGAGCCTCGAATTATATACCGGATTTTCAATCCCCGTCAACTATTCGAAATTCTTTTTCCCCTGTCACAGCCAAACCGGGGTTTGGCTGTTGCTCCGGATCATTTCTTTACCGGTATCAGCAGAGCCCACGACTATAGCACTCGTTTGACGCTTCGGCTTCCCTGTCTTCATTTTTAGCCGGGTCATTGCGGCGAGTCGTTGGTTATTTCTTCTGTAATGAAGAGGTCGACTCCTAGCGAAATTGAGTTGTTTGCTACCAAAAATATTTTCCGCTTTTTTGATTTTCAGTTGCTTCATCGATGACCCATCAACGTCGAAGAATTCAGAAGTGGTCAGCAATACCCTTGTTTTGCTTGCTTTACATCAGGCAAGCAGTCTGACAGCCCCCGAGAAAGTCAAAAACGATGCTGCCGTTGTGACCAGAATGATTCTGGCAATTCGTCCGCTATCGGCATCGAATCGTTCGGCCAGCATCGCCACGTTACTGGCGCTGGGCAAGGCGGCAACCAACACCATGACGGTTAGCGTCGATTTTGAGAGGGGCACACCCAACTGCATGGCCGCTGATCCGATGAGCAGCACCAGTGCCGGATGCAAAACCAGTTTTATCAGGGCGACAGGCAGATATCGCACCACAGGTAACGGTGTCAATTCGCCGTTGGCCGTCAGACGATAGGAGCGTGCCAACACGGCACCAATCGTGAACAGGGCAACAGGTGAAGCCGCGTCGGCCAGCATGCCCATGGTTTGCGCCAACGCGGTTGGCAATCCCAATCCGAGCGCGGATGAGACTGCACCCAACAGAATTGCCCACGGCATGGGATTGATGACGACTCCGCCCAATGCATTTTTCAGTGCTTGTACGGCGCTGCGTTGTTCGGCTCCACCGAGTGTAGACAGCGCAATGCACAGCGAAGAGGTAAAGATCAGATCCACCAAGATGGTGAGGATCGCGGGCCCAGCTGCTTGCGGACCCAACAGTGCAACTAGCAATGGAACTCCCATGAATCCGGTATTTGGAAACGCAGCGACGAGCGCCCCAAATGACGCGTCTTTCCAGCCGACCAGACCACTGAAACTGATGGCCAGCGTGAAACCCACGATCAGCACGGCACACAACAGATAGGTTAAAAACGCTGCTGGATCTAGCAATTGGGTCACCGGAAGCGAAGCGCCAAACCGGTAAAGCATGCAGGGCAACGCAAAGTACAGGACAAAACCATTAAGCCCCGGTATGGCATCCAGATGTAAAAACTTGCGCCGTCCAGCGATATAACCCGCCAAAACCAGCGCAAAAAAGGGAAATGTCACAAGCAATATGGCCGTCATCGCTTTATTTTCCGCGCAATCGGCCTTAACCTGCAGATACGGGTCGGCAAACCGGCCCGATTTACGCCCTCGGAAAAACAAGCAAGTCGGATTGATCGGATTGATCGACGTCTTGCCGTGCTGGGTATGATTTGAGGGTCACAAACACGTTCTCCGAATGGTGTGCCGCCCCCCCCTCAGAATCAGCCGCCATGTCTTCCAAACCGATCGTCGGACTCAATGCCGCCCAGCAAGAGGCTGTCAATTTTTTGCATGGGCCCTGCCTGGTGTTGGCTGGCGCTGGGTCCGGTAAAACACGGGTCATCACCCAGAAAATTGCGCGGCTCATCCAGGCGGGACTGGATCCGCAGCGAATATTTGCAATCACCTTTACGAACAAGGCTGCGTCAGAAATGCGCGAACGCGCCAAGGCACTGATTGGCCGACCAGCCGGGGCGGTTGTGATCTGCACATTTCACGCGCTGGGCGTGCGCATGCTGCGTTCAGACGGACAAGCCCTGGGCCTCAAACCCGCGTTTTCGATACTGGACAGCGATGACGTCGCAAGCCTGCTCAAAGACGCCGGCGGCACTACGGATATCAAAACGGCGCGGCAATGGCAGTGGACGATCTCTTTGTGGAAAAACATGGGCCTCAACTCGGTCCAAGCCGAAGCCCAGGCCAAAGACAACGACGAGCGACAAATCGCCCGGATCATGGCCCGATATGAAGAGAGGCTGACTGCCTATCAGAGCGTCGATTTTGACGATTTGATCAGCATGCCTCTCAGGCTGCTTTCAAACCACGCATCGGTGTTATCTGCCTGGCAGGCCAAAATCGGCCATTTGTTAGTGGATGAATATCAAGACACCAATGCAACACAGTACGAGTTGCTTAAACTGCTGGTCAGCGGCAAAGGCCCCAAAGAGGCGCGACTGACGGCAGTGGGCGACGATGACCAGAGCATTTACGGTTGGCGAGGCGCTACCTTGGACAACCTCAAAAAATTACCAACTGACTTTCCTGGCTTGAAAGTGATCAAGTTGGAGCAAAACTACCGCTCCACCAGCCTGATTTTGCAAGCTGCCAATAGCGTAATTGCTGCGAACCCCAAGTTGTTTCCCAAAAACCTGTGGAGCGATCTGGGCGCAGGCGAGCCCGTGCGCTTGATCGATGCCGACAACGAGGAACATGAAGCGGACAGGGCAGTAGCACGGATTCAGGCGCTGATTGCTCGCAACCTGACTCTCGCAAGTGGAAACGCCATGCCCGCGCCGCATTTCAAAGAGTTTCGTCATTTCGCCATTTTGTATCGGGCCAATCACATGGCCAAACCGTTCGAAAAGGCGCTGCGAAGGGCACAGATACCCTACAAAGTTTCAGGTGGCACCGGTTTTTTCGACCGTGCTGAAATCAAGGATTTGTGTGCATGGTTCAGACTTTGGATCAACAACGATGACGATCCGGCTTTTTTGCGGGCCGTGACAACGCCCAAGCGGGGAATTGGACATCAAACGCTTGAGCAGCTGGGCACCTTTGCGTCGGCTTACAAATTGAGCCTTTTCGAGTCGCTTTTTTCGCCTACTTTGGGCGCTGCGGTCAACAAAAAGGCTTTGGGAAGCCTGCATGAGTTCGGTCGTTATGTGAACGATCTGGAATTTAGAGCCCGCCACACCCAAGGAGCCCTGGCAGCAGCTGAATTTTTGAAGGTTTGGCTGGGTGAGATTGGCTATCAGCAATATTTGCGGGATTCCGAAGAGAGTGAAAAACTGGCAGACGCTCGTTGGTCCAATGTTTTGGATTTTTGTGAATGGATGGCGGCACGGTGCGGCGGCCAAATTGAAGACCTCTCCGGGGCGGATGGGTACCCTGATGTGCGGGATTTGAAATCACTGCTTGAGATCGCCCAAACTGTATCGTTGTTATCAACCATTTCGGAACGCCAAACTGATCAGGACGTTGTGACACTCAGCACCTTGCACGCGGCAAAAGGACTGGAGTGGCCCCATGTCTTGATGATTGGCGTGAATGAAGGGCTGCTGCCATTCCGATTGGAGGACGACAGTCTGGAGAGCCGCTTAGAGGAAGAGCGGCGGCTTATGTATGTTGGCATCACCCGTGCGCAACTAACCCTGGCCGTCAGTTGGACAAAACGCCGAAAGAAGGGACGCGAAACAGTGGCTTCAAAGCCAAGTCGTTTTATCGCCGAGATGGCACTTGATGTATCAAAAGCCCGCGAGGATCCTCGCGAAAAATTGAAGGCCCTGCGAGCTGAGTTCGCAAAAAAATCAGCCGATGCCCATCAAAAAATATAAACTTTTAAATTATTTAAATGAAACATATCATTATTAGTCTACATGTTTTAATCAAATAAAATAGCATATTGCACATGTTTTCTGTTAACAATTATTGGTTTTTTTAATGGCGTATTCTGAAAAAAAAGTTAATTAAAAAATATTTCAGCTTGATTTGCTTAAATTTGAATTTTTTTTCGCACTACATGGCACAAAATCAATTAAAACTGAACCCAAATAAACCAAACAACAAGCATCACGACCACCGAGACAAGCAAATTAATAGATGCATGAAATATTCTTTCACGTACGTCAACCCGCCCCACAGGCAATCTATTTCGCGGCAACCGCCGCAGCGAAAAACGGGAAGCTTTAGGCTTCTTATTGCCTCCACTCAGGCCCGCGTCGCTGGTTGTGTCGAGGCTGCGCCGGATCGGCACACCCATGTCACCCGCGGGCAACTGAACCGCTCGCTGTAGTTTGGCGCGGCAGGCAAGGCAAATGTATTGGCCGTAGCGGTTTTTATGGCATTCACTTCGTGTCACTTTCGCCATGCATTGCGCGCACGTTTTGAGACTTGCGTCGGGGTCTGCCAGGTCACTCCGCGAGGGGTCAACCCTTGGGCTGCGTTTTTGCCTTGATTTGGGGGATCGGGACATCAAAAACAAAAAAGCCTGCTGTCAAATTGACAGCAGGCTCTCTAAATGGCTGGTGGCCTGGGGCGGAATCGAACCACCGACACAAGGATTTTCAATCCAGCGCACTAGTGGTTTTCGAGTGTCACTAACCCCAAGAAACGTAACCAGTTTTCCCATTTTCAGAGTGTAACGCACCCCCTTCACCGAACCTGCTGCCGAACCTTTCCGAGCCCTCGGGTTGCATGGTCATAGGTTTTCTCGAATGGAATCAACGCTATACCCATACCGAACACCGAACTATGGTGCCGAACCTATGGGGTGACGATGGGGGTTGGCGGGGGTATCCCTCTGGTTGACTGGGTCGGCGACCTATGCGGACTGCATGCGGGTTTGGGGGCTGAGCACATGGCATCGCGATAGGCTGCAGTGGGCTGGGAGCCGAAAAAGCCGTCGATTTATGCGACCGGTAACCCAGCCACTTGCAGCGTTCCGAATTCGGAACTACAATTTCCTCACGGGCTTGCGATTGGCGCGAACCCGGCTTTAGGAGCAATTCAATGACCCCAGCAGAACTCAAAACTATGCGGGAGGCAATTGGCCTTTCAGTCCCAGAACTCGCAGCATTTGCCAACAACGTGCAGGAACGAACTGTCCGATATTGGGTGTCTGGCCGAAACCAAGTTCCGAAAGACGTCGACACACTCGTAATGGGCATTAGCCAGTTGCTTGATACAAGAGCAAATGAGCTGGCTGAAGGCATTCGGGAGTTGATAAAACTGGACGGTCCGCTCGAAGGCCCATTTGTGTTGATCCGATACAAGGAAAATGCAGACCTGTGGCACTTCGAGCCTAAATGGAAGTCGTTGCCAACCACTGCCCACGGAGCTTTTCTCACCAGGTGCCGTGCTGCATTGGCGGATATGGGTGTCGCAACGCGTATCGTGTACATGGACCCACACGCCTATTCTCTATGGCTCAATGGTCGCCAAGATAAAGAGGTTATGCGGATTAGTTGGGCAATGCTTCAATAGCATTCCAAGTCTAAGCTCCGCGCCATACCCGACGTTCAAATTTGAGTGTCTCGTTCGGAAAAAGCTGGCTGGCTCAAATGGGCTGCTTGCGGTAACACGAACTTTCAATTTAGCAGTCCGGTTTCGACACAAAACCGACCCATCAGAACGCCGCCACATTCAGCGCCTTGAGCCCAAGTGTTGATTTCAATCCAAACTTGACCCCCCATTTCAATCCAATATTGACCCCACCTATTGCAGTTTAAAGCCGTGCAATGGGGGTGTGGATATGTCTGTGGTTCAGGCTGCTGGTGCGTATTCTCCTTCTTTGGTTTTTGGCTGTCTGGTTTTTGAATTTTGTTTCGCCGGGCTTGCAAGCCCGGCGGCGATTTTGGTTTGAACACTCGAATACCTGAACCGCCAACTCTGGTTGCCGGTCTCCACCAGATGGCAATGGTGCGTGAG
>JANOWY010000332.1:0-1711 GCA_031418135.1 Rhodoferax sp. | reverse complement strand
CTGAAAAGCTGCCCTTGCAAGACGCGTCATTCGAAACCATTGTGTGCACCTATACCCTGTGCAGCATCCCCGAACCCGTTGCCGCCCTACTTGAAATGCGCCGCGTGTTGGCGCCCGGTGGCAAGTTACTGTTTTCAGAACACGGCAAAGCACCGGATCAAAGCGTGTTCAACTGGCAAGGCCGTATTCAGCCGTTGTGGAAAAAAATCGCTGGTGGTTGCCACCTGAACCGCGACATTCCGGCGCTCTTGGAAGCGGGCGGCTTCAAACCCGACTTTCAGTCGCGTTACATTCCGGGCCCACGCATTTTTTCGTACCATTTTTGGGGTGAAGCAGTAGCGGTTTAAGGGCCGACTATTGGTCTGCTACTGGTCTGGTATTCACCTGGTTCCGGCCTGATATTGGCCTGCTCTTGTTTCGCAGGGTCTCAACCCAAACTAGCCAAATTTCAAAAAGAACTTGCTGTAAGGCTGTTTGACCTTGCCCATGGCCTCCTTCACTTTTAGGGCATCTTGCGTGAACAAAGCTGCCTGCAGGTCTGCCACTGATTTCAACACCGGCTGAACCAAGGCATCAAACTCCGGGTCTTTGGCCAAACGTGCCGGCGCCTCTTGCGTGAGTTTTTTGGACAAATATTCCAGTGCGCCAGCCAAGGCTGTCAATTGCATCAGGCCATTGGGCTGGGTCAATATTTTGGGCCCGTTGATAAGCACCTCCTCCATCTCGGCGTGGTAGGCATTCATGTGGTCACTGTAAACAATCACCTGGTTGCGCCGCCGCAGCTCGGCCATGATGTCTCGCGCGGCTTCGAGCGTTTCGTGGGCGGCGGTCAGTTGGTTGGCCTCAGCCTGCTCGCCCGCCTTTGCATAAACCTTGACCACATCATCCAGTGACGCCACAAATTTTCCATCGCGGTCATAAGGTGCAGGCGGTTTGACCCCAAACTGGCTGCGCAGTTGGTTCCAGCTTTGCTGCGCCTGCGCGATGGCCTGGGACGATTCGGCCTGGGAATTGCTGTTGGTTTTGAACAGCGCCACCCGGTAAGGCCCGTACGCCTGGGTCATGGCATCTGTAAAGGCATCAGAGGCCTGAGCAGCCGTGCCAACCAAACCGCTGGCGGCAAGTGCAAAGGCAACTGCAGTGGGTGGGATACGAGTAAAGGGCGTGAAAGGGCTGAAACGGGTTTTCATGAATAACATCCTTAACGTTGAAAATGGGCTTTGGAAAAACAAGGTGGCGTACGCGGGGTCAGGGCTTCGCTGCGTCCAGCGCGTCACGCACACGCTTCAGGCGCGCAAACGCCTCTTGCGCCACGGCGGCGACTTCGGCATTGCCACTGAGCTGGATCATCACCAGGGGGTCAATCAGCGCCACGGCCACCCCGCCATCCGGCTCCTGGCGAACCGTGACATTGCAGGGCAACAACAAACCGATATCGGGTTCCGCAGTGAGCGCCCGATGGGCCAACGCAGGATTGCAAGCCCCCAAAATGCGATGCGCCGCGACATCAATGCCCAGCTTGGCCTTCATCGTTGCCTGCACATTGATCTCGGTCAAAACGCCAAAACCTTCGCTTTTGAGGGCGTTGGTAACCCGTTCGATGGCTGCGGCGAAATCGGTTCGCCCCAAATGGACGTGAAGCCCGTACCCTTCGGCCGGCCCGGTTGGCTGGGCTCCCGGTGATTGCGCGCCTGCGGCGACTTGGCTCATG
>JANOWY010000331.1:0-3212 GCA_031418135.1 Rhodoferax sp. | reverse complement strand
CTTGCAAATACGAGGTCTTTGCCTGCCAGCAGACACAGAAGTCCGCCATCAGGAAAAGCCAGCCAGCAACTGTTCGGGTTGTCGATAAACAGTCCGTCATGCACGCCAAATGCTCCTTTACGGGCTTGGTGTCCCATGGAGACGACGGGCTGTGCATAACTTTCTGAAACCTTCACTGGAACACCCTTGAGTTAACCATACAAGGAGACTCGCCCTCTGGGCACGCAAGGCGAACTGTAGTTTGCCGCGTCGGGGGACACGTACGCAGCCGCCTTGGGTTGGCTCATGCGCGTCTGCCCAGAGCCAGCCTTGGCGTTGTGCTGCCCTGACGTTGTGCAGCCCTGACTTTGATCCGCCCTATGCGCGTTCAACCAGAGTCAATAATTCCCTGTGTTTTCTGGCCCGCTCCGCCGCAACCAACACTGCCAGGCTAGCTCTTTCCTATCCACACAATACAGCGCTCGGCATCCAACCCCGGCACTGTCAGTTGTTCCACGTGAAACACTTTCGCAAACTGGGGCAAAGCAGCCAATTCGTCGGTTGGGAATTTGCCCTTCATGGCCAGCCACATGCCATGCTTTGCCAACAGCTGCGACGAACCGTTCACAAAATCTGCCAGCGAAGCAAAGGCCCGAGCGCTGACCACGTCATACAAAGTCGTGAGTTTTTCTACCCGCGCGTGTATTCCCCGCAAGTGCAGCAACTTCAAGCTGACCGCCACCTGGTTGATAAACGCCGCCTTTTTTGCCACGGTATCGACACAATCCACCTGAACTTCGGGGCAACAAATGGCGATAACAACACCTGGCAAACCGGCACCAGAGCCTACGTCCAGCAACCGAAATTGCGGCCCTCGTTGATGCGGGGTTGTTACAAAAGTGTCTGCCCCGTCCATTTCATAAGCGACGGCGGCCAGGCGGGTACGCAGGGGCGCTACCACTGCCAGGCTATCCAGCAGATGGTGGGTCAGCATGTCTGCTGGATCTCGCACGGCCGTCAGGTTGTACACCTGATTCCACTGGCTGATGAGCCCCAGGTAGGCCAACAGCGAATCAACTTGCTGATCTGTCAACATCAGGCTGAGTTGGGCTGCGCCACCCAACAAACGTTGCCGCATTTCAGCGGGCAAGATGTTGGGTGGTTTGGACCTGCCCAGATTTGACGGGATGGGTTTTGAAGCGGATAACGACATTTTCAGGCGTTTGGCCTAACCCACTCAAGCAGCAAGCTCGGATGGCACCTCGACGACCCGTTCGGTTGGTAATTCTCCCGCCGTTTGCGTGGAGGTGACGAATTGTTTGTACCCGCGTTTTTTGAGGTGCACCAACAGCAGCGAAATACTGGCTGGCGTAATGCCCGAGATGCGCGAGGCCAGGCCCAGCGTTTCAGGTCTGTGTTTGCTGAGCTTTTGACGGGCTTCGATAGACAGTGCGTGCACTTGCAAATAATCCAGGTCAGCGGGCAATTTGAGGTGTTCAAAATGCGCGGCTCGCTCTACCTCGGTGCGCTGGCGGTCGATGTAGCCGGCGTATTTGGTGGCGATTTCGACTTGCTCAGCCACTTGTCCGGCGAATACGGCGCCGCCGACGCTTCCGCCCCCGGCCTTCACGCCCTCACCCGGGCCGGGAGGTGTCACGGCATATTTGCCACCATCGAGCGTCATCAGGCTCGCGTATGTCACTTCAGGGCGGCGCAACAAATCGGCCAGGCTGTGTTCGTGTTCAAGCGCCTTGCCAAAAACCCGCTCGGCTTCTGCGGCTTCCAGGTTTTTGGGGCTGACCCAAATCGAGCGCAAGCGTTCTGTTTCACGTGAAACAGCGTCGCGCTTGCGGCTAAAGGCATCCCAACGTGCGTCGTCCACCAAGCCCAACTGCCTCCCCACCTCCGTCAGGCGCATGTCGGCATTGTCTTCGCGCAGTTGCAGCCGGTACTCGGCCCGGCTGGTAAACATACGATACGGCTCACTCACGCCTTTGGTGATGAGGTCATCGACCAGCACACCCAGGTAAGCCTGGTCACGCCTTGGCACCCACGTATCTTCTGCGTAACCGGTTTTGGCCGCTTTGGCCCCAGCCTGCAAAGCAGCGTTGATACCCGCATACATGCCTTGCGCGGCAGCCTCTTCGTAACCCGTGGTGCCGTTGATTTGCCCGGCAAAAAACAGGCCGCCGATCGCCTTGCTCTCAAAGCTGGCTTTGAGCCCGGTTGGGTCAAAGTAGTCGTATTCAATAGCGTAGCCGGGGCGCAAAATATGCGCGTTTTCCAGCCCGGCCATGCTGCGCACCAGGTCGTACTGAATATCAAATGGCAAGCTGGTGCTGATGCCGTTAGGGTAATACTCGTTGGTGGTCAGGCCTTCGGGCTCCAGAAAAACCTGGTGGCTTTCTTTGCCGGCAAAACGGTTGATCTTGTCTTCAACGCTCGGGCAATAACGCGGCCCCACGCCGTCAATCTTGCCGGTGAACATGGGGCTGCGCTCGAACCCGCTGCGGATGATGTCATGCGTGCGTTCGTTGGTGTGGGTGATCCAGCACGGCACTTGTGCCGGATGCATCGCTGCATTGCCCATAAAGCTGAACACCGGCAGGTTCGGGTTTTCGGCCCCTTCCATGCCATCACCCGGCTGGCGCAGGCATTTGCTGAAGTCAATCGTGCGGCCGTCCAGCCTTGGCGGCGTGCCGGTTTTCAAGCGGCCTTGTGGCAGTTTCAGTTCCTTCAACCGCGCCGACAGCGATACGGCTGGCGGATCACCCGCCCTGCCCGCTGAATAGTTGTTCAGGCCGATGTGGATCTTGCCATCCAGAAAAGTGCCTGCCGTCAGCACCACAGTGCGGCCCACAAACCGCACACCCACCTGGGTTACTGCGCCTATAACCCGGTCGCCCACCACCATCAGGTCGTCCACGGCCTGCTGAAACAGCCACAAATTCGGCTGGTTTTCCAGGCGGCGGCGAATATAGGCTTTATACAAAACCCGGTCGGCTTGTGCGCGCGTGGCCCGCACCGCCGGGCCTTTGCTCGAATTGAGAATACGGAACTGGATACCACCTTCATCCGTGGCCAGCGCCATGGCGCCGCCCATGGCGTCTACCTCTTTGACCAAATGGCCTTTGCCAATGCCGCCAATCGACGGGTTGCAGCTCATTTGGCCGAGCGTTTCAATATTGTGTGACAGCAGCAAGGTTTTGCAGCCCATGCGGGCAGCGGCCAAT
>JANOWY010000330.1:0-12429 GCA_031418135.1 Rhodoferax sp. | reverse complement strand
GGCCTCGGCATTGCCCCCGGTTTCCTTTACCAGCACAGGGTACATGGGCTCTGTGGCGGCGCGCCAGGCATCGCGTTGGGCTTGGGTGACATTGACAACCTGTCCACCTGCCTTCTCGTGCATGCCATACAGGGTGTTCTCAAAACCCCGCACTTCAACGCGCATTTTGGCCGAGCTGTTGCGCGCAATCGCGCGCAACAGGGAATCCTGCTGGTCTTTTCCGAGCTTGTCATAGGCCGCCTTGTTCATCAGCGTATAGGAGGCCGAGTCATACAGCCCTACCCGGGTGGCTACCGGTGCCACCTTGGTCAGTCCTGAAGGCAACGCAAAGGTGATCGGGGAGCCAATCACCTCCACCAGTCCGGTTTGGATGGATGGAATCCATTCGGGCAAACCCAGCGGAATCGGGTTGCTGCCGACGGTACGGTTATAGATTTCAGAGGACTTGTTTGCATAGGAACCCACTTTGATGCCTTTGACATCTGCCGGATTGGCATAGGCTTTTTTGCCAAAATAGTCGATCGTGCCGACCTCGGCAAACCCCAGGAACTGCACCCCCTTTTTGGCGAACAGTTCAGCCAGTGGCTTGGCCACATGGTTGTCCAGCACACAGTCCAGCTCAGCGGTAGTTTTGAAGTAGAAGGGCATGATAAGCAAGGCGACTTCCGGCACGATCAGCGCTGCCGAGCCGGACGAATACCCACCCATGTCAATACGCCCGCGCGCCACTTGTTGAACCGTGTCTTGTTCGCTGCCCAATTGCGAGCCAAAAAATGGCACGATCTTGAGTTCACCCTTGCTTTCTTCTTCAACATCTTTGGCCAGGCGGTTGATTTGCATGACCCACGGATTGCCTGAGGGCGGCGCGCCAGAGCTGTACCGCAACTCAACTGCTTTGGTTTGGGCGAGGGCGGGGTTCAGTGCCTGCACCAGGCCCATCAAAACCAAAAGTGCGGTGTGAACAGGGGTGATTTTCATGGCGTTGGTCTCCGGTTGTTGGATCGAACACCCGGTTATAACGCCAGCACCTAGCGGCGGGTTACATGGTTAACGCGAAGTCGTCTCGCGTGAAAACCTTTGTACGGCTTTGGCGCACTGGCTCACAAGGTCCGGTCCCCTGTAGATCAGGCCGGTGTAAATTTGCACCACGTCGGCCCCGGCCTTTACCTTGCCAACCGCGTCAGCAGCAGACATGATGCCGCCTACACCCACAATCGGAAAAGCCTTGCCCAATTCGTTGCGCAACTGGGCAATCACACGGTTGCTCGCTTGCAGCACGGGCGCACCACTGAGCCCGCCTGCTTCCTCGCCATGAACCAGGCCTTTCACAGCGTCACGCGCCAGCGTGGTGTTGGTGGCCACCACGCCGTCCATATCGTTGCGCTTCAGGGTGGCAGCGATCAGTTGCACTTGGGTTTCATCCAAATCGGGCGCGATTTTTACAAAAATGGGCGTCCGTTTGTGGTGTGTCTTGGCCAGTTTGCCGCGTCTGCTCGCAATAGCCGACAGCAGGGCATCCAGCGCCGCGTCACTTTGCAGGCTGCGCAGGTTTTTGGTGTTGGGGCTACTGATGTTCACGGTGACATAGTCGGCATGCGGATAAACGCCGTCCAGACAAGTCAGGTAGTCATCGACCGCGCATTCAATGGGGGTGGCGGCATTTTTGCCGATGTTCAGGCCCAATATCAGCGGGTTTTTACCGGATTTGCTTTTTCTGACGCCGGCACGTTGCACATTGGCAATGAAGGCCTCCAGGCCATCATTGTTGAAGCCTAGACGGTTGATCAGCGCCTTTGCTTTGGGGAGCCTGAACATGCGCGGTTTGGGATTACCCGGTTGGCCCAGCGGTGTTACGGTGCCAACCTCAATGAAGCCGAATCCCATGGCCGCGAGGCCGTCAATACAGCGTGCGTTTTTATCCAGCCCCGCCGCCAGGCCCACCCGATTGGGAAACGTCAGCCCGGCCAATGTGACCGGGTCATCGACCCGGCTATTGCAGTAGGCCCATTCCAGCGGCGTGCCTTGTACCGCCGCCAGGCCATGCAAGGTGAGTTCATGGGCCACCTCCGGGTCAATGCCGAATAAAAAAGGGCGGGCAAGGGCGTAGGGCAGCAATGACATTGGATAATTTGGGGAAAACTAAAAACAGACGGCCATTGTCGCAAATGAAGGAATCCAGCTTTGACCCAAGATGAAATGAAAACCCAAGTGGGTGTGGCAGCATTGCAGTTCGTGGTGCGGGGTGAAATTGTGGGCGTGGGCACCGGCTCGACGGTCAACAAATTCATCGATGCATTGGGCACCATCAGGGCAGATATCCGCGGCGCAGTGTCCAGTTCCGAAGCCAGCACGGAGCGTCTCAAGGCCCTGGGCATAACGGTATTTGACTGCAATGAGGTCGATGAATTGGCGGTGTATATCGATGGAGCTGATGAAATTGACGGGGCCGGGAACATGGTTAAAGGCGGCGGCGCGGCGCTCACGCGCGAGAAAATCGTGGCTGCCCAATCACGCCAGTTTGTGTGTATTGCTGATGCGTCCAAACAGGTATCGGTATTGGGGCGTTTTCCGTTGCCGGTGGAAGTGATTGCTATGGCCAGCCGACGCATCACACGGCAATTTGCACAAATGGGCGGCACGGCCACACTGAGGATGAAAAACGGGCAGCCGCTCATCACCGATAACAAACAGCATATTCTGGATGTAACAGGTCTGCAAATTGCCGAGCCGAAGGCTTTTGAGACCGAAGTCAGCCAATGGCCGGGGGTTGTGACTGTGGGTGTTTTTGCCCACCAGCGGGCGCATATTTGCCTGCTGGGTACGCCGCACGGCGTGCAAACCCTGCGGTTTTAAATCAGAAGCGAATACCTGCCGGATTGGAGGCGTTGTTGGCCGGCGCGGCAGGTGCTGCGGTAGGAAGGTCGGGTGGGGCGGCACCGGTGGCGGCTGTAGTGGCGACGGGCGCAGCCGGCTCCGGGCGCTGCACGGCCACCAGCGGGCTGGCCGGCGGGTTGCGGAAATTTGCCGGTAGTTTGGAGGCGGCCGGATAACCAGCAGCATCCAGAAACTGGGTCCACTCCGTATCAGAAAAGCCTTTGATTTTTTGCCCGCCAATAGTCAAAAACGGCAAGGAGTTCTCTCCGCTGAGGCGGGCCAAGGCGTCACCATCTTCTGCGGTTGTGACAGTTCGTTCGGTGAACGGTACGCCACGGCTGGTCAACAAGGCGCGCCCACTGCTGCACGGCCCGCAGCTTGCCGATGAATACAGTGTCACTGGGTAACGGGTCGCTACCTGGCGCAGCTCAAAGGGCAGGCTGTTATTGGCCACTTCGACCGGCCGGCCGCTACGGCCGGTGGCTGTCACGCTTTGCTCGGCCGTCAGCGGTGGCTTGTCTGAAAATGTGACGCGCCCGTCCGGGCCAACGATGCGAAACACCGTTTGGGCATTGGCTGTAGGGGCAAGCGCCGTCAATGCAAGGACACACAGGCCAAAAGACCCGGCCCAGTTCCGCAGTTGTGGCTTGTTGATTGGAGAGGACTGAGACGGATTTTTTTTGATCAGATCAATGTGCATGGCTGGTTACCTCCTGGTTTGCCATTCCCTGGTGCCGCAAGAGAGCGTCCAGGGTGGGCTCGCGACCGCGAAACGCCGTGAACGATTCGATGGCCGGTCGGCTTCCGCCGACCTCCAAAATGGCTTGCCGATATTTTCTACCAGTTTCAAGCTTTGGCAAGCCTCCGTTACCCGCTGTTTCCTCAAAGGCGGCGTAGGCATCTGCGCTGAGCACCTCAGCCCATTTGTAGCTGTAATAGCCAGCGGCGTAACCCCCTGAAAAAATATGGCTGAAGGTATGGGGGCTGCGGCTCCAGGCAGGTGGTTGCAGCACCGCTACTTCAGCCCGAACAGCATTGAGTTGTCCCATCACGCTGTCACCTGGCATGTGGCTGGTGTGCAACAGCATGTCAAACAGCGAAAACTCGACCTGCCGCAAGGTTTGCAGGCCGCTCTGGAAGTTTTTGGCGGCCAGCATCTTGTCGAACAGGGCCCGCGGCAGGGGCTCGCCGGTGTCAATGTGAGCACTCATGTGGCGTATCACGTCCCATTCCCAGCAAAAATTCTCCATGAACTGGCTGGGCAGTTCAACCGCGTCCCATTCCACGCCGCTGATGCCAGAAACATCTCGTTCGTTCACCTGGGTCAACAAATGGTGCAAGCCGTGGCCAAATTCATGGAACAAGGTGGTCACGTCGTCATGTGTGAGCAAGGCGGGTTTTTTTACACCGTCAACCACATTGCCCTCGGCGAAGTTGCACACCAGGTGCGCCACCGGCGTTTGCAACTGGCTGTTGTCAGGGCGCAGCCAGCGGGCTCGCACATCGTCCATCCAGGCACCCCCGCGCTTGCCTTTGCGGGCTGACGGATCCAGATAAAACTGGCCAATCAGTTGGGTTTTCAGGGTTCCGTCGGCTAGTTTTTGCGTGCGTTCGATGCGGTAAAACTCGACACTTTCATGCCATACCGGTGCGGTGTCCCGATGAATGGCCACTTCAAACAGCGTTTCAACGATTTTGAACAGGCCAGACAACACTTTGGGTGCCGTGAAATATTGTTTGACTTCCTGTTCGCTGAAGGCGTAGCGCGCTTCTTTGAGTTTTTCGCCCACATAGGCCATGTCCCAGGCTTGCGGGTCGGGTAACTGGAGGTGTTGGGCTGCAAAGGCGCGCGCATCGGCTACGTCTTGCAAGGCAAAAGGGCGGGCTTTTGTCGCCAGATCACGCAAGAAGCTGAGAACCTGGCCCGGTGATTGGGCCATTTTGGGCACCAGCGATACCTCGCCAAAATTCTGGAAACCCAACAACAGCGCCTCTTCTTGCCGCAGCGCCAAAATCTCGTCGATGAGCGCCGTGTTGTCAAACTTGACGGCATCGCCTGCGGCTTGGTCAGAAGCCCGCGTGCCGTAGGCCCGGTAAAGCGTTTCGCGCAGCGTGCTGCTGGTGGCGAATTGCATCACCGGCAAATAGCAGGGCATTTTCAGGGTGAGTTTGAAGCCGTCTTTGCCGTCTGCCTGCGCGGCGGCGCGTGCGGTGGTTTTGACGTCTTCTGGCACACCGTCCAGTTCGCTCTCTTGCGCAAAGTAGGCAAACGCATCGGTTGCATCCAGCGCGTTTTCACTGAACTTCTGGCTCAATTCAGCCTGCCGCTCCTGAATTTGGGCGTAACGCTCGCGCGCTGCGCCTTGCAGTTCAGCGCCGCCCAGCACAAAGCCCCGCATTGCGTTTTTGTGGGCCTGGCGCTGTTCTGCGTTCAAACTGGCAATGTCGATTGCCTTGTATTTGGCGTACAGCCGCTCATCAGCGCCCATGCGGGTGAAAAATTCGGTGACGGCGGGCAAACTCTCGTTGTAGGCAGCCCGCAATTCAGGTGTGTCTGCCACGGCGTTCAAGTGGCTCACCGCTCCCCAAGCCCGGCCCAGACGTTCAGTCGCGGTATCCAGGACTTTTGAAATGGCAAGCCACTGGGCCGGGAACGCGGCGGCTGTAACCTGCTCCAGCGCCTGGTTGGCCTCTGCCAGCAGGGCATTCACGGCGGGTTGCACATGGGCGGGCCTGATGCGGTCAAACAGCGGCACATCCGAAAAATCCAGCAAGGGGTTGGGTTCTGTGTTCATGGTGTTCAGGTGGTGGCGCGTTCAGCCGCTTCAAGGGTGTTGATCAGCAGCATGGTGACCGTCATCGGGCCCACGCCACCAGGTACCGGGGTGATCCAGCCCGCCACCTCCTTGACCCCGGCAAAATCTACGTCCCCGCACAACTTGCCCAGTTCATTGCGATTCATACCCACGTCGATGACCACTGCGCCGGGTTTCACCATGTCGGCGGTCAGGGTGTTGCGACGGCCCACGGCGGCGACCACGATGTCGGCCTGCAGGGTGTGAAATTTGAGGTCAGCGGTGGCGCTATGGCAGACCGTGACGGTACAGTTTTTCTGTAGCAGCATCAGGGCCATGGGTTTGCCTACGTTGTTGCTACGGCCAATTACGACTGCATGTTTGCCACGCAAATCGATACCGGTGCTCTCCAGCAGCTTGATGCAGCCGTAGGGTGTGCAGGACCAAAAGCCAGGCGCTCCCGTCATCAGCGCGCCGGCGCTGGCCACATGGAAGCCATCCACGTCTTTGGCAGGTGCTATCGCCTCAATCACGAGGTGGGCATCAATGTGGGCAGGCAGTGGCAACTGAACCAGAATGCCGTGGATGGCGGAGTCTTGGTTGAGCGCGTTGATGCGGGTCAGCAGGTCGGCCTGGGTGAGTTTGGCGGGGTGTTTTTCCAGCAACGAGAACACGCCGACTTCTTCGCAGGCCTGAACTTTTTTGCCCACGTAGACCAGGCTGGCCGGATCTGCCCCCACCAAAACAACCGCCAAGCCGGGAGTGATGCCGCGCGCCTTGAGGGCTTGGGTGCGCGTTGCGGCCTGGCCGCGCAACTGCCGCGCAACGGCATTTCCATCGATAATATGTGCAGTCATATATTTTTAAAAATAAAAAAGGCCCGTTGGTTCACACCAAACGGGCGCTACTAGCTACTAATGTTGTTGCAAAAATTATTAAAAATTAGTATTTATTTTGTGAAATTCGAAAAAATCAAGCTTTTTGGCCGGTTTGCCCCAAGGCAATTTTGAGCAAGTCCGCCACGGTGTTGGCGTTGAGTTTTTCCATGATGTTGGCGCGGTGCGCCTCCACCGTTTTGATGCTGATGCCCAAGTCATCGGCGATTTGTTTGTTCAGTCTGCCTGCCACGATGCGCTCCAGCACCTGCGATTCGCGCAGCGTCAGTTTGGCCAGCAGGGCTTCGCGGCTGGCGGATTGCAAATGTTCGGCAAAGGAGATTTTGGCCTGCTCGAGCATGCGCTCGACCAGAGTCACCAACTGCTCTTCCTTGAAGGGCTTCTGGATGAAATCCATGGCCCCTTTTTTCATCGTGTCCACCGCCATGGGCACGTCGCCATGGCCGGTGATGAAGACGATGGGCAGAGGCGACTTGCTGTCCATCAGGCGGCTTTGCAACTCCAGGCCGGTCATGCCGCCCATGCGGATATCGACAATCAGGCAGGCCACTTCGCGCGGGTCATAGCGGCTCAGGAAAGATTCAGCCGAATCAAAACAGCGCACCCGGTAGACTTTGCCTTCGAGCAGCCATTGCAATGAATCGCGCACGGCCTCGTCGTCGTCGACGACATAAACAGTGCCTTTTTTGGGGATTAGACTCATGCAATTACCCTGGGATATTAAGTTGTTGATGCGCAGGTTGCACCGTTGCGCCAGACCCGTTGTCGGGCACCGGCAGCCAAAAAGTGAAGCAGCAGCCAGTCACCTCGTTTCCATTGTAGAGGTTCTCGGCCTTCAATCGCCCCTGGTGAGATTCGATGATTGAGCGGCACAACGAGAGCCCAATGCCCATGCCGTTGGGCTTGGTGGAGAAAAAGGCCTCGTACAACCTTTCCATCACCTCGGGTGGCAAGCCTTTGCCCGAATCTTGTACCGAGAACTCCACCACCGGTTTGTCTTCCACCCGCTTGGGCAACACCCGCAGCACGATGCTGCGCCGCGACGAGGGGCGCTGGCTGGCTTCAACCGATTCCGCGCCGTTCTTCAGCAGGTTGACCAACACCTGTTCGATCAGGATCGGATCGACCATCAGTTTGGGCAGCCGTGCGGCAATGTAGTGGGTGAGCCGCACGTTGTGGCGGCGCACCTCGATGTCGGCCAGCTCGACGGCTTCGGTCACCATTTCGGGCACTTCCGAGAGCGCCCGGTTGGGTTCGCTGCGTTTGACGAATGAGCGGATGCGCTGGATGATTTGCCCGGCGCGTTGCGCCTGGCGGGCGGTCTTCTCAAGCGCCCCCAGCAAATCGGGCTCGGTAATTTGCTGGGCCTTGATGCGTGAAACCATGCCGTTGCAGTAATTGTTGATGGCGGTGAGCGGCTGGTTCAGCTCATGGGCCACGCTGGAGGCCATTTCGCCCATCGTGATCAGGCGGCTGGCAGTTTGCGAGCGCTCGGCTTGTGCGGCAGACTGCTCTTCGGCCAGGCGGCGGGCGGTGATGTCAGTGGCAATGACCATTTGCGCCAGGCGGCCGTCTACCCAGCCCAGGTAACGGGTGCGCACTTCCAGCCATTTGCCGAGTTCGCTGACAAAAATCTCGGAATTTTCAATTTCGGCATCCGCCACCTCTTGTGCGGGCAGGCCAGCAAACGAATCAACCGTGTCGTGAACGTCATCACTGAGCGGGCGCGGCACCACCCCGGCCTGGGCGATCAGCAGCAGATGGCCTGCCACTTGGGAGCCAAACCAATGACGGTACATCTTGTTGGCAAACAGCAGCTCGTCGCTACCCAACGGACCGACCGACACGGCGGCATCCAGCGCGTCCAGCACAGTGGTGAAGCGCTCTTGCGAGGCGGTAAGTTGTTCGCGCACTCGGTTGGGCTCAGTGATGTCGGTCATCGAGGTCATCCAGCCGGTCTGGGCACCTTTGGCGTCAATCAGCGGCGATACATACAGGCGCGCGTCAAAAACCGTACGGTCGCGCCGCTTGACACGCATCTGGATGCCCGAAGGCGTGGTGCGGCCATTGAGCTCATCGTCCAGCCGGGCAAACAAGGTGTCGTGGTCGGCATCAGGCCAATACGGAAACGGCGCTTCGGCACCGACCAGATCCGCCTCGTTCCAGCCCGTCATCTGGCAAAACGCGGCATTTACGTAGGTGATGCGGCCTTGCAGATCCATGGCCCGCATGCCGGTGAGAATGGAGTTCTCCATGGCCCGGCGAAAACTGGTTTCCTGCAGTAGCGCTTGCTGGGCCTGCACCCGTCGGCGCATGTGGCGCCAATTGGCAATCAGCATCCAGGCGGTCATGCTGGCCAACACGGCCACCAGCCAAAACAGCCCGCTACCAATCACTCCCAGTGAAGTCCGATAGGCCTGCGCCTTGATCACCAGGCCATTGCCCACAGGGGACACCGGCACCTCATGGCTGGTGGCGGGCGATGCCCAAGGCAGCAAGGTGGCCGTGCGGCCCGCCGGGGGCACTGTGACACCCGCCAGCCGCACCCCTTTTGCGTCCAGAAACGACACTGCATAACGTGACGAGATGTCGGTCGGCACGCCATACCGAAACAGGCCATCGACTGAATATTCGGCCAAAACGACACCCGCAAACCGGGTTTTGTCGGTCAGCGGGATCAGTAACTGAAGCGTTGGTGGCCCTTCGGCAGCCGAGCCCTGAAAATAGACCACCTGGTTCAGATCCTTGACCAGGTTGAAGTTGGCATCGGTTTCGCCAGACCGCAAAAATCCGCCCGCGAGGCGGGTCGTACTGGCCGGTTGGCTGGCGGTGGAAAAAACCGACCGCACGCGCCGCTTGTCGTCTACCCAGCTCAAGGATTCAAGCTCGGGGAATTGGGTCACCAGGGCCTCGGCCCGATCCCGGAAGTCTTCCGCGTCGGCTTCCCGGTTGGAGACATCGCGGGCCAGCCGCATCAGCTGTTCCTGGCGTTCCAGCAAACGCAGGCGCAACTGCTGGTGGGCATATTCGACATCGCGCTTGACGGCTTCGCGCTCGCGTTCGATCTCTTCGAGCCGCAGGTAACCGAACGCTGCCATGATGGCCGCCAGAAACAAGATCACCGCCAACAGCGGTGCCAAAACAGAAAAACGGTCTTGACGTTGCGGCGTCAGCCTGCGCCACCAAGCGCGCCAGCGCATGCGCCACTGCGCAAAGGCGGTTGGAATGGCATTGACGACGGTTACGTTTGGCATGCGCGAGTGTAAGAGACGGGACCCTATTCTGGGCTGCGCAGGGTTGTGTGCGGCCAACCGCCACCCGCCAGGCAAGCGCCAGATAAGCTTATCAATTTTCATTATGTAAAAAGTAAAAGCATCTATTGAAATTTGAAAAAACTTGTGTGAAAATCCAAACACCCGCAAAAATTGAGGTGCAATGCACCCGTAATAGGAGACAAATATGGCCGCAAACCCCCAGAGCCTCTTTGGTTCCGCCGCTAATGACGGCGACACACAGGAAACCCGTGAATGGACGGACGCGTTAAGCGCCGTCATCGAAGCTGAGGGCCCCGAGCGGGCGCACTTTTTGCTGGAGCAATTGCTCGAGCATGCCCGCGAAAAAAGCATCGACATGCCTTTTTCGGCTACCACTGGTTATGTCAATTCCATTGAGCCCGACCAGGAAGAACGTTCCCCCGGCAACCTGGAAATCGAAGAACGCCTGCGTGCCTACATGCGCTGGAACGCCATGGCCATGGTGGTCAAGGCCAATCGCCATCACCCGGTAGATGGCGGCGACTTGGGGGGGCATATTGGCTCTTTCGCCTCACTGGCCAGCCTGTTTGGTGCCGGTTTCAACCATTTTTGGCACGCCGAAAGTGAAAACCACGGCGGCGATTGCCTCTATATCCAGGGCCACGTATCGCCCGGCGTGTATGCCCGCGCCTACCTGGAAGGCCGCTTGACCGAAGAGCAATTGCTCAACTTCCGCCAGGAAGTCGATGGCAAAGGCCTCTCCAGCTACCCGCACCCCAAATTGATGCCCGAGTTCTGGCAGTTCCCCACCGTCTCCATGGGCCTAGGCCCGCTGATGGCCATTTACCAGGCGCGGTTTTTGAAGTACCTGCATGCCCGTGGCATTGCCAACACCGAAAACCGCAAAGTCTGGGTGTTCTGCGGCGACGGTGAAATGGACGAAGTGGAAAGCCTGGGCGCCATTGGCCTGGCCGCGCGCGAGAAGCTGGACAACTTGGTGTTTGTCATCAACTGCAACCTGCAGCGCCTGGATGGCCCCGTGCGCGGCAATGGCAAGATTATTCAGGAACTGGAAGGCGACTTCCGCGGTGCCGGCTGGAACGTGATCAAACTGCTGTGGGGCAGCGGGTGGGATCCGCTTTTGGCCCGCGATAAAGACGGCGCGCTGCGCAAGATCATGATGGACACGCTGGACGGCGACTACCAGGCCATGAAAGCCAACGACGGTGCCTACGTGCGCAAACACTTCTTCGGCAAAGACCCGCGCACGCTGGAAATGGTTGCCAAGATGAGCGACGAAGAGATTTTTGAGCTGCGCCGCGGTGGCCACGATTCCAAAAAGGTTTACGCGGCTTTCCACAAGGCGGTGAACCATGTGGGCCAGCCCACCGTTTTACTGATCAAAACCGTCAAGGGTTTTGGCATGGGCAAAGCGGGTGAAGGCAAAAATAATGTGCACCAAACCAAAAAGCTGACCGACGAAGACATCAAAACCTTCCGCGACCGGTTCAACATACCGGTGCCCGACAGCGAGCTGGCCAACATTCCGTTCTACAAACCAGCCGATGACACGCCCGAGATGCGCTATTTGCACGAGCGCCGCAAAGCGCTGGGCGGCTACCTGCCGCACCGCCGGGTGAAATCAGACGAGCAGTTCACCGTGCCTGCCCTTGAAACCTTCAAGAGCGTGATTGAACCCACGGCCGAAGGGCGCGAAATTTCGACCACCCAGGCTTACGTGCGTTTTCTCACCACGCTCTTGCGCGACCAGGCCCTGGGCCCACGCGTGGTTCCCATTTTGGTCGACGAAGCCCGCACCTTCGGCATGGAAGGCCTGTTCCGTCAAATCGGCATTTACAACCCCGATGGCCAGCAATACACACCGGTCGACAAAGACCAGGTGATGTATTACAAAGAAGACAAAAAGGGTCAGATATTGCAAGAGGGCATTAACGAAGCCGGTGGCATGAGCAGCTGGATTGCAGCGGCAACCAGTTACAGCACCAACAACCGCATCATGATCCCGTTCTACGTGTATTACTCGATGTTCGGGTTCCAGCGCATTGGCGATCTGGCCTGGGCAGCGGGTGACATGCAGGCGCGCGGCTTTTTGCTGGGCGGCACCTCTGGGCGCACCACGCTGAACGGCGAAGGCCTGCAGCACGAAGACGGCCACAGCCACATCTTGGCGGGCACCATTCCAAACTGCATCAGCTACGACCCGACCTTTGCGCACGAGGTGGGCGTCATCCTGCACCACGGCCTCAAACGCATGGTGGAGAAGCAGGAGAACGTGTATTACTACTTGACGTTGCTGAATGAAAACTACCCGATGCCGGGCTTAACCGTGGGCACCGAAGAGCAAATCATCAAAGGCATGTATTTGTGCAAGGAAGGCTCGAAGCTCACTCCCCGCGTGCAGCTTTTGGGCTCAGGCACCATTCTTCGCGAATCCATCGCCGCACAAGAGCTGCTTGAAAAAGAGTGGGGCGTGTCCAGCAATGTATGGAGCTGCCCAAGCTTTAACGAGCTGGCGCGCGACGGCCAAGACGCCGAGCGCTGGAGCTTGCTGCATCCGCTAGAAAAAGCTCGCGTACCGTTTGTTGGCCA
>JANOWY010000329.1:0-3929 GCA_031418135.1 Rhodoferax sp. | reverse complement strand
TCAAACGCCACCCAGCTGGGCGACAACCGCACCTACAAAGATTCTGACGGGCGGCTGTACACCCTGGTCAACGCTTCGGGCGGTTCAGGCGGTGCAGGCAGCGGCACCAACCGCCTGCTCATCAACGGCAATTTTGTGGTGAAGAACTTCACCCCCGGCAGCCTGGGCATTAGCTTGAACGGCCCGTTGGCCTCCCTCAACCCGGCCACCAGCAACGACATCCTGGGCGACCTGGCCCCCAAGGATGCCGACCCCAACACCGCTGGCATCCAGATTGAACGCGATGCCCTGGGCAACATTGTGGTGAGCGCCAGCCCCGAGACAGGGCGCGTTGATACGCTTAAAGACAGCACCGCCAACGACTACATCAGCAGCGGCGCTGGCAATGACATCATCATCCAGGCCGCTGGCGGTGATGACCACATCCGCACCGGTGCCGGGCGCGATTGGGTGAGCGGGGTGACGGGGCCGCTGGGCATACCGGCTCACTCGGGGCTTGGCCGCGATGTCATCGAAGGCGGCAGCGAGGCTGATGTGCAGCGCTTTGTGACAGTGGCTAGAAAGCCCCGGCTGACTCTGAGCGCCAAAAAGTGCCAAAAACGCCTTCAACGACTGCCGCAAAAAAAGATTCTGCAAATATCTAGGAATTGTTCAATCGATAAATCAATAGTTTGTTACATTAAATATAGCAAGATTAATACCTATGCAGACCGCAAATGCACAAGACGATGCGCTTCAACCGGGCGGTGGGTATGACTACCGTTGCCTCCTTTGCGCACCGTGGCGCTCGGCTTTGCATGCTGTTCATTTCATTGGCACTAGTGGGTTGCGGCCGAACAATATCCTGGGAAGAGGAAGTGCTGCTCAATACGGGGGAGATGATTTGGGTGAAACGAACCGATTCTTACGTTCGCCGATCAGAACCGGGCAATCCATTGGACATGGGCTGGGGGTTGAACACGCGCGAAATCAGACTCAAACGCAACGGGCAAGAATACAACTTCCAGACCGAAAGCCAAGCGACATTGATGATTTACGAATATGCGGACACACCTAAAACTGTCGCGATCGTTGCTTGGGCCACTGAGTGCGGGAAACGGGGATACGGTGAATATCGGTGGAAGAATAATTCATGGCAACTACAGCCCGAAATCACATTTGAATTGGTCGGCAGGCCACGAAATTTGATGGATTTCTATTCCGCAACAGAGGGTGATATTCCTTTTAAGGTGACTCAAGATTTGATCAAAAAAATGAATGTTGAGCATCCTGGGCGCAGACGCCCAGAAAGCCATCTTTTGGCTTCCCGTGTCGCATCAGACTGTTCAAGGAGTAAATGAAAATGACAACCACCATTGACATGGCATTAATGGCCCTACGCGTGTATTCGACGAAGGCTGCTGCTTCCGGCATTGACAAGGAATTTAATCGCCCCGCAATGCCAACAGGCTGGTCTGAACTCGAATGGCATGGAGACCAGGGCGATGGATTCTCCTACGGCGTGTATCGAAACGGTGCCGAAATAGTGGTTGCTTATGCGGGCACCAACGAAGGTGTGGACTGGTTGTCAAATGTTGACATCGCCTTGGGCCTGGGAAGCACTCAAGTCACCAAAGCCGCCATTGCCTATCTACAGGCCCGCAATCAGTACGGCCCAAATATCACCTTCACTGGGCATAGTCTGGGTGGTGGCTTGGCTTCCATCATGGCCGTTTGGTTTGACAGGCCCGCCGTGGTTTTTGATGAAGCCCCGTTTAAGGCGACCGCGCTCAATCCAATTGTCATGGCCGCAACGGCATTGGCATTGACACTTTCCGGATATTCGGTTTCGGCACTGACAAATTTTTTTGGCAGTTATGTCACCGGTTACGCGGCGCGGGAGGCGAAAGTAACCAATCATTTTCTTGAGGGCGAAGCGTTAGCCGCCCTCCGGGCCATTTGGCCAACTGTTGTCGGTCAGACCGCGATGATCCAAGCCAATTCAATCGATGTCATTGGGCTTGATGCATCCACGGTACTGCACTCCCAAGCGCTACTTACGGCATTGGTTTTAAGCAATGAATTCCGCTTGGCTACTTATGCCAGCAGCAAACTGCTGCCATTGTTGATGGATAAAAATTTATTTGCCAACTCCACGCAATCTGATTCCGAAAACATTCTGATCAATCTCATCAGAGGTGAGCAAGCTGCCGGTGCTGGCTTGGGCAAATTAACCCGATTAGCCGCCGAGGTTGTGAAAGCCTCGCAGCCTAATGGCCTGACACTGAACGATGGAACGGTGACGAGTGATTTGCACAAAACCCTGATCGCCTTCGCTTTGCAAAAATACTACGAAGAAACTCCGACCAGCGCAGGTGCCAGTCAGCCACTGTTCCAGGACGTTGCGGGTGGCATCAGCTTCGACATCGCCAACGGCTCTACCACCTTCGCCAAAACCTTCGCCAGCGCCCTGGCTGACAACACCAGCAACGGCAAACTCAACCTCAAAGATGCCAAAGGTTTTGATCAGTACCTTAAAAACTACCTGACCGACCGCAGCGTCTTCACCGCCGCAGAAAGCGCCCTCATCCAATCATTGCTGCCCCAGATGCGCGACTGGCTCGTGCAAGCCGGCCCCCTCGCGCTGACCGGCATTGACACGCTCAACCGGGGTGCCTTCATGCTGGGCGGCACCGGGTATGACACCCTGGTGGGGGGCAGCAAGACAGATCTCTTGGTGGGTGGCGCTGGTGCCGACCTGCTGCGCTATGCGAGAGTGTGCAAAAAGACTCGGTTGGCCCTGCAACCCAAGATGGGCCCAAAACGCCCCAAACACCGGTTTCAGAAATTCCTTTAGGAAAATTAGGATATTGTTCTCGCAAATATTGATTTATTAGATATCTATTTAGGAGCAAAAATGCAGCAATTCAATTTGATGGATTCACTAAAACAGCACTTGAGCAGCGTTTGCGCCGCCATCATTTTGAGCGCCTGCGCAGCCTTGCCCGTCTCAGGTGCAGACAGCTGGAAAGAAGAGGTGCTGCTGCACGACGGGCAGAAGATCATTGTGGAGCGCTCGCAGATTTACAAAGGCAGACGTGAGCCTGGGCAAGAGGTGCCTGCGGGTGAACACACCATTCGGTTTGCACTGCCGGGTTCAAACCGGCAACTCAGTTGGACCAGCGAGTATGGGCAAGACTTGGGCCGCACCAACTTCAACGCGTTGGCCTTGCACGTCAAGCAAGGCGTGCCCTACCTTGTGGTTGAACCCAACCTTTGCCTGTCGTACAACAAATGGGGCAGGCCCAACCCGCCCTATGTTGTCTTCAAGCTTGAGGCGAATGAATGGCAAAGGATTGCTATCGCCGAACTGCCTGCGGAATTCAAAACCATCAACCTGATCGTCAATGACAGCCGCCAGAACGATATTCGGGAGAGCAGTCAAAGCAGTGGCTATGTACCGTTTGACGCAGTCCAGAAGATCAATTCGTCGTTGCCGCAGCCTCAATACAAAACCATTTTGCGGGAGGTTATGGGCACTTCGCGTAGCCTACCCGCCTGTGAAATCGTTGTTCGCTACAAGTGTGGCTGGGGAGCCCCCGGTGAATTCAATCGCCAGTACTTCGAAAATTCCTGCAAATAGAATTTGAACAAAAAGGACAACACAATGGCTTCTAACCTTGAATATGCACTGCTGGCCGGAGTCGCATATCGTTCGACCCGGGCTGACGATAATAAATTTCCAGCACCGCCGAATTGGACCGAATTGCCGAATACTTATCGTCGTATTGACAATTCAGGCTTTGAAGCAGTTACGTTTATAAACGGAACCGAAACCGTCATCAGCTTCGCCGGCACAGACAGCGAAGCAGGCTTCTTTGCCCCTGACTGGCAAACCAATCGCGCCCTGGCAAGCGGCACCTGGTCTGAGCAGCTTTTGCAGGCAGCCG
>JANOWY010000328.1:0-2217 GCA_031418135.1 Rhodoferax sp. | reverse complement strand
GTTGGCCGGCAAGCGCGCCTGGAACGTTTCCTTGAGCAAAGATGAGTCACAGCTTTACGTGGTGAATGGGTTGTCGGATGACATGACCGTGGTGGACGTGGCGACAGCTAAGGCCACCAAAACCATTCCAGTCGGCCGGGTGCCTTACGGTGCTGTCCTGATCGACTGATCTGCCGACACCGGTTTAATTCGAAATTCGCCACCCTGAGCCACGTGATGCAACACAAGTCCACCCTGTCGTTCTTGACTGTGGGCCTGATGGCGGCTTCGCTGCACGCGGCGGTGTGGAACGTCACACTGATTGAACAAGCCGACAACCCCCAACTTGATCGCACCCGGCTGGAGCGTGCCTACCTGGGCCACCCTGGCGGCTCAGCGGCAGATGGCCTGAATGTGGCCCTGGAAGAAGCGCAGTTCGAACTGGAAGCTGAGAAGGCCAGTGTCAAACTCAACGTTGAATCAGCCGTCAACCTCGAAGCTGCAAAAGTTGCCGCACAAAAAGCCGAAAAAGCAGGGGCCGCGCTGCTGGTACTGAGCCTGCCCGGCGCTTGGGTGGCCCCGGTGGCAGCCAGCGTGAAGGTGCCGCTGCTGAACGTTCGGGCGCGTGACGATGTTTTGCGCGAGAAAGACTGCGCCTTGCACCTGTACCACGTGTTGCCCAGCGAGCGCATGCGTGCTGACGCGCTGGCCCAAGCCTTGGTGGCGCGGCGCTGGCAAAACGTGTTGGTGCTCAGCGGTGCGTTGCCTGAAGACGCTGCGCGCAGCGTCGTTGTGCAGGCTTCGCTCAAACGTTATGGGCTCAAAACAGCCGCTGTAAAGCCTTTCAAACTATCGGCTGACCCGCGGGAGCGTGCCTTAGGCAATGTTGCCTTGCTCACCGCCAACCTCGCGTATGACGTCGTGTGGGTGGTTGACAGTGACGGCGAATTCGCCCGCAGCGTTCCCTACAACACCCAAATGCCCCGCCCGGTGGTGGGTGACGGCGGCTTGGTTGCGCTAAGCTGGCAGGCGCAGTTCGAGCGCTTTGGTGCTCCACAGGTCAGCCGTCGCTTTGCCAAGGCTGCCAAGCGCCCCATCACCGACCCGGATTGGGCCGCCTGGATGGCCGGTAAAGCCATCGTTGCCGTCGCGACCGCATCACAAAAGCTGGACGCGGCCTCGATCCACAAAACGCTGATGGCCGCCCAACTCGACGGCTCCAAAGGCGTTGCTTTGCAGTTCCGCCCCTGGGATCGGCAATTGCGCCAGCCGGTCTTGCTCAGTGACGGCCAAGGCGTCCAGGGCATGATGCCGCTTGAGGGCGTAATGCACCCCCGCAACGTGCTCGATACCCTGGGTGCGGACGAAGCCGAAAAACTTTGCAAGGTGAAGTCTTGAACCCTGTCCCCCGCCATCACTTTTACGTCCCGATCTGGCCGACGTTATTGCCTACCGTATCGGCAACAGCATGGCGATCATGAAACATTTGTTGCAGGCCCTGCGGGCCATCGTCGCCCGTGAATTGTTCAAGTTTTCACGCCAGTACGGTCGCCTGGCATCGGCGCTGGTGCGCCCGCTGTTGTGGCTGGCGGTTTTTGCGGCGGGTTTTCGCAGCGTTTTTGGCGTGGCGATTGCTGAGCCCTATGAAACCTATATTCCGTATGACGTGTACATCGTGCCTGGCCTGATGGGTATGGTGCTGCTGTTCAACGGCATGCAATCGAGCCTGGCCATGGTGTATGACCGAGAGATGGGCCTGATGCGCCTGCTGCTCACCGCCCCGCTGCCGCGCTGGTGGGTGCTGGCGTGCAAACTCACGGCTACTACGGTTTTGTCGTTGCTGCAAGCGTTGGCGTTTGTCGTGGTGGCATACCTGTTGGGCACCGAGCTGCCTTGGCTGGGTGTCCACAGCTTTCAGATCGTGCTGGCCAGTGCATCTGCGGCGCTCATGCTGGGAGCCCTGGGCTTGCTGATGAGTGTGCACATCAAACAGCTGGAGAACTTTGCGGGCACCATGAACTTTGTGATCTTCCCCATGTATTTCATGTCCACCGCGCTGTACCCGTTGTGGAAGCTGGAAGAAAGCGGTGCCAACTGGGTGTACCAAATCGCCCGCTTCAACCCCTTCACCCATGCAGTCGAATGGATGCGTTTTGCCATTTATGGCAAAGACGCAGGGGCATCACCTTGGATTGTGCTGGTCACATTTGCGGTGTGTTTTGGGCTGGCTTGCTGGGG
>JANOWY010000327.1:0-2325 GCA_031418135.1 Rhodoferax sp. | reverse complement strand
GGCACGCTGTTTTTTTACCTGGATGAATACGCCAAAGACCAGCCCAAAGACCTGATTGCCTTGTTGTCGGTAACCGCCGAAGTGCTGGCGAATCAGCTCAAAAAACAAAGCACCCTGGTTGAAAAAAACATCGATTCGCTGGCAGGCCTGCTGCAACTGAACCGCGCCGAGCGTGCGCTGCTGTTGTACGGTACGCTGGCGCGGTACCAGCGTGATTTGCGCAGCATTCTGGTGGAATTCAAGGTGAGCAACGCCCCCGAAGCCTATGCCGCCATCGCCCAGGTGGCGGGCGTCAAAGCCAGCGAGGTGGGCGAGGCGCTGCGCGCCGGTTCGCGCCTGGAGCGCATCGGCATGGTCGAAAACCTGATTTCCGAGCACAACATCACCGATCTGGCGGATTTGATGAAGGTCAGTGAAAAGTTACCGCCGGTGCTGATGCGCGAATACCGCGATGAGGCCGAGCTGATGGCCGTGTTCACCCGCCCGGCCAGCAAGAGCGCGTTGGGCGTGGCCGATTTTGCCTATGTGCAGGAAGACGTCGATGTGTTGTGCAGCCTGTTGGGCCGCGCCGTCGCGCAAAAAGAAACCGGCATCAACGTGCTGCTGTATGGCCCGCCCGGCACCGGCAAAACCGAGCTGGCCAAGGTGGTAGCCCAAGCCGCCGGGCTGGATTTGTTCGAGGTTGAATACGCCGACCGCGATGGCAATTCGCTCAGCGGGCGCGATCGTTACCGCTCCCTGCAAATCGCCCAGGTTTTTTTGAAGGGCAGCGCCCAATCTGCCCTGTTGTTTGACGAGGTGGAAGACGTGTTTCCCCCCATCTCCAGCGAAGCCGCGCAGTTGCTGGCCCGCGCCGAGCAGGTGGCGGCACCCGCCAATGGCAGCGTGAACGGCAAGGCCTGGGTGAACCAGATTCTGGAATCCAACACCGTGCCCACCTTGTGGGTGACCAACAGCATCGGGCAGATTGACCCGGCCTTTCGTCGCCGTTTTGCCTACCACCTCGAATTAAAGAGCCCGCCGCCCGGCGCGCGCGAAGGCGTGGTGCGCAAGACGCTCGAGGGGGTGAGCGTGTCGGATGCGTTTGTGGCCAAACTCTCGGCCCGCAAAGGCCTGACCCCCGCGCAAATTCGCACGGCGGTGCGGTTTGCCGGGTTGGCCACGCAGCCCCTGCAAGAAATCCAAGCCAAATTACCCCGCGACGCGACTGCACCAGCACCCGAAGTCGGCGCTGAAAAGTTGCCGCACGAATTGCCAGGGGCAAAGAGTGAACCGGCTGCGCAAACCGATGCTGGCCTGTCGCCCTTTGAAAAAATGATCGAGCGCCAGCTTAAAAACGCCGATCAGGCGCTGGGCAACCGGGTCGAACTGCCCCCGGCGCGCCAGATGGTCACAAAATATGACTTGTCAATGCTGAATGTGGAAACCCGTTACAACGTGGCGCGCATTGTGGAAGCGCTCAAGGCGCGCGGCCATGGCAACCTGTGTTTTTACGGCGCACCCGGCACCGGTAAAACGGCGCTCGGAGAACATATTGCCACCGCACTGGAGAAGCCCCTCATCATCAAGCAAGCCAGCGATTTGATGAGTAAATACGTAGGTGAAACCGAGCAGCAAATGGCGGCGATGTTCCGCGAGGCCGAAGCCGAAAAAGCCGTGTTGCTGCTGGACGAAGCCGACAGCTTTTTGCAAGACCGCCGGGGTGCCCAGCGCACCTATGAAGTCACCGAAGTGAACGAAATGCTGCAAGGCATGGAGCGCTACAACGGCATCTTTATTTGCACCACCAATTTGCTGGACCGCATCGACCAGGCCGCGCTGCGGCGCTTCACCTTCAAGATCAAGTTCAAACCGCTGACTGCCGAACAACGCGAAACCATGTTTGTGGTGGAAGCGTTGGGCGGAAACCGCGCGTTGATGAACGCCGAATTGCGGCAAAAACTGGCCCTGCTGGAGCAGCTGTGCCCCGGCGATTTTGCCGCCGTGAAGCGCCAGGGTGTGATACTCGCCACCGAGCTGGAGCCATTGGAGTTTTTGGAGCAACTCGAGGCCGAGCATCGCATCAAACCCGAAGTGCGCGAAAACCGGGGGATGGGCTTTTTGCAGTGAGGCGCGGGAGCGTTGCGCCGGCGAAATACTCAACTAACCAGCAATCCGCAGCACATCCGCGCCGTAAGCCGCCAGTTTCTTTTGGCCGATACCGCTGATACCCACCAGCTCTTCCAGTGTTTGCGGCTGTTTTTGCGCGATGGCTGCCAGCGTGGTGTCATGAAAAATCACATACGCTGGCAAATTGTGTTCTTTGGCCACCTCGGTGCGCCAGGC
>JANOWY010000326.1:0-22872 GCA_031418135.1 Rhodoferax sp. | reverse complement strand
CGGCCACTTGACCCATGGCATGCCGTTGAACATGAGCGGCAAATGGTTCAATGTTGTCTCGTACGGCCTGAACGCCCAGGAAGCCATCGACTACGAAGCGATGGAGGCCAAAGCCCGCGAAACCCGCCCCAAACTCATCATTGCCGGCGCGTCCGCTTATTCCCTGCGCATTGATTTTGAGCGGTTCGCCAAAATCGCCCGTGAAATCGGCGCGATTTTTATGGTGGACATGGCGCATTACGCGGGCTTGATCGCCGCTGGTGTCTACCCCAACCCGGTACCGGTCGCCGATGTCGTCACCTCTACCACCCACAAAAGCCTGCGCGGCCCGCGCGGCGGCTTCATCCTGATGAAGGCCGAGCATGAAAAAGCCATCAACAGCGCCATCTTCCCTGGTTTGCAGGGCGGCCCGCTGATGCATGTGATCGCCGCAAAGGCGGTGGCTTTCAAGGAGGCGCTGCAGCCCGAGTTCAAGGCCTACCAGCAGCAGGTGCTGAAAAATGCCCAAATCGTGGCTGATACGCTCACCGCGCGCGGCCTGCGCATTGTGAGCGGACGCACCGAGAGCCACGTTATGCTGGTTGACTTGCGGGCCAAGGGTATCACCGGTAAAGAAGCCGAAGCGGTGCTGGGCAGCGCCCACATGACGATCAATAAAAACGCCATTCCCAACGACCCCGAAAAACCGATGGTGACCAGCGGCGTGCGCATTGGCACCCCGGCCATGACCACCCGTGGCTTCAAGGACGACGAAGCCCGCCTCACCGCCCATTTGATCGCCGATGTGCTGGACAACCCGCGCAATGCCACCAACATCGATGAAGTGCGCGCTAAGGTCAATACTTTGACAGCGCGGTTTCCGGTGTACCGCTAGGCCATAATGAAATGCCCGTTTTGCAGCCACTCAGAAACCCAGGTCGTTGAAACCCGGATTTCGGAGGAAGGCGACTTCATTCGCCGCCGACGCCAATGCGGCGGGTGTGAAAAGCGCTTCACCACCTACGAGCGGCCGGATGTCAACTACCCTGCCATCGTCAAAAAAGATGGTCGGCGGATTGAATTTGAGCGTGGCAAACTGCGGGCTTCCATGAACCTGGCGCTACGCAAACGCCCGGTCAGCACCGAACAGGTTGACGGTGCCATTGAACGCATCGAAGAAAAACTACTCACTTTGGGCCTGCGTGAGGTCAATTCCACCCGCATCGGTGAGCTGGTCATGCGTGAGCTGAAAAAACTCGACAAAGTGGCCTACGTGCGCTTTGCCAGCGTTTACCGCAGTTTTGAAGACATTGACGAATTCAGGGCACTGGTGGATGAGGTGCGCCGGTAGGCAAAAACTCAATGACAAGCAACAACCTGTGCAGGATTATTTATTCCAGCAGGTGGCCGCATTGCCAACGGATTGGCCCTTGACGCCCAGGTTGTTCAACGTGAGATTGCCGCAAGCAGTGTCTGTCCAGCCAAAAGGTGTCGCAGTAAGCGTATACGAGGTGTCATCCGCGGCCGATACGGTGATGTCATATCTTTTAATGCCTTCCCGCGGTGCAGTGCTCACCACGGCAGGCAAGGCTGGTGCCGCATTGCTGCCGTCGACGTATTTGAAGTTTGTCGTACGGTAGCGCTCCATAAACTGGGCTCCGTCCAACAATGCGGCCTTGGCCGATGAACGATGCCCACGCTCAATATAGCTCCGATAAGACGGCAGGGCAACGGCTGCCAATATGCCAAGGATGGCGACCACAATCATCAGTTCAATCAGCGTAAACCCGCCCACGGTTTTTTGTGACTTCATTTTAAAAATCCTGTCCATCTTCAAGCCTTGTTTATTCAGTTGCATGGCACGGGCCCTCTATTTAAGCTGACGCCATGATTGCCGCGCCGGTGCGCCGGCAGGAACAGCCGCCGGGTTTTTGGGAGACAAGTCCACTTTAATCAGGCGCGTCTCTCCGGTTACCCCATTGATTGTCACTTGTCGCTGACCACCCGAATCAGTGGTGTAAGAAGTGGTGCTGATGTTGCCATTAAAAATCGTCTGGCTGATATAAAGCGCGGGTTGCGTTGTGTCGTCCAGAATAAACACGCCGCGTGGCGATCCACCTGTCACTTTGATCGAGTTTTGGGGAATGCTGTTAAAGGCCAGCGCAAAGCTGCCTGTCATTGCATCAACAGCGGTTACCCAAGCATCAAGTCCGGCTACACAATCATCCGTTCCAGGAACAATAGAGGTGAACAGAAAAGCATCCACTTTCCCGGTGACGGTAAACCGTACGGGCGGCGCAATTACACGCTCGCCAGCAGCCACGTTGGTTCCAGAAAACGGAACCACCCAGCCCTTTTTACCTGTGATGGTGTACCAGGGGGTTGTCACAACTGTAGTGGTTCGTACATCGCTGGTCGTCGCTGCCATTGTGATGGCCATCACTTCCAACGTCGCTTCCGCCACTGCGGCCGTCGTATTGGATGTACCCAACAGGTCATCGTAAATACCGTACAGCGCCTGCGTGGGGGGCGTCGTGTTGACATCACCCGTGTTGAGATAGCTGCCAGTGCCAAAGTAAACCATCTTTCCACCGACGATGCTGGCATCGCCCGTAGCCGCGCCAATTTTGATCTCCGCAGTGATAGGCCGGTTGGTCGGTGTCTTGTAAACCAAAGCGGCTGTTGTGGGCCAACCCGTGTTGCCCGCCGTGACGCCGGTCAAATCAAACCGCCAGATATTGCCTTTGTAGTCTGCCGCATAGACGTATTCAATCGTGTCTTTGTCACCCGTGGTTTTATTGACAATTTCAGTGCTGCCCAAGCCGTTCGCCGTGGTGGCGCTGTTGGTTGGCACTACCGCCAAAATGGCACCTGTATCCATTCTCGCCACGATCAGATTCGCATACCCAGATGTACTGTTGTAGCCATTGCCAAAGACCGTCACCCAAACACCGTTTTTGAGTTTACCGATGGCGGGGCGACCCATCACGTTACCTAAACGCCCAGTCGAGGCGGCCCCCGACGTGTCGTTCGGAAAAGTCGTGTTCTCATTGATCTCCCACATCAGGTTATTGGCAGTGTAGGTCTGGCTGTTGGGTGTGTGGATGGCAAAAACCGTCTTGGCACCAGCACCGCCCGTACCGACAACAACGCTGCGCCAATCCACCGTCGCATCGCCCGGCACGGTGATTTTGGCGTGCCCCAATCCAATCGAACCGTCAACGAAAAAACGATGCGAATAGGCTGGGGCCGCCAAGTCTTTGATGCCAGAACGAGCCGCCTGCGGCATAAAGGCAAACAACTCCTTGCCCGAGTTGGCATCTACCGGTTCAGATGGCCGTGCGGCATCAGCCACTGGCAATTTCGGTAGGGCATTGAAAATATGGAAGAAGCCATCGTTGGCGCCGACTGCCAGTGATTCATTGGTCAAGGTGGCCAGAAAACTGGTGTAGCTGGCATCGCTGGCGGTATAGCCGTAGTCCTTCTTAGTCACGATCTGGGGGTCGGAGTTGACGATATCCCCCAGAACCGAACCAAACTCTGCGCCGGCTGTGGTGCCGCGGTTACGCAGGGCGCCGCCCTTGCGCTCCTCCTTGGTTTTGTCACCTAACAAGTATTCGTAAGAATCCGAGTTTCCAAAATCAGTTTGCTCGGCACTGGTCAGCGAAGTGAACCCGCCTGTCGTCAAGGCAAACGGCGCCGTGGTGCCGCCTCGCCCCAAGAACAGATTGGTGCGCGTGGCCGGCGGTCTAAGTAAAGACGCTGCCTCCCATTGCTCGGTATTGGACACCGAACCCGTGGTACTGACAGCAAAGGCATACAGGCGGGAAGACCAGGTCAATGAGTCGTAGTTGGCCTGATAAATGGCAGCGTTACCCAAATTACGCTGGCCGACACCGACCACGCTGGTACTGGCAACGGCGGCCAACGCGGCTGCCGCACGAAATGCCTTGCCCATTTGTTCGGGCATCTTGGCCGGGTTGGTCACTTTGAAATAGTTGGTGGGATCTCCATTGGCATCCAGCACCCCTGCACCGCCGTATTTTGCCGCGTACCACAGGGTATCTTGGGGAATGTATCCCGTTGTCGTCGTGGTCGACGACATCGTGAACGTGCGGGACGTTTGTGCATTCGGAGTAGTCTTGTCGGCCCAGGTTGGCAAACAAGAGTCCAACGCCGCGATTTGGTTGACTTTCCAAACACGTTGATTGGTTTGAGTTCCGCCTCCGCCTGTGGGATTGGCTAAGTTAACGCCATAAGGCCTCGTCGCCGATGCCACGCCATCACCGGACGTCAGTGGGTCGTAAGCTGGGCATGTGTTGTTGGCAATTGCCGCATATTGGCCCGTGTACGCGGCAGGGTAAGTACCAGAAGTTGCGGCGGCAGCTGTAGCCGTAGCATTTCCATTTCGATAGGCAGTCGTTGTATTGGGCAGTTGGCCGGGTAACGTATCCAGATAATAGACATCCCCTGCTGAGATCACATTTCCAGACCCGGCCGTGTTGGTTCGCATCTCCAGGTACATGCCATCAGTATTGGTACCCGAAATGACATAGCCCATGTGAGACTCAATACCACCAGGGTACTTGTCCAACTGACTCATCTTGACGGTGATCGAGGTTCCAACGATCGAGATTTCATACAGTGCTTGCGCGTCTGTCTCGTTGTCAGTACCTTGATCCGCGTCCGAGAAGTTCACAACCGCTTTGATGGACGTCGGTGTGTATTCGGAGAAATAGAAGCCCGTTATGGCACCCGTCGCCTGGTAAGCCGTTGGTGCCTTGTTGATACCGGCTCGCCCAATTGCCTTTGAAATTGGCACGATGTTCACCTTGCCGCCTAGTGGGTTCGGAATTTCGATGCGGGGTGTCAGGGTGCCCAATGCGACTACGAGGCTGTCAACCGCTTGCCCGGCTACCGTGGGTACCGCTGGTGAACCAGTCGGGTTGCCAACGGGAACCCCCGTGGTGCGCGCGAACCGCGCCACACTTGCCGAGTAAAAACTACCTTCTGATCGCGTCTGATCGGGCGCATGCCCGCGCAATGCCGCAAAACTGGACGCTGACTTGGGCGTCGGATTGCCATCGCGGTTCGTGCCAGACTGCCCGATAAAAACATTACGCGTTCCCAAGCCCTCTGCGCTCCAGATCGCCGAGCCCTCGGTTTGTACATTCAGGCCAGTTAGGTCAGTGGCACCCAAAGCGGTACCAAACCCGGTGGCTGGTGAAAAATAGGCTCCCGGTAGCTGATCAGAGTCAAAGCTGGTCAACGGGTCGGCAATGACCATTTGAACCGGCCTCGAACAAATCGGGTTGCCATAAGTTGCGCCCGTTGTAGCCTGATTTTTGGATTGATAGGGGTTCTGCCAAGCCACCGGCGCTGAAAAGCCCATCGTATTGTCTGCCCCGGTGCTGACATTCGCCGTAAACGCGGCAGCACCCGTTGCTTTGCCAGAAAAGAACCGAAGGCCCTCGTACATCATTTCGGCAATGGGAGCACCCCAGGAGCGACAAGTACCCTGCGGCCTGTCGCCATCCGTTTTGTAGCCGCAATCGTATTGGGAGCCGCTCCAGCCGTGAATGGTGATCCGATCAATCGTACGGGCGATACCGGCGTTGTCAGAAAAAACCCCCGTGGCCGCGGTAATTTCATCTTTAAAGCTCCGGATATTGCGGCGCACGACCCCACCGGAATAGTTGTTCTCGTATGTGCCTGTCAACAAACCAAATTTCAAAGAATCAGTTGAGCTGTAGTCATGCAGCAGACCCGTCGGTTTCCATACCGTCGGCGACGCCGACGGGTAACCCGTACAACCAGCCTCGCGAGCTGCAGGACTTCCAATCGCGATGCAGGCTTCGACCTTTAGCACCCTGTCGGTAGCCGTAACGCTGGTTCGGCCGCCACCTTTGGTGAAATTGGCAGGACTGGACGCGATACCTTGGGCAACGTCAGCCGAGGCCCAAAACCAAATACGTTCTGTTGTTTGATCGGCATCGACGATATAGCGCAGGACCGGAACCAACGACACATTGGGAAACCCGGTGTAGGTGCTTGCTGCCGTACTCACCACAGTGAACAAATGCTGTTTACCTGCAGCAGGCGTGGGAAGCATTGTGTACTGGGTTATATCGTACAGATCCCTTGTAACCGGTCTGAATTCTTTACCCCATACATGGCTGTCTTTGGGAATATAAGCGCCCGCCAAGATAGTAGAAGTAGCGGTATCGACAACCCGGTAGCCCCCATATAAAACCCTTCGCAACGCATCCATCCGCGACGTTGCAGCCCAATTCAACCAGTTACCATGCCAGCGCTGGGTAGCGCCCACTTTGCAACCACTGCTTGCAGCCAAGGCAACCGGGCGAAACAATGGGTTGTCGGTACCGGTGGTGATGTAGTCGTAACAACGGTTAGATACAAAATTACCGTAGTAAGTGATCGTGGGTTTGAATCCGACGTCTACTGTTCCATCACCATCAATGTCGGCCGTGTCGGTATAGGCGGCGTAAAAAAGGCGGTGGTCGCGGCTCATGTTGAGCATCACCAATCCAGGAGCTGACTTCAACGCCAACAGCGGCACTTGCGCCAGTGAAACCGTTGTTTGCGCAATAGAAAATGGCGCCCACATGAGCTGCACGCCCAAGAGCGTTAGCGCCATCCAGCGCAACCATTTTGACCCATTGAAGGTTTTGAATTTACTCATGGCATGCTCTCTTAAAAACAGTGGTGCCGCGGGTCACGGTGTGGTGACACGTACAAAATTGGTTTGCAATATGACATCCGACGTGCCAGATCCTCCGGTGCTGCGGCTGGTGATCCGGTAAGTGCGCGTAGTGCTGCCACCACTACTGATTTCGGTCAGTAGCTCAATAACATACTGGGCGTTGCTTGCATTGTTGGTGTAGCGGGTTGCCACCGCTTGGGCACAACTCTTCCAGCTAAAGGGTGTTGTGCCCGCGCAATTGGCATGAACTGCGACGGTAGCGCCTTCACCACCGGTCCAAAAATCATTGGTGCCACCCTGCGCAAACGGAGTGGGGTAATAACCACCCGTCAGTGCAGAGGCAGTACCTGCTACGATTTGCGTCAGGGCTTCCTTGCCGGCATTTTCTGCCGACTGAAACGAAACATTGCGATCGACCGTATTGCCGGTCATCCTTTCTGTCATCGTGGTGCCACGAAAACTCACCGTGCCGATCACGGTAAGCATCATCAATAAAACCAAACCGACCAGCAGCGTCATGCCGCGTTGCGGGTTGCGTGCAACCGGGCGTGTAATTGAAGCCTTTTTCATCTGGCGGGAACCCGGTTTCTGAGCACCACTGTCGTCGAAAACTCCTTGCGCACGCGGTTGCCAACCGCGTCGCCAGGTACCGTGTAGGCAGCGCCCAACAACGTCAAGTTTGGCGCTGCAATATCGGAGTTGACGGCTTCATCTGCGCTAACCATCATGAGCCCAATACGAACCGCAACCACGCGGGACCAATCGGTTACGGCTGCCGCCGTGGTACGCCAAGTGTCCGCCTGAAAACTTGGTGCACAGGTGGCGCCACCGGTGGCAATCGTGCACACAGCATTGGTGGCCGTATCTCTGCCTTTGAGGTTTTCTCCATAGTGGAAAAGCAACTTCTCCACGTTGGCGACGATTTCCAGCGGCGTACCGTCCCGTGCGTTGCCGTCGTAATTGATACGGTAGAGGCTGGCTGATGACGCACCAGATCGCTTGGCGGCGTAATAGAAATTCCACTCTAGCGGGGTCACTACGGCATCCACGCCATAAATTGCACTGGAAGGGAATCCGGCTGCAGTATTTCCCAAAATGGTGCCGTGCGTAATCGAGGTCCCGGCAACCGGAACCTGCCCTACAAACAGACTGGACTTCCTGCAATCGGACACCACGAAATAGTAATCCCTGCCTGACCAGCTGTTGGGATCTGCTGCGATTGTCAGGTTGGCAGTTGCCGACGCCATCACCGCCGTGACACCAACGCCTCTATTACTACCGCCGGCAACATAAAGCGCTCCCGTATTCGCATAACTTGGAGCGCTGCTGGCAAACATGGCTGAAGGGATGCTGTCCCAGCCACGGATGATGTTGGCTGGAGCCAATGGTTGGGCGCGAATAGCTACTTCGCTGGCCGACATCCCGGCAAAGACAGTACCCAAGGGGTTCGGGCCGGTAATCGCCGTTGGCGAGACAGCGAGGCCCATTTGTGGATATGTGGTGGTGGTCGCGCCAACCGTCAACGTATCCACACCCATGCAGCCCGCGTAACCCGCCAGGCGCAAATCTTTGGCGATAGTGTCCAGTGCAAAGTTGGCATCCTCCTGCATGCGCCCTGATGTTTCCTGAAACCGGAAGGTCTGTTTGGCCGCCACATAAACAGATGCCATGGCCATCAATACAGCCAAGCCCAGGGCGATCGATACCAATAGCTCGACCAACGTGAAGCCATTTGATCTGGATGGCTGAATCAGCCGTTGGAATACAGGAGTCATAAGCGCAATTCGAACATGATTTTTTTGAACGCGGCTCCAGAGTTGTCTGTACAAGACGTCTGGTCAGCATCTGAAATAGTGCCCATGCAGTTAGACCAGGCAACTTCGATCACGACCTTTCTGTCGCTGTCGACGTTGGTGACTCTTCCTCGCCCCAGCGGCAATTGGGCTTCCAGCGCTTTCATCCAATCCTGTTTGTCTTTCAAGGCTACAGAGGTTGCCGCCTCAGCGTCTGTTGGTTTGGCACCCGTCCAGCGCACCGCTTCGGCATTGGCCAGTCCGGTATTCAACAAATATTCACTACCTGAAGATATGGCAATGGTAGGGTTGGCCCGCATCCGGTCTGCCAAATCACCCGCCAACTGGCTGGCCTTGGACATGGCCTCCGACGATGCTGCATTCGACACGCCTTTGACCAATAAGCCCGCCACACCCAGCAAGCCAAAGGCCAGAATCAGTACGGTGACGAGTACTTCAATCAGGCTAAACCCGCGCTGCTTAGAAGAGCCCGCCTTGGCCCGCTGTAAGTTAAGGCCATTGGTTTCGTATTTCATGATGTCAAGTTGTGCTTTTGGGTGCAACGCCAGGCCCGGTGTTTAGACGCAATCAGTCGCCGAAGACGTGTTGACAACCGTCGAGGTTCGCACACGCCCGGTGATATTGACAATCACACAATACTTCTTGCTCGTGGACTCCACAAACCAGAATGAGCGGGCCCCGGTTGCGCCCGTATTGGTAACCACCCGCCCTTGTCCGTTGTAAGTGAAGTAAGTCAAACTGCCCGTTTGCCCAAAACTGATCGCACCGGCGGTAATGGCGGGCACCACCTCGAGGCGGGTGGCCCCTGTTGGGGCAACCGCCGCTGACACGTCGGCGGGTAAACCTGTGAATACCGTCCAGCCATTGCTCCAAACGTTGCTGGTTGTATTTGCGGCAATTGACACCAGTGCGTCAGAGCCACGTTTGGTCGCCTCAGACCGTGCCAAATTCAAGGATTGCTGAAGCGCCGACTGAGCCGCCTGGAGCCGGTTATTGCGCAGCATTTCAACCAAGGATGGTGCACCCATAGCCGCGAGTATGCCAACGATGGCAATCACAACCAGCAACTCCAGCAGCGTAAAACCAGATTGCTGACGCAATGCCCGGTTATGCAAAAATCGACGAGACAGCTTCATTCCGGCATTTTGGCTCACTGTGCCAATCGCCAAGCCAACGAATTGACAAGCGGTAGAAATTGGCGAATGAACGGTGCGCCGCGTTTGGCCAGTAGCAACAATCTCCTCAAATGAGCCCAATACACGAGACGACTGAACCCGAATGGATGGCACGGGCTGTTGCGCAAGCAGCGCTGGCCCGCAGCAATGGCAACCTGCCCCATCCCAATCCAGCGGTTGGATGCATATTGGTCAACCCTCAGGGCATGCAGATTGGACAGGGCTTTACCCAACCTGCGGGCGGCCCGCATGCCGAAGTGATGGCTGTAGCCGATGCAACGGCCCGTGGCCATTCGACAAACGGTGCCACTGCCTACGTGACCCTGGAGCCGTGTTCTCACCATGGCCGAACAGGCCCTTGTTGCGACGCGCTGGTGGCGGCCGGTATCCAAAGCGTGGTGGCAGCCACGGCAGACCCAAACCCTTTGGTCAGCGGCCAGGGTTTTGCCCGGCTGCGCGCCGCCGGGGTTCAGGTAAAAGTCGGGCCTGGCGCAAACCCAGCTGTTGCATTGAATCGGGGGTTTTTTAGCCGGATGATCCGCAAACGACCGTGGGTTCGGGTAAAAGTAGCTGCTTCGCTGGACGGAAAAACCGCTCTGGAGAACGGCCAAAGCCAATGGATTACCGGTGAATTGGCCCGAAAGGACGGGCACGCATGGCGGGCCTGTGCTGGCGCAGTTCTGACCGGCATCGGAACAGTCTTGGAAGATGATCCGCTACTGGACGTCCGCCTTGTTGCGACCCAGCGCCAGCCGTTATTGGTCATCGTAGACAGCCGCCTGCAAACTCCGCTGAACGCAAAATTGTTTATACCAGGACGCCAGGTCCTGATCTATTGCGCGGTTTTGGACTCGGCAAAAAAGGTGGCTTTGGAAGCCAAGGGTTCAATCGTCGTCCATTTGCCAGGCAGCAACGGCTCGGTTGAGAAAGTGGATTTGACTGACATGATGCTTGATTTGGCGATGCGCGAAATCAACGAGGTGCATGTGGAGGCAGGCCACAAACTGAACGGTTCTTTGATGCGAGAAAGGCTCGTGGACGAATGGTTGGTTTATTTGGCGCCCAAGATGATCGGTTTGGGCCGTGACATGGCAATCTGGGGGCCCATCACAGCGCTGGCCGGGGCTGTACCGCTCGTTTTTTCGGACGTGTGTCAAGTTGGCCCGGATATCCGAATCGTCGCGCAGCTTTCCGGGGCCGAAGAATTTGTAAAAAAATTGTAATTTTTATTTATTTTACATTTTAAATTAATTAAAAATAGTCAATATTGTTATTATTTTTATAACATTACACCAAACAAATATATCAACAATATTCTATTTTTAATTATTTACTTACTAATCATTAAATAAATAAGACTTGTAAGAGCCATCTTGACGAACCCTCGGAATCGTTATCACCTGATCCGAAGTCCGACCGGTTCCCTGCGAAAATACCGACATGTTTACCGGAATCATCACCGGCTTGGGGGCCATCGCTGCCATCGAGCCACTAGGCAGCTCTTTATCCCACGGCAAGCGGCTCACTTTGAGTTGTCCGTCCGGTTACCTGGAAGACGTGGGCTTGGGCGACAGCATCGCCATCAATGGTGCCTGCATGACGGTCACCTCGTTTGATGTGCAGCGGCAGCAGTTCGCAGTGGATGTCTCGGCCGAATCGCTCGCGCGAACCTGCGGCTTGGAGGGGGTAGGCCCCGTCAATCTCGAAAAAGCCTTGCGCGCCCATGATCGGCTGGGTGGTCATATCGTCAGCGGGCATGTGGATGGTGTGGGCAAGGTCAGAGTTTTTGCCGAGGTCGGTGAAAGTTGGCTCCTGCAAATTGAAACCCCCAAGGCGTTGGCCAAGTACTTGGCATACAAAGGCTCAATCACCGTCAATGGTGTCAGCCTCACTGTCAATGAGGTTGTTGACGAGTCCCAAGCCTGCCTGATCAACATCAACCTGATTCCACACACCGTGCAGAACACAGCATTGGGCAGTTTGCAGAAAGGTTCCCCCGTCAACCTTGAAATTGATTTGATCGCGCGTTATGTGGAACGCATGCTGAACAAGGATTTGCAATGACTCATGTTGTTGATGCGAGCTCCGCCAAACCGGGCCTGAAACCGGTGGCTATTTCGCCAGTAGAAGATATCGTCGCCGAACTGCGAGCCGGCCGCATCGTGATTCTGGTCGATGAAGAAGACCGCGAAAACGAAGGTGATTTAGTGCTGGCGGCAGACCATGTCACAGCGCAAGGTATCAACTTTATGGCCCGTTATGGGCGCGGCCTGATTTGCCTCACCCTGAGCCGCGAACGCTGCGAACATCTGCAATTGCCGCCCATGGCCGCGAAAAACGGCGACAAAAAGGGTACGGCTTTCACTGTTTCGATTGAAGCCGTGGAAGGTGTCACTACCGGCATCTCCGCAGCCGATCGCGCGCGCACGGTACAAGCGGCAGTAGGCCTCCATGCGCGCCCGGAAGATCTGGTGCAACCCGGCCACATCTTCCCTTTGCAAGCGGTTGATGGCGGTGTGCTGATGCGGGCTGGCCACACCGAAGCCGGTTGTGACCTGGCGGCCATGGCGGGTTGTTCACCCGCATCGGTGATTTGCGAGATCATGAAAGACGACGGCACCATGGCCCGCCTGCCGGATTTGCAGCTGTTTGCCGCCGAGCACGGCCTGAAAATCGGCACGATAGCCGACTTGATCGAATACCGCAGCCAAACCGAATCACTGGTTGAAGAAGTCGCGGCGCGGCCCGTTCACACGGCGTTTGGCGAATTCCAGTTACGGGCGTTCCGAGACAAACCAGGCCAGGCCATGCACTTGGCGTTGACGCGCGGCACCTGGCAAGCCGATGAGGCGATTGCGGTTCGGGTACACGAACCCCTCTCGGTGCTCGATTTGCTGGAAACCCGGCGCGACATGCACAGTTGGAGCCTGGATGCCAGCCTGTCACACATTGCGGCAGTGAACCAGGGCATCGTCGTCTTGCTGAACTGTCAAGAAAGCGGATCTCAACTGCTGGCTCAAATTGAGGGTACCGCACGTGCCAGCCACGGCCCTGAACGCGGCCGCATGGACTTGCGCACCTATGGCATTGGGGCCCAAATTTTGCGTGCCTGTGGCGTAAAAAAAATGAACCTGCTGGGTAGCCCGCGACGCAGCCCGGGCTTGACCGGCTACGGCCTTGAAATTGCAGGATATGTCAGCTCACCCAGAACCTGAAAGCACCACAACTAATGATTGACCAACAAGGAGCATCGTATGTTTGGCGCTGAAAAAGGCTCGGCGACTGACACCCTGATGCAAGGCAAACGCCTGAGAATTGGTGTGGTTCAGGCCCGGTTCAACGAACCGGTGACCGGCGCACTGTGGGCAGCCTGCAAAGAAGAATTGCTGTTGCTGGGCGTGCTTGAAAAACACATCGAACACGTCACGGTACCCGGCGCACTTGAGGTGGGACTGGCATTGCAGGCTATGGCCGACAAAGCCAGTTTTGACGCACTCATCGCGTTGGGCTGCATCATCCGGGGTGAAACCTATCACTTTGAGCTGGTGGCCAATGAATCGGGTGCCGCCATCACCCGCATTGGCCTGGATTACCAACTGCCGATTGCCAACGCCATCCTCACCGTTGAAACCCTCGCCCAGGCGCAAGCCCGGCAGACTGACAAGGGCCGCGACGCAGCCCGTGTAGCGGTTGAAATGGCCAACCTGCTGGAAAATATTGCATGATTGAAACCGTTAAACCACGTCCATCGCCGGGTGCCGCCAAGCGCCCGCCCAAGCAATCTCGCACCGGGCTGACCAGCACCGGCGTGCGCAAAGCCGCCAGCAAATCGGGCCGCTCGCGCGCCCGTGAATTTGCGGTTCAGGCGCTGTATCAATTCGTGGTGGGCAAAAATTCAGTCACTGATGTCGACACCTTCACGCGCGACCTGGCCGGGTTCAGCAAAGCCGATTCCGTGCATTACGAATCGCTCTTGCAAGGCTGCACCCAGAAAGCTGGCGAGTTGGACGCGTTGATTACACCGCTGCTGGACCGAAACCTGGCCGAGCTCTCGCCGATTGAACACATCGTGATGTGGATTGGCGCCTATGAGATGGGCCACTGCCCGGATGTGCCCTGGCGGGTGGTGTTGAATGAATGCATTGAACTGGCCAAAGAGTTTGGCGGCACGGATGGCCACAAGTACGTGAACGGCGTGCTCAACGGGCTGGCACCGCAACTGCGCAGCGCGGAAGTTACGGCCGACAAAGCGCTCGCCAAAAGCCCTCAAACTTGAGCCAAATCCAACAGACGCTTGAATTGATTGCCGACCACTTTCGAGGAATTACCGAATGAATCAGGACTTGTCCATCCTCCACCTGGTGCTCAATGCCAGCATCGTGGTTCAGGCCGTCATGCTGCTGCTGATCGTCGTCTCGATCAGCAGTTGGGCGGCCATTTTTCGCAAACTTTTTTCATTGCAACGCATCAAAAAGCTCAATGAAACCTTCGAACGCGAATTTTGGTCGGGCACCAGCATGAACGACTTGTTTGCCGCAGCCACCAAAAACGCCCGCACATCCGGCCCGCTGGAGCGAATCTTTGCCAGCGGCATGCGCGAGTTCCAGAAGTTGCGTGAACGGCGCATCACCGATTCCGCCACGCTGATGGACGGCGCACGCCGCGCCATGCGGGCCAGTTTTCAACGCGAGATGGACGCAGCTGAAAGCAACTTGTCGTTTTTGGCATCGGTTGGCTCCGTGTCACCCTATGTGGGCCTGTTTGGCACGGTGTGGGGCATCATGCATGCTTTTACAGGCTTGGCTTCACTTCAGCAGGTAACGCTGGCTACCGTTGCACCCGGTATTGCCGAAGCCTTGGTTGCCACCGCCATCGGCCTGTTTGCCGCCATTCCGGCGGTTGTGGCCTTCAACCGTTTCGCACGCGATATCGACCGGGTAGCCATCCAGATGGAAACCTTCATCGAAGAGTTTTCCAACATTTTGCAGCGCAACCTGGGGGCCCAGTCGGCCTCCGGACACTAAAAATATGCCCGCCGTAAGTCACCGGGGCCGGGGGCGGCGCACCATCAATGAGATCAACATGGTGCCGTTTATTGACGTGATGCTGGTGTTGCTCATCATCTTCATGGTCACCGCGCCGCTCATCGCCCCCAGCATGATCGAGCTGCCCAGCGTGGGCAAGGGCAAAAACACGCCAGACCGGGTGATCCAGATCATCATCGGCAAAGACGAAGCCCTGACGCTGCGACAAGACGACCAAAATACCCCTGTAGCGCTCAAAGACCTCGTTCGCTCTGTCAAGGCGGCTCAAATAGCCCCTGCGGGTCAAGCGACTTCGGCCAACTCGACAACCATCCCTACACCCAAAAAGCCTGGTGCTGCGGCTCCACCGGCAAACACAGCGGTGATCATCAGTGCCGACAAAAATGTGAAATATGAAGCGGTGGTCAAGGTGATGGATGCCCTGCAGCGCGCCGGCATTCCGCGGGTGGGCCTGGCGGTGCAGGTGGTGAACTGACACCTCGCGAACTCTCGCAGCCTGTCAAAAAAGCCCACACCTTGCAAGTAACCCATGGCCACCCTAGCCCGTCACCTTGAATTTGCGCCGCCCCCGGCTCCGGGGTTTTTGCGTGCATTTGGCCTGGCCCTATTGGCACACGCGGCTTTGGTGACGGCCTTGACCTGGGGTGTCAGCTGGAAAAGCCAAACCATTGAATCCGTGGCAGAGGCCGAGTTGTGGGCGCAGGTGCCCGTGCAGGCCGCACCCAAACTCGAAGAAGTTTTACCCACGCCACCGCCGTCTTTATCACCTCAGCCAGAACCTGCCGCCCGCGTATCCGAGCCGCCAAAAGCAGAAGAGCCCGATATCGTCACCCAACGCGAAAAACAGCGCCTCGCCGATGAGAAACGCCTGCAGGACGACAAACCGGCGCAAGACAAAGCAGATAAAAAACGTTTGGCCGAGCAAGAAAAGGCGCTGCAATTGGAAGCGCGACAAAAACTCGAAGCCCAAAAACTGGCAGATGCGAAAAAAGAGAAACTGGTGAAGGATGCCCAGTTGGCCAAAGAGGTGGCCCAGCAAGAAGCCAGACGGCTTGAAAACATCCAGCGGGCAACCGGTTTGGCGGGCGCTGCGGGTGCGCCTACGACCACGGGAACTGCTTTGCAGTCAGCTGGGCCTTCTGCCAGTTACGGCGGGCGGATTCGGGCACGCATCAAACCCAACATCGTGTTCACTGAAGACATTGCAGGCAACCCAACAACCGAGGTCGAAGTGCGCACATCGCCAGACGGCACCATTGTGGGAAAAACCTTGCTCAAGCGCAGCGGCTCTCCCGCATGGGATGAAGCGGTGTTGAAAGCCATCGATAAAACCGAAGTGTTACCCCGAGATGTCGATGGTCGCGTACCCAGCCCCCTTGTCATCAGCTTCCGGCCCAAAGACTAAGTCGGCCGGGCTGGTCAATCGTAAACAATCGCCGCCTGCCCCTGATGCGCCTGTGAACGCCAACTCGCCAGCGCTGCGTCGCTGGGGTAAAACCGGGCAACTTCGCCCAACTGTATTTCGGCAGCCGCGCCAATGGTGTCGGTGTCGTCCACCGCATTGGCGGGCAGGTACGCTGATTTATCACGCACCACTGCCAGCCGCACCATCAAACCGCGCCACAACTCGCCCTGCTCCGTCACCTCTTTTTTGGCCGGGAAATCTTTCAATAATTTGCCGATGTGTGGCACTTTGGCCGCTTGTATGGCATGAACTTCGACTTTGAGGTACTTGCCAAAACGGCAACGGGCCTGCTCCAGATCCCACACTTGCGTGACGGTGAGTTGTATGCCGCCCGAAAACCGGTCGGGCTGGATTTTGCCCATCACGATGATGAGTTCGTCTTCCTTGAACAGGTTTTTGTTGGCATTCAAGAGCGCTTCATCCACGCGCGCGTCAATGCTGCCCGATTTGTCGTCCAGCTTGAACAGGGCCAGTTTGCCGCGTTGCCCGTTGATCACGCGGAAATCATTGACGATACCGGCCAACAATTGCGGCTCCCGGGTGTCGATCAGGTCGCCGATTTCGCGCTTGGCAAACTTGCGCACTTCCAGCACCACCTCATCAAACAAATGGCCCGAAAGGTAAAAACCAATCGCCATTTTTTCAAAACTCAGGCGCTCTTTCACGCCCCATGGCAGTGCCGTAACCAATTCGGGTTCTTGTGTCGACGCGCCGTGGTCATCGGCACCGCCCGTGTCAAACAAACCGCCCTGGTTGGCATTGGCCTCGGCCATGGCCGAAAACTCGGCCGCCAAATCAATTGAAGCGGCGAGTGACGCACGGTTTTGCTGCAGCGCATCAAACGCACCCGCCTTGATGAGCGCCTCCACGCAGCGCTTGTTCACCTTGCTGCGGTCGATACGGCGGTAAAAATCAAACAGGCTGGTGAAAGGCCCTGCTTCACTTGCCTGGCCCGTTGAACCCTTGCCTTCACGCGCCGCCACGATAGCCTCTATGGCCTGCTGCCCAGTACCTTTGATGGCGCCCAAACCATAACGTACTACTTTGTCAGAAACCGGTACAAAACGGTGGGTTCCGCGGTTGATATCGGGCGCCTCAAATTCAATACCCATGGCCTGCGCATCTTCAAACAACAGCTTGAGTTTGTCGGTGTTGTCCATCTCCACCGTCATGTTGGCGCAGTAAAACTCAGCGCGAAAATGCACCTTGAGCCAAGCCGTGTGGTAAGCCAACAGTGAATACGCCGCGGCGTGCGATTTGTTGAACCCGTAGCCCGCAAACTTCTCCATCAGGTCGAAGATTTCATCGGCCTTGTCTTCTGGAATATTGTTTTTGGCCGCCCCGGTGCGAAAGATACTGCGGTGCTCGGCCATTTCTTCGGCCTTCTTTTTGCCCATGGCACGGCGCAACAAATCAGCACCGCCCAGTGAATAACCACCCAAAATCTGGGCGGTTTGCATCACCTGTTCCTGGTACACCATGATGCCGTAGGTCTCTGACAACATCTCGGCCACCAAGGGGTGCGGATATTCCACCGCTTCGCGGCCATTTTTACGGGCGACAAAGCTGGGTATCAGGTCCATCGGGCCGGGCCGGTACAAGGCATTCAGGGCGATCAGGTCTTCCAGCCGCGTGGGCCGCGCGTCGCGCAGCATGCCTTGCATGCCCCGGCTTTCAAACTGGAACACAGCCTCGGTTTTGCCATCCTGAAACAGGCGGTACGTGGCAGCATCCTTGAGGTTGATGGTTTCAAACGAAAAGTCTTGCTGGCCCGGGTGCCGCGCCACAATCAGGTCTTTGGCAATTTCAAGAATCGTCAGCGTCGCCAGGCCCAAAAAGTCAAACTTGACCAGGCCAATCGCCTCGACGTCGTCTTTGTCAAACTGGCTAACGGCGGATTCACTTCCGGGCTGCTGGTAAAGGGGGCAAAAATCAGTCAGTTTGCCCGGCGCTATCAACACGCCACCGGCATGCATGCCGACATTGCGCGTCATGCCTTCGAGCTTTTGCGCCATCTCCAGCAAGGTTTTGACGTCCTCTTCTTTACTCAGCCGCTCGGCCAAAATCGGCTCGGCCTTGATGGCCCCGTCGATGGTGATGTGTGTGCCGTGTTTGTTCGGAATCAGCTTGCTGATGCCGTCACAAAAGGTGTAGCTCATGTCCATCACGCGCCCGACATCGCGAATCGCGGCGCGGGCCGCCATGGTGCCAAAGGTGACGATCTGGCTCACCGCCTGTTTGCCATATTTGTCTTTGACGTAATCGATCACCCGATCGCGGTTGGCCTGACAAAAATCAATGTCAAAGTCAGGCATGGAGACCCGTTCCGGGTTCAGGAAGCGTTCAAACAGCAGGTTGTATTCGAGCGGATCCAGATCAGTAATTTTGAGCGAATAGGCCACCAGCGAACCGGCGCCAGAGCCACGGCCCGGCCCAACCGGGCAGCCATTCTTCTTGGCCCAATTGATGAAGTCCCCGACGATCAAAAAGTAGCCCGGGAACCCCATTTTCAAAATCGTGTTGATCTCGAATTCAAGACGATCCACATAACGAGGACGCTGCTGTGCGCGTTGATCGGCATCCGGATACAACTGCACCAGACGCTCGTTGAGGCCTTCCATCGAGGTGTAACGGAAGTACTCCTCGGGTGTGAGGGTTTGCCCGTTCACCAGCGGTGTCGGAAAAACCGGCAGTTGTGGCTTACCCAAAACCAGCGACAGGTTGCACCGTTTGGCAATCTCTACCGTGTTGGCCAACGCCGAGGGCAGGTCTGCAAACAGGGCCTGCATTTGCGCACCCGTTTTGAAGAATTGCTGGCGAGTGAACTTGCGAATACGTTTGGGGTTGCCCAGTATTTCGCCGTCGGAAATGCAGACGCGGGCTTCATGCGCGTCGTAATCATCCTCGGTGGCAAATTGAACCGGGTGGGTCGCCACCACCGGCAACTTAAGCGCAGCCGCCAAACCCGCAGCAGCGGCGACATGGCTTTCATCATCGGGCCGGCCTGCCCGTTGCAGCTCCAGGTAAAACCGGTGAACAAACACCCCCGCCAATTGCAACGCCGCCTCGCGCGCGCGATCCACGTCACCCTGCACCAGCGCCTGCCCGACCGGGCCTGTTTGCGCACCCGACAACAAGATCAAGCCCTCATTCAACGTGGCGAGCCATCCAAATTTGAGCACAGGCTGGGCTTTGACCACGTTTTGGGTAAAGGCCCGCGCCAACAGCTCCGAAAGGTTCAAATAACCTTTGCGGTTTTGCACCAGCAATACCACCCGCGAAACGGCCGTGGCATCTTTGCCCAAGCCTTCCAGAAATACCTCGGCCCCGATGATGGGTTTGATGCCCTTGCTACGGGCTTCTTTGTAAAACTTGATCGCGCCAAACAGGTTGGACAGGTCGGTGATGGCCAACGCGCCGTGGCCATCGGTTGCCGCCGCTTTGACGACTTCTTCGATCCGGTTGGTGCCGTCTACGACGGAAAATTCAGTATGCAGGCGCAGGTGTGTAAACATGTGGCTGATTGTAGGGACAGCACCCCCACCCATCAGGCTTCTGGCTACCCGTTACGAGTGAGCCGACCGTCGTGATTTGACAAGTTTTACCTCCCTTTGCCGAGGTTTGGCACGGTTTGGCTAATCCCGCTGATACCTTGAAGCCACCTGCGCCACACGCTCACCGAGTTTCCGGGCGTTTTCAAGATCACCCGGATGCATTTCCGCCGGTGATGCATCAGACGGTGAATGCGCCATGGCCCCGCTGTATGACACCAGGTGATTGGGGTCTGCGCGTGTGGACTTCTTTTTGTTGGAAGGCGCCAACCCCTGGCTCACCCAGATCATCGAATGCTGCATGGCCAAGGTGAACAAGTAATTCAGCGTGGAAAGCTTGTCGCCGTTCAGGCCAGCGCTGTTGGTAAAACCCGCGGCCAGTTTGTCCTTCCAGGCTTCAACATACCAAGGTTTGCTCGATGCATCCGCAAACTTTTTGAACTGCCAGCTGACTGAACCCATATACGTGGGCGAGCCAAAAATAACGGCATCTGCCGCTGCGAGGAATTCCCATCCTCCTGGCGGCAAATGGCCCTCGGCATCAATCGCGATCAACTGAGCATCGGCACCCGCGGCCACGGCCTGCGCCATGCGTTGCGTGTGGCCGTAGCCCGAGTGGTAAACCACCACGATATGTGCCATCAGCCAGCCCTTTTGGCATCCAGGCTGAACTTGCCCGGACCATACGCGGCGAGCACCAGCAAACCACCGACGACGGCAATGTTCTTGAAAAACATCAGTTGCTGCACCATGACCTGATCCGCTGACAGGGCCCAGAAATTGTGGAATACAAATGTCGCCACCAGCGTAAAACCAGCCAGCGCGAGCGCGGCCCAACGGGCTCCAAACCCGGCGATCAAGGCCAGCCCGCAGCCCACCTCCACCACAACGGCAATTGCCGCCGAGACCGACGGCACGGGTAGCCCTTTGGAAGCGATGTAACCCACGGTGCCGGCAAAGCCGTTGATTTTGCTCAGGCCAGCTGGCAAAAACAAGAAGGCCAGCAACAGGCGACCAAGCAATGCGAGCGGGTTTTGAAGAGAATTCAGCATGAAAAAGACTTTCGCCGTAACGTTGAAAAGATGAAATTTCGGGCCGTTTGACCCACGAAAACGTTCAGGCAGATAAATCGAACACCAACACCTCGGCATTGCTGCCGTTTGTCAGGGTCAATTGGGTTTCTGATGTCAGCAACGCAGCATCGCCAGCGGCCAATGTGTGGCCATTGGCCTGCAGCGTGCCGCGAACCAAATGCACGTAACTCTTACGGGCTGCGTCCAATGCCAAATTGCAAGATTGGCGACCATCCAGCAAACCGGCATACAGGCGCGCGTCGGCATGAATCGTCACCGACCCATTGTCGCCATTGGGCGAAGCAACCAAACGCAAAGTGCCTTGTTTTTCAGCCGCCACAAAGGTTTTTTGCTCGTAACTGGGCGGTATGCCGGTCACGTTGGGTTCGATCCATATTTGCAAAAAATGCGTGGTCTCATTCGGCGCATGGTTGAATTCACTGTGCTGCACGCCCGTACCGGCACTCATGCGTTGCACATCGCCAGGGGGAATGCCTTTGACATTGCCCAAGGTGTCTTTGTGCGCAATTTGGCCACTCAAGACGTAGCTGATGATTTCCATGTCACGATGGCCATGGGTGCCAAAACCGGTGCCGGGTGCGATGCGGTCTTCATTGATGACACGCAGGTTGCCGAAGCCCATGTGTTTTGGGTCGTGGTAACCCGCGAATGAAAAGCTGTGAAAAGATTTCAGCCAGCCGTGATCTGCGTAACCGCGTTCGGCGGATTTTCTAAGGGTGATCATGCATGCTCCTGGTGCGTTAATGTGGCAATTTCTGTGTGGATAGAACTGTATTCGCATTCAACCGCCAAACGGGTGGATCAATTTGATGGCATCATTCAAATAATTTGAATTTATAAGGCCTTTTAATGCAATCTGCTCGTTCCGCATTGGCACCCGATTCACTCGCCATGCTTAAAACCATTGCCGAGCAAGGCAGTTTTGCGGCTGCAGCCCGGGCCCTGAACCTGGTGCCCAGCGCACTGACCTACCGGGTTCGCCAAATGGAGGAAGCGCTGGACGTGCTGCTGTTTGACCGCCGTTCACGTCAGGCGGTGCTGACAACTGCGGGTGCTGAGTTGCTGCACGAAGGCAGCCGCCTGTTGCAGGAAATCGATGCCGTGGCCAACCGTGTCAAACGGGTTGCAACCGGTTGGGAACCACAACTGACCATCGCCGTGGACGGCATCATCCACCGTCCGACCCTGATGGAACTGTGCGAGGCTTTTTTTGCACTGGGCTCCCCAACCCGCATCAAACTGCGTGATGAATCCCTGTCGGGCACCCTGCACGCGTTGGTCAGCGGCCAGGCCGATTTGGCGATTGGCGTGGCGCTGGAAGCCGGGGTCAGCGCCGGGCTGCAAAGCAAACCGCTGGGGCTTGTGCGTTTTGTATTTGCGGTTGCGCCGCATCATCCATTGGCCAGTATGCCCGAGCCCCTGAACGACGGGCTCATCACCCAACACCGCGCAGTTGCTGTTGCAGATTCGGTGCACAACGCCAGCGCGATGACCATCGGATTGCTGGCCGGACAAGACGTATTTACCGTGCCCGACATGGCCACCAAGCTCGATGCCCAACGGCGCGGCCTGGGTGCCGGTTTTTTGCCCGTCGGCATGGCCCATCCTGATGTGCAAGCGGGCCGTTTGGTGGTGAAACAGGTTGAACGGGCCGAGCGGGTTGTGCGGCCCAGTTACGCCTGGCGGGCAGCCAGCCGAACCCAAACTGGCCGGGCCCTGCAATGGTGGTTGCAGCGATTGGACAGCACAGCTACCCGTGCGGCGCTGTTGCATCAGGCGCAGGGCGTGTAAAGTGGGGCCGAACCCCATCACTCAACCGACTGCCTCCATGCCCAAAAAACCACCCCCCGTGCCCCTTCAATCCCAAAAAATAGCCGTGATTGGCAGTGGCATGGCGGGCATAAGCTGTGCACGCACCCTGATGCAGGCAGGCCACCGCGTCACCGTTTTTGACAAGGGCAACCGGGCTGGCGGGCGCATGAACACCATGGACACGGCCTTTGGCAGTTTTGATACGGGGGCCCA
>JANOWY010000325.1:0-2662 GCA_031418135.1 Rhodoferax sp. | reverse complement strand
TTCCATGTAGTCTTTCCACTCAGCCGTGTCGCGCACTTTTTTCAGCATGTCAACATAAAAAGCCAATTGGTCTTTGCTGACGCCAGGGGACGTAAAAATGCCGCGCAACATGGTGTAACTGGCAGGCACGCCGGACTCTTTGCAGGTGGGGATATCGGCCCAAGACAATTTGTCGGTCACTTTGGCTTTATAAGTGAGGCGCTTGTCGTCAAATACGCACAGTGCCTTCAATTGGCCGGCGCGCCATTGGGCCACCGCTTCAATCGGGTTGTTCACGGTGGAGTCAATGTGTTTGCCAACCAGTTGCACGGCCACTTCACCACCGCCGCGGAAGGGCACGTAAATGAACTTGGTGCCGGTGGCTTTTTCCATGCCAACGGTGAGAATCTGGTCTTCCTGTTTGGAGCCCGTTCCGCCCATCTTCATTTTGTTGGGGCCGGCCGCCTTGACTGCGTCCAGATAATCTTTGCCGGTTTTGTAGGGCGTTTCGGCGTTAACCCACAGGATGAACTGATCCAGTGCCATCATGGAGACGGGGGTCATGTCGCGCCAGTTGAACGGAACACCGGTGGCCATGGGCGTGGTGAACAAGTTGGACAAGGTGACGATCAGTTTGTGCGGATCCGCTTTGGCCTCTTTCACAGACAGGAAACCTTCGGCACCGGCGCCGCCCGATTTGTTGACCACAATCAGCGGCTCTTTCATCAATTTGTATTTGATGACAATGCCTTGAATCAGGCGGGCCATCTGGTCTGCACCCCCTCCGGTACCGGCAGGTACCACCAGCTCAACCGGTTTGGTGGGCTCCCAGGCGGCAAACGCAGGCGCCGTGCCAATCAACGCCGTCACCGAGGTGATGGCCAGCAGACTCACGGCGGCGCGTTTGAAAACGTTGGACAAAGACGAAGGTAGTTTGAATGGGCTCACGAAATTCTCCGGTTGCATGAAAAAAGGCCGTTGAAGTGGTGCTTCACGTGCATCCTGATTTTGCAGGTGATGCATGTTCTTGTCTCTCGGGCTAAAAACTCTTGACGGGGGTCAAGATTGCGTAATTTGAACCGCGATTGAGGGTTAATCCCAGCCTCGTTCTCTACGCAGTTTTGCGTACAGGGTGCTGCACAGGCTGACTTGTATACAGTTTTTGCTCTTGAAAAAAGAGCACTCGTGTGTCATGCGTTACGCATTGACCGTTGTCGGGAGCGCGCGCAAGCCGCTCACGGGTGAGCACAGGATCACCGCCATCTGCACCCCGAACAACAGCAATGACAAGGCGAGACAGGCGACTTCGCCCCACTGCGCGCCCACATAAGCCCCCAGTGCCGCGCCCACAGGGCGAACACCCATGTTGACCGTGAGGAACAAGGCTGACACACGGCCCAGCATGGCCCCTGGTGTGACGGTTTGACGCAAGGTGAGCGAGGTGATGGTCCACAAGATTGGCCCGAACGCGAACATGAAAAACGACAACCCGGCCAGCGCGGCGCTGGGGAATCGCCAGGTAGCCAGCATCAGCGCCGAGCCCAACACCGAAAAGGCGGGCCCCAATTGAATGGCCCGGCCAAATGGCAAGGCACCCACAATGCGCGGTGCCATCAATGCCCCGACGATCATGCCCACCCCATAAATAGCCAGCGTGACACCGACACCTGTGGCGCTCATGCCCAGCACCCGCAGGGCATAGGGCACATAGGCCGCCTGCAAGACAAACCACGCCAGGTTCCAGGCGACGGCCGTCAACAAAATGGGGCGCAGCAATGGGTGCTGCCACGCCATCTGTGCACCGTCTTTCAGCTCCAGCCACAGGTGGCGTGCAGTGCGGCTTTCACGCGCGGGCTCGCGGATGCCCAGCAGTAACCATACTGCCGCACCCGATAGCAAGGCTGCCAGTACAAAGGCGCTGGAGCCGCCCACCCAGGCGACGAGCGCACCCGCCAGCGCAGGGCCACCCGCATAGGCGGCGCTGCGGGCCAGCTCCAGGCGACCGTTGGCCCGGGCCAGCGCCTCACGCGCTACCAGCGCGGGCACCAGCGCCGGGGCCGCCACACTGAACCCGACAGTGCCAATGGCACCCACAAACCCCAGCAGCGCCAGCACCGGCAAACTGAGTCCGCCCCGCAGCAGGGCGGCCAGCAAACCCAACAATGCCACAGTGCGCACAACTTCAGCCCAGACCATCAACCGTTGGCGCGACATGCGGTCAGCCAACAACCCCAGCGGAATGGAAAGCAGCAGAAAAGGCAAGGTCTGAAAAGCTGCCAACAGGCCGATTTCACCCGGCCCGGCATTGAGCACGAGCACGGCGACGATGGGCACAGCAGCCAGGCTGATCTGCTCAGCCGTTTGCGCTCCCAAATTGGCCCAGGCCAGACGTTGAAATGCTTGGGGAAGGATAGTGTGCATCACCAATTGTGAGCGCCCCAAGTCGAAGGGTCTGGCCGTATCCGGACACGCCTTTGCTTGTTGAAATTAGGCGAACTGCAGGATGCCGTCATCCACCTTGCCATAACGCAGCAGCATGATGTCCTTGGGGTAATTTTGGTACAGCCGCCACGGCATCTTGGAGCCTTGTTTGGGAAACAGATGCATCGCACGGGCAAAGTAGCTGGAAGAAAAATCAACCCAGGGGCGCTCTTCAACGCTGGCATCGTTGTTGCGCGGCACG
>JANOWY010000324.1:0-3006 GCA_031418135.1 Rhodoferax sp. | reverse complement strand
TGCCGTCGATGCCAATGGTGTAACCCGGGTTGACAAACAGCGCATCGCGCCCGGTTTCGGGGTGGCGTTTGATGAGCGGATGAAGCCGGGTCTTGAGTGCGCTGTCGTTGTAAATAATGGCCATGGATCGGCCCTTGTAGTTTTCACCGTAAAGGCCGTCTTTGGCGTAACCGCCTTTGGCGCTGTGCACGGCCTGGCGGCCTTCCACCATTTTGCGCAACGCAGCGGGCAGGGCATTGCAGGCGGCGTACTGGTCGGCAAACAGGGTGTCGCCGCCCATGGGTGGAATCACCTCGCCATACAACACCGTGCCTGCGGGCGGGGATGGCAAAAAGCTCCAATCAGAATGCCAGGTTTCGGCGAACAGTTTGCTTTGCTCGTTGGCTTCGCGTTTGACCTCGACCACGTGGGGATGGCCGGGCAGACCCTTGATGAACGGGTCTTCGCCGCGAGGCCCAATGTAGTGGGCGAATCGTTCGATGTCTTCCAGCGCCAACTTTTGGGTGGTAAAGCCGATCACCTGATGCTGCAACCAGGCCTTGCGAACCGCCGCAATTTGGTCTGATGCGAGCGGTTGCGACAAATCCATGCCGTGAATCAGGGCACCGCAACTGCTGGGGGAAGGTTCGATGTGCATGGTGGGCTTCAACAATTGACATCATCGTCGCACATCCGGGCCTGTGCTGCAAATGCCGACAACCAACAAGCGGCGCGCGGGGCTGGCCGGTGCAGACATTTGGAGGCGTTTGCGGCCTTTTTTATAAACCCATAGCTATTTATCAGAGATGTTGATAAACATTTTGAATTGTTAGCTATATATTATATAGCATCAGGTCGCAAGCTTTTCCTCGGTCACTTCTTCTTCGTCGTCATCGTCGTCTTCCTCCTCTTCCTCGCCTTCGTCCTTGTGTACTTCCTCAACCCCGCCAGGTGGAACCTCGGCGATTTGCAGCAATACCTTCAGATCGCCGCCTTTGGTGGCCAACTGGCGCAAGTCATCCATCGTTTTCTTGGCCGCACTGATTTTTTGGCCCAAGCTGTCGAGCAACTTGTCGTCCGCATCGCCGATTTGAAAACGCCCTGACAACACATCGGCTTGCGGGCTGCTACCCAGCAGCGCTTGTATCTGCGCCGACACGTAGGCCTTGGCGGCGGGCAAGGCTGCTTCGATGCGGCTGGCCGAGGCCTTGTCAAACGGCGCAAAAGCGATTGCCGGGTCGGCACCCAGCGCCTGCGCCACCGCCATGTCTGTCAGCGGCGTGACGTTGACATAACCCGTGCCCGTGGCCAGGCTGTACAACGTGACGTCTGGGTTGCCACGGGTTACCTTGAGTATGCAGGGCAAGCTTTGGCCGGCCTGCAAAACCAGATTGAACGTGCCATCGGCCCCGGTGGCACCGGACACGGTGGCACCGGTGACACATTTCACCGACACCACCGCATTGGCCATGGGCGCACCCGTTGCAGCCAGCCCGCTGACCGCCAGGCTACCCGCTGCTGAAGGCGAAGCGCCGCTGTCGCCACCACCCCCACAGGCCACCGTGAAGGCCGTCACCCACGTTAACAACGTGATCAGGCCACTTCTCGCCAACACCCCAGACGAGCGTTTCAATTCAATGGGTTTCATGTTTTGCCACTGGCTGGTTAGTTGAATGCGTAACGCAAAGACACCGACAACGACCGGGGCGCTCCCGGGGCCACCAGGGTTGACTGCGGCACGGCACCGGTGCCATACGGGTTGGCGTTCACCGCACCTTGCGCATTGAACGCATTGGCACCCAGCTGCGCGCCGGTGCTGTATTTGATGTCAAACAAATTGTTGATTTGGGCAGCCCAGCGCAGTTTAGGTGTAGGCCGCCAGTCTGCGCCCAGATTCACCACGGCGTAACCTGCGGTGCCCCCGGCACCTTGGTAGAACACCCCGTCGGCCAGATGCTGGGCGTTTTCATTGCCGCGTGCCAATGAACCCGACACGGCCACCACACTGGCCGTCAGTCCCCATGCTGGGGTGATCGCGTAACGGGCCGAAAGTTTGAGCTGATGTTGTGGAACCAGCGGAATGCGGTCGCCTGGTTTGATGGTGATCACACCATCAGTTCCGGGGTTGCCGGACTGCGCTTGGTCATTGCTGCTGTTGCCGGTGCCATTCACGGTTTCAGCGGTTTCGTAGGTTGCCTCCAGCCGGGTGTAATCGGCGCTGAGGCTGACCGGCCCGATGCTGCCGCTCAACCCCAGCTCCAGGCCCTGGCGCTGGGTCAAACCAAAATTCTTGAAGTAACCAAAGCCCCCGGCATTGGTGGCCACAAACAAAATGTCATCGCGGTTTTCAGCTTTGAAAACACCGGCATTCCAATGCCAACCACCGGCAAAGCTGCCGCGCACCCCAGCCTCCAACGTACGGGTAACAACCTGGTTCAGCGGCGGATCGCCGGCCATCGAGTTGGGCAAGCGACAGGGTTGCAGGGGGTTGGCGCAGCCCAATTCAATGGCCGTCGGCGCGCGGCTGCTTTCGCTCAGCCCCAGGTAGGTATTGAGCGCGCTAGAGGGGCTCCAGGTCAGCCCCACAGCGGGGTTGAACCGCTCAAACTGGTGGCTGCTGGTCAGTGTTGCAGGGTGATTGGGCGCGTGAAGCTGATCCACATTGTTGACTTGTGTGGTGTTGAAGCGCCCCGCCAGGGTGAGGTGCAGGTTGTCGGCAAGTGAAAGCGTGTCGCTGCCGAACAGGCTCCAGGTTCGAATCTCGCCCGCCAATTCGACCCGCGTGTCAAACGGCGCGCCGTTCAGATTGCCGCCGGTTACGCCGTCGGCAAAGGCGCCCGTTCCGGTCACGCTACGGTCCGGGTTCAGGTAACCCAACTCGGTGGACTGGCTGAACCGGATACGGCTGGCATCATAGGCCGCGCCCAGCACGAGTTGGTTGCGTTTGCCAGCCCAATCGTCCAGCATGGTCAGTTGCCCCGAAAGCCCGTAATTGGATTGCTCGGTGCTGCTGCGGTTGAGCAAACC
>JANOWY010000323.1:0-3217 GCA_031418135.1 Rhodoferax sp. | reverse complement strand
CGCCCAACCGCTGGGCCGCGTTTTACAAACCATCCCCGCCGCGCACCTTGCGGCACTGACCGCTGCGCCTCCGCCCGCGCGCGGGCCGCCCGCCTTCTCCTGAACGATTGAAGTTATAGCGCCCGATGCTCTTTTAATAAGGGCTTCAGGTGGTTTTCTTGATTTTTTTGGAGATTCACCATGCGGAAAAACCGTGTGGCATTGGCGCTGACCAATGCCTTCCCTTTTGCTTCCCCCCCTGCCTTTCCCCTTGCCTTTCCCCTCACAGCCTTTTTTGCCCAAGCCCCTGCGATCCCGATTGTGCTGGCGACCGCTTTCGCCCTGCCGCTTGCGGCCCAAACCGTGGCCGACGCGCCCGTCAAAACCCTGGTCGCTTCGGTCGGTTTCAACAACCTGACCGACCAAGAATACTGGAACTTTCACCCCTACCCCAGGCGTAAGTGGGCGGACAAGATAAAAGATAATTTTTAAGCATTTTTGCTCTTTTATTTAACTAAATTTGAATCAAAATATCATGAAAATTACTAGATTAATAGTAGCTATTTGTGCATGTATTGCATCAACAAATGACGCTTTTTCTCATATTGTTTTGCAGGACCAAGCTGCACTGGCCAATACCAGCTACCGAGCGGCGTTCAGGGTGGGTCACGGCTGCAATGGTTCGCCCACCACGGCCATCAAGGTCAGCCTGCCTGCGGGCTTTCGGGGGGCCAAACCCATGCCCCATGCAGGCTGGCAGGTTGTGGCCAAAACGGACAAACTGACCGAGCCTTACACCAGCCACGGCAAAGAAATAACCCACGATGTGACCGAAATAACCTGGACTGCCAACAGCAAGGCAGATGCCCTGCCCGACAGCCACTACGACGAATTTGTGCTGCGCGGCAGTTTGCCCACCGAGGGTGGGGCCCTGTGGTTCAAAATCCTGCAAACCTGCGAAACCGGTACCAACCATTGGGCTGAGGTGCCTGCCAGTGGCACTTCCACCCAGGGTCTGAAATCACCTGCCGCCTTGCTGGAGGTGATACCCGCCGGCCCCGCCAACGAGCATCAACACTGACAATTGACCTATCCCACAACCGCTCACTGTGCCCGCAACCCTTACGCCTGCATTTTTCAACTTCAAAAGGATTTCACATGACATCACTCACCCGCATCAAAACCACCGTCGGGGCCAGCCTGGCAGCGCTGGCCCTGGCCACATCGGGCATGGTTCACGCCCAGGCGGTAGACATCAAAAACGCCTGGGCCCGCACCACGGTGCCGGGCCAAAAAGCCACCGGAGCCTTCATGACGCTCACCGCCAAAGAGGGCCTGAAGCTGGTTGGCGGCTCGACCCCGGCAGCGGGCGTGACTGAAATCCACGAGATGAAGATGGAAGGCGATGTGATGAAAATGCGCGCCCTGAAAGACGGGCTCGACCTGCCAGCCGGCAAAGCCGTTGAACTCAAACCGGGCGGCTATCACGTGATGCTGATGGACCTGAAGGCCGCCCTACCCAAAGACACATCGATTCCGCTCACCTTGGTGTTCAAGGATGCCAAGGGTGTGGAAAGCAAGCTGGAGATCAAGTTGCCCGTTGCCACCGTCGCACCGGGCGGCAAGACCGCAGAAACTGATGGAATGAGCGGCCACAAACATTAGCAGTTAAAGTCGCGTATTGTTCATATATCTATTTAATTATTTGCTATTTAATTTAAATAAAAATTCGCTATTTTTGTAGCATTTATTTCTTAAATAGATAGCAATTTGGTGGTTTTATTAATCAAGCTATTGCGGCCACTGTCGTGTGCCCAGGGCCGCTGCTGATGCCCAATACGCCACAATGCAGCCATGGCACACATTCACTTCGCGTGGGAATTAGGCGGCGGCTTGGGGCATGCAGGCCGCATCAAACCGCTGGCGATCGAAGCCCTGCGGCGCGGGCACCGGGTCACCATCAGCCTGCGTGACCTGGTTCAAACGGATGGCATGCTGGCTGAAGTTTCAGCCATTCGGTTACAAGCGCCCATTTTTACGCACATTGTTCATGGCGTGCCCTCACCTGCAATCAACCTTGCAGAGATTCTGCTGACCTGTGGGTATCTCAATGCCCGGGCGCTGCAAGGCCTGTTCACCGGTTGGCGCGGCCTGCTGGATGAACTAAAACCCGATTTGGTGGTGGGCGACTATTCACCCACGGCGATGCTGGCCGCACGCAGTCTGGGCATACCCAGCACGGGCTTGGCTATCGGGTTTTATTTGCCGCCGCCCCACTTGCCCATGCCAACACTGCGTGATTGGGAGCGGCCCCAACCGCAGCGCATGGAGGCCGCCGAGCAACAAATGTTGACCGCCGTTAACACGGTGCTGGCAGGGGTTGGCACCGCGCCGCTAACGCATGCGGCCCAAGCCATCGGCGGTGATGCCCCGTTGCTGCTGACTTGGCCCGAGCTGGATCACTATGGGCGCACTGAACTGCCAGCAGGCGACCGTTGGTGGGGTCCCAGCATGTCGCCACAGGGCGGTGTTGCACCCCAATGGCCGGCGGGCAACGCGAGCAGGCAGCCGGCCGTGTTCGCATACCTGAAAGCCGGGCATCCGGATCACGCAGCCGTGCTGAAAGCCTTGGTCGCACTGGGTTGCCAGACCATTTGCTACATGCCTGAAGTGGCTGCAGGCAAACCGCAGCCGGTGGTCAGCCATTTGATTCACTATGCAACCGGCCCTGTCAACCTGAGCCAGGCGTTGGTGGATGCCGAACTGTGCGTGTGCCATGCCGGTGAGGCCACTTTGGCACAGGCTTTGTTGGCGGGGGTGCCGGTTTTTTTAATGCCCACCACGTCAGAACAGTTTTTGATCGCCCGCCAAGTCGCCAAAACCGGCGCTGCCCTGAATGCCGCCGCCTTGGTCCGCCCGCTGGATTACCAAGCCGTGATTGCACCCATGCTGGGCGAATCACCCCACCGCGCTGCAGCCCGCCAGTTTGCCGAAAAATACGCCCATTTTTCACCGCGTCAGCACACAATTGACCTGGTGGACGCGTTTGAAAAGCAAATGGGCTGACCAGGTTGCCGCAGTCAGCCCATCGTTAGAAGCCTGATGGTTTAGTTTTTCAGCCTCTTGCGACGCTGGTTCCAGCCAAAAATACCCAACCCGGCCAACATCAAGGCCAGGCTTGATGGTTCAGGGACGCCATTGTTGGGTTGGGCTGACCGTCCGATGCCGTAGGTGTAAG
>JANOWY010000322.1:0-2000 GCA_031418135.1 Rhodoferax sp. | reverse complement strand
CGCAACCATCAGAAAAATGGAGTTGACGAGCCTCTACCCCGGCACTGGCTTGGCAGTTAGGGCTGCTTGGTTCCCCACCTGACCCGGTTGGCCGCTTCCCCATGCGGGAAGGCCCGTCAGGGCGCATTTTACCCCCACGCTCCGGCGCTTTGCGGGTCGCTGCCCTCCGAGGGGGCTAATTTCCCTTGGGGCGGCCCAGCGGGAAATTGTTTGCCCCCACGCTCCACCGTCTCGCGTCTAGCGCCCCCTCTAGAATCAAGACATGTCCTATCTTGTGCTGGCCCGCAAATACCGCCCCCGGAATTTTTCAGAAATGGTAGGGCAGGAACACGTGGTGCGGGCGCTGGTGAATGCCCTGGAGTCGCGTCGGCTGCACCATGCGTACTTGTTCACCGGGACGCGTGGTGTTGGCAAAACCACGGTGTCGCGGATTTTGGCCAAATCCCTTAATTGCCAGGGTGAGGATGGTCAGGGGGGAATCACGTCAAAGCCCTGCGGCAAATGTGACGCGTGCCGCGACATCGACAGTGGCCGCTTTGTTGATTACACCGAGCTCGATGCTGCTTCGAACCGCAGTGTGGACGAAATGCAGGCCCTGCTCGAACAAGCGGCGTATAAGCCGGTTCAGGGCCGCTTCAAGGTCTTCATGATTGACGAGGTGCACATGCTTACGGGGCACGCGTTCAACGCCATGTTGAAAACCCTGGAAGAGCCACCCGAGTACCTCAAGTTTGTCCTGGCCACCACCGACCCGCAAAAGGTGCCGGTGACCGTGCTGTCCCGCTGCCTTCAGTTCAACTTGCGACCCATGGCGCCGGAAACGATATTGGAGCATCTGGTTCACCTGATGCAAGTTGAAAATATCGCAGCAGAACCTATGGCACTGCGTTTGTTGGCCCGGGCTGCCCGGGGGTCGATGCGTGACGCACTCTCCCTGACCGACCAGTCTATCGCCTATGGCAACGGCGTGATCGAGGCTGGCGCCGTGCGCCAAATGCTGGGCAGTGTGGATCGGCAACATATTTTCGCCTTGATTGATGCACTGGCGAAAGCGGATGGCCGGGCGGTGGTGCAGATCGTCGACAGTTTGCGCCAGCAGGGCCTGGGCGCTGTCTCGGCGCTAGACGAAACCAGCGCAGTGTTGCAGCGGATGGCTGTCATTCAGGCAGATGCTGTCTCTGATGCCGATGACGATCCGGATGGTGCCGGCATTCGTCTGCTCGCCAATGCGTTGCCCCGTGATGAAACCCAATTGCTTTACAGCCTGTGTTTGCAGGGGCGCGCAGAAGTGGGCCTGGCACCCGACGAATACAGCGGGTTGGTGATGGTGTTTTTGCGGCTTTTGGCTTTCAAACCCACAGCAGTTGACGCGGCGTCGGAAAAAAAAACTTCTGAATCAGGGCCATGCGATGCCGGAACTGCATTCACCCAGGCACCAAGCACCACCTCAATCCCGTTAACCTCGCGGGAACATGCCCTCGTCGGTGACACGCAAGGCGGACTTCGAGAACCACGGCGCATGCCAGCGCCACAAGTGCCGTCGACTGCGCGCCAGCCATCAGTCCGGCAACCTGAAGCACCTGCTACAGCAGCGGTCCCCCACCCTAAGGCTGAAGCCCGGCTCGATGAAACGCTACCGATACCACCCGCAGGCAATCTTCTGACAGTGGTTGAACGGCCCCATCCGGTCCTGGCTAACCAAAACCTTCGCGATCCCGCCAGTGCGACTGCTTATGCCCGCCATGCGACGCAGGCGATGGCCGTACCTGTGCTTGTACAAGCCGAGTCTGCGGTTGAAGTAGCCAACGCACAGGCCAACCCGGCGCCAGTTGTCCAGACGGTGGAGGGGGATTTTTGGCATGAACTGGTGCAGCGCCTGGTGGCCAATGATCTGGTGGCAGCCTTGGTTCGCGAACTGGCCCTGCAATCCCAATTGATCGCGCGGGACACAGACCAATGGCTGTTGCGGGTCGAACGGGAATCGTTGAACCAGTCTGGCG
>JANOWY010000321.1:0-3554 GCA_031418135.1 Rhodoferax sp. | reverse complement strand
CCTGGTGCGTTCGGGCGCGGTTGACCTGATCGTGATCGACTCCGTCGCGGCGCTCACCCCCAAAGCCGAGCTGGAAGGCGAAATGGGCGATTCGCTGCCCGGCCTGCAGGCCCGGCTGATGAGCCAGGCGCTGCGCAAACTCACCGCCCACATCAAAAAGACCAACTGCACGGTGATTTTCATCAACCAGATCCGCATGAAGATCGGCGTGATGTTCGGCAGCCCCGAAACCACCACCGGCGGCAACGCGCTGAAGTTTTACGCCAGTGTGCGCCTGGACATCCGCCGCACCGGTACCATCAAAAAGGGCGACGAGGCGATTGGCAATGAAACCAAGGTCAAGGTCGTCAAAAACAAGGTGGCACCGCCCTTCAAAACGGCTGAATTCGACATCTTGTTCGGCGAAGGGATCAGCCGCCACGGCGAAATCATTGACATGGGCGTGGCCGCCAACATCATCGACAAATCGGGTGCCTGGTACGCCTACAACGGCGAAAAAATTGGCCAGGGCCGCGACAACGCCCGTGAGTTTTTGCGTGAAAACGCCGCGCTGTCTACCGAAATTGAAAACAAGGTGCGTGAATCGCTGGGCATTCCGCTGGTGGGGGTGGAGGCAAAAGGTGCATAAGGCGCAACCGATGCACAGGGTGCACAGCGTGCACTGCGTGCGCACGATGCTCCAAGCCGGTGGCGGCAGTCAGTCGCTCAAACGCGCCTCAATATTCCAAGCCGCTTAGGCCAGGCTGCCATGGCCTTTTCCGTTCCACAACTCTCGCTCAAGGGCCGCGCGTTGCGGCTGTTGAGCGGGCGCGAGCATTCGCGGCTGGAGCTGGAGCGCCGCCTGATTTCGCATGAGGAATCGCCTGGCGAGCTGGCGGCCATTCTGGACGACCTGCAGGCCAAGGGTTTCATCAGCGAGCAGCGCGTAGTGGAGTCGGTGGTGCACCGCAAAGGCCCCAAGCTGGGCGCGGCACTGATCAAGCGCGAGTTGTCGGGCCGGGGCCTGAGCGCAGAGGCCGTGACTGAGGCGGTAGCAGGCCTGCAAACCACCGAGCTGGCCCGCGCCCGCGAGGTGTGGCGCAAAAAATTTGGCAAAAAATTCGGCCCCTCGGCTGAGGGCGAAGCGGCCGAACAGGCCCCAACCCCCGCCGAGCGGCATCAACAGATGCGGTTTTTGGCGGCGCGCGGCTTCGGCGGTGAAACCATTCGCCGCGTGTTGGCCGCAGCTGGCAGTGGGCAAGGCACTGATGACGACGATTGATGGCGCAAAAAAGCCTTGAATTGCCTATTTATCTAACTTGTAACAATAACCCAAACAAAAAATATATATTGTTCATATAATTATTAAACAAATAGATATGTTAATGATAGCTAAATTGATTTTAAAATGACCTATTTTTGTTAAATAGTTATTTAATATAATTTTGAATCTGAAAAACCTCAAGCAGCCAAGTTTCTGGGCTTGCCATCCGCGCCAATTCAAACCCCCAGCATGAGCCGCATGTTTTGCACGGCCGCGCCACTAGCGCCCTTGCCCAGGTTGTCATATTTGGCCATCAGAACCGCCTGGCCCAGCTTGTCGTTGGCAAATACCGACAGCTCCAACTGATTGGTGTTGTTCAACGCCTGCGCCTCCATACGGCCATTCGCGGTGGGAGGCACCACCTTGACCCATTCACTGGTGGCGTAATGGGCCCGCAACGCTTCTTCCAGCTGTTTGCCTGAGGTGACACCATTCAGCAAGTCGAAATGCAAGCTGATCTGATCCAGCATGCCATTGTAAAAATTACCCACTGACGCAATAAAAATCGGTCGACGTGTCAACCCCGAGTATTGGTGAAACTCCGGCACGTGTTTGTGTTCCAGACCGAGGCCGTACACATCCAGTGGCGGCGCGGTTTTGCTGACCTCGTAGGTTTCGATCATGGGCCGCCCGCCGCCCGAGTAACCCGAAAAGCCCTGCATCACCACCGGGTAGTCTTTGGGCACCAGGCCGGCTTCGACCAACGGGCGCGTCAGCGCGATACCGCCCGTCGGGTAACAGCCAGGGTTGGCCACGCGGCCAGCCTGCTTAACCGCCGCCGTTTGGGCCGCGTTCAGTTCCGGGAACCCGTAAACCCAGCCGGGTGCCACACGGTGAACGCTGGAGGCATCGATGATTTTGGGTTTTTTGCCCGGCAGGGCATCAATCATGGCAACCGATGCCAGCGCCGCGTCGTCGTGCAGGCAAAGCACCACCAAATCCACCTGGGCCATCAGCGCAGCCTTGGTGGCAGCGTTTTTGCGCAATTCCGGGGCGATGGAGATCACCTCAATCGCGGGCAAATTTGCCAAACGCTCCCGAATTTGCAAGCCGGTGGTGCCAGCTTCGCCATCAATAAAAAGGGTGGGCATAGTGAATCCGATGAAAATTGTCAGTAAGTTGCGTGTCAAATTGGTGCGTTGCAGCATGATACATTTCTGTATTGCGTTGTTCAATGCCAAATGCGCAGCGGATTGATTCCTGCGGCCCAAGCGGACTTGTGCGTTCCTAAGTTGTTCCCGAGAAACTCACCCGAGAGACCGATCTCATGAAAATCCACGAATACCAGGGCAAGGAACTCTTGCGTCAGTTCGGCATTCCGGTGCCCCGCGGCATCGCGGCGTTTACCGTGCAAGAAGCGGTCGAAGCGGCACAAAAACTGGGCGGCCCGGTTTGGGTCGTCAAGGCGCAAATCCACGCCGGTGGCCGTGGCAAAGGCGGCGGCGTGAAGGTGGCCAAGTCAATTGAAGACGTGAAGGCCCGGGCGACCGACATTCTGGGCATGCAGCTTGTGACCCACCAAACCGGGCCCGAGGGCCAAAAAGTGCGTCGCCTCTACATTGAAGATGGTGCCGACATTCAGCAAGAGTACTACGTCTCGGTCGTTACTGACCGTGCCACGCAAAAAGTGGCTTTCATCGCCTCCTCCGAAGGCGGTATGGACATTGAAGAGGTCGCGCACAGTCACCCCGAAAAGATCATCAAGGTGTTTGTTGACCCCATCATCGGCCTCACGTCAGCGCAGGCGCGCGAAATCGGCGTAGGTATCGGCATCCCCGAAGCCTCTATGGCGCAAGCCTGCGACGTCTTCCACAAGCTGTACAAGTGCTACATGGAAACCGACGCCAGCTTAGTCGAAATCAACCCGCTGAACCGCGACGGCAAAGGCAACATCATCGCGCTGGACGCGAAGTTCAACTTTGACAGCAACGCCCTGTTCCGCCACCCCGAAATCGTCGCCTACCGCGATCTGGACGAAGAAGACGCGGCCGAAGTCGAAGCCAGCAAGTTTGACCTGGCCTACATCAGCCTGGACGGCAACATTGGCTGCCTGGTCAACGGTGCCGGTCTGGCCATGGCGACGATGGACACCATCAAGCTGTTTGGCGCGGAACCTGCCAACTTCCTGGACGTGGGCGGCGGTGCCACCCCCGAGAAGGTCACCGAAGCCTTCAAGATCATGCTGAAAAACAAGAAAGTTGAAGCCATTTTGGTCAACATCTTCGGCGGCATCATGAAGTGCGACACGATT
>JANOWY010000320.1:0-7554 GCA_031418135.1 Rhodoferax sp. | reverse complement strand
GCGGCGAACTGATCTGGCAGCGCTTCCTGGCCCCGGATGACAGCCTGAGCCCTCGCATGCTGGCCCAAGCTCCCCTGGGATGCCCAGGTTGTTGCGCAGCGAGCCGTACATCAACCAATTGCCCAGCGAATACATCAGGCGATCAGTGGCGCTGACTGGCTGGCCATCCATACGCGCTGGGCCGACGCGTTTGGCCAGGTCCATGAAATAGGCAAACATCTTGCGCTTGAAAGCACCCGCATCTTCCATGCGGATCATGACGCTGGTCAGCAAACCTTCGAACACGCGGGGCGGTGCGAAATAATAGGTTGGACCAATTTCTTTCAAGTCAATCGTAATGGTTGCAGCCGATTCGGGGCAGTTCACCACGTACCCGCAAGTCAACCATTGGGCATAAGAGAAGATATTTTGACCAATCCAGGCAGGCGGCATGTAGGCCAACACCTCTTCAGCGTGGGTCAGTTTGTCAAAATCGGCACCAGCTTTGGCCCGGTCCAAGAGAGAGTTGTGGGTATGAACCACCCCTTTGGGATTGCCGGTGGTGCCCGAGGTGAAAAACATGGCTGCCACATCGTGGGGTTGCACCTGCTTGACCCACTCGGCGAACTGACCGGGATGTTTGGCAGCTTGGACAGCACCCGTCTGGATCAAGTCGTCCAGCGATTGCAGGCCGGCTTCGCTGTATTTGCGCAAACCACGCGGATCGTCAAAGTACAGATTTGTCAGTTGGGGGCACCGGTCGCGAATCTCCAGAAGTTTGTCAACTTGTTCCTGGTCTTCAACAAAGGCAAAACGAACATCGGCGTTGTTGATGGGAAAGATGCATTCAAGAGCTGCTGCGTCCTGGTACAGGGGAATGGGCACGGCACCGATTGACTGAACCGCCAGCATCGTGGCGTACAGGCGCGGCCGGTTGGCGCCGACCACCACCATGTGTTCACCGCGCTTCAAACCGGCGGATTGAAGGCCGAAGGCGATGTGTTCAACCATTTTGGCGAGATCGGCCCAATTCAGCGCTTGCCAGATGCCGAATTCCTTTTCGCGCATGGCAACCGCTTGCGGACGCTCTTGGGCATGCGTGAGCAATAGGCGGGGAAATGTGGTTTGCATGGCGTGAATGGTAAGGATTCATTTGACGTTTTGTTGTCGTTACGACGACAATTGACGGCTTCAGTTGCTAGGTGTTTTCCCTGTTCCATCTGATCCATCTGTCAATTTTCGAGCCATGACCACTGAGAACGCCCTGTTGCAGCGCCGCCGCCCGCTAACGCCGACCGAATTGCGGGCAATCCCCTGGTTTGGTCAATTGACGGCACTTGAAAAAGAGCGTGCGGCAGCCGATTTGCGGGTGGCAGAAGCTGCTGTGGGCGATTACGTCTGCCGAACCGGGCGCGCCGCCACGTATTGGTTTGGCGTGATTGATGGTTTGCTCAAAATGAGCGCCGACGATGCCGATGGCAAAACGATCACCTTCACCGGTGTGGCACCCGGCGGCTGGTTTGGGGAAGGCACGATGATCAAGCGGGAACCTTATCGCTACAACATCCAGGCGCTGCGCAAAAGTGCAGTTGTCGGGCTGCATGTCGACGCCTTTCATTGGCTGCTGGATAACTCCTTCGGCTTTAACCGTTTTGTGATGAACCAATTAAACGAACGCCTCGGGCAGTTCATCGCGGCACGGGAGATTGACCGGATAACCAATCCAGATGTCCGAGTCGCCCGTAACCTGGCGGCCCTTTTCAACCCGGTGCTGTTTTCAGGCGTCGGCAGCGTTCTGCGGATTACCCAGCAGGAGCTGGCTTATCTGGTTGGGCTGTCCCGCCAACGGGTGAACGAAGCACTTAACACCCTGCATGCCCAGGGCTTGATTGAAATTCAATATGGTGGCCTGCGCGTCGTCAATTTGGCCTTATTGAGAGAGAAAAAATAATTTTTTTATTTATAGATTTAATTCCGTAATTGTTAATTAAATTATTGAAGTTTCAGATATATATTAAATAGTAATTATGACCATTAAATCAACATTATTTGAACCTAATTCAAAACCAAGAGACCTTAAACCGGCCCGTGTGGTGCGTTCAGCGCAGGCGCCAGCCGGGCATTCGAAGCTACCGTCTGCCGGGAGCAGCGGCGCATCGACTGGCGCGCCCACCTCCCGCCTGAACAAACGCATGGCCGAGCTGGGCATGGCCTCGCGCCGTGAGGCGGACAACTGGATAGGCCGTGGTTGGGTAAAAGTGAACGGCGTGGTGGCCAGCATGGGCCAGCAGGTCACGCCCGATGCCCGCATTGAAGTCAACAAGCAGGCGCAAGGCCAGCAGGCCAATCAGGTGACTATTTTGGTGAACAAACCGATGGGCATCGTCAGCGGCCAGGCAGAAGACGGCCACCTGCCGGCCATCACCCTCATCAAGCCCGAAAACCGCTGGCAAGACGACAACGCGCGTTATTTTTTCCACCCGAAACAACTGCAAAGCCTGGTGCCCGCCGGGCGGCTCGATATCGATTCCATCGGCCTCTTGGTGCTGACGCAAGATGGCCGCGTGGCCCGGCAGCTGATTGGTGAAGACTCTGTGATGGAGAAGGAATACCTGGTGCGGGTGATTTATTTGGGGCACGACAAAACCGGCGTACCACTGGTCGATGCGCGCCCCGGGCAGTTAGTCCGCATGGACGATGACGATCCGGTCAGCACCAACGTGCAGGCAGTTTTCCCCCCTGCCCTTTTGGCCAAATTGCGCCATGGGCTGAGTCTGGATGGCCAAGCCCTGAAACCCGCCAAGGTGGATTGGCAAAACCCCGAGCAGTTGCGGGTGGTGTTGACCGAAGGCAAAAAGCGCCAAATCCGCCGCATGTGTGAGTTGGTGGGCCTGAAGGTTGTCGGGCTCAAGCGGGTTCGCATTGGCAAGGTCATGCTGGGTAACTTGCCATTGGGGCAGTGGCGGTATTTGGCGCCGCATGAGCAGTTTTAGCTGAGCTGTTCAAGGGTTAAAAACCTCGCCGGTCGCCTGGTGCGATTGCCACCCTCGCCGGTCGCCTTGTGCGATTGCCACCCTCGCCGGCCGGATGTGCACCCCGTCGCCGGGCCTCATGGTGCGGATTCGCGTCACCTGGCGGTGCCACTCCCGCAGAAATCGGCCCATCGCCGGGGCGCATATCCGGCTTGGGATAATCGTTCAGGATGCGTTGGTTGAAACCGGCGCAATTGCATCGGCCCACAGGTTCCAGGCGCGCTCAATCTGGCCTTCGGTTGACGCGGCGGCTAAGGCAGCCTCCTCATCGTTCAAAAAGTTGATGCTGCCCAAACCTGCCGCCTGAATTTGCAGCTTGGCGTTGACTTCTGCGTAGATGGCGCGGTACACGGCCAGTTCAATCGACGGAGCGGTGGTGGTGGAACCATGGCCGCGCATCAACACACAGTTTTGCGCGCCCAGAGCTTTGGCCAAAGCCTTGCCCAGACCGGCATTACGGATCAACATGTCCGTATTGCCCCCGGTTTCCCGAATTTCGAACAGCGCGCTGCCGCTGCCCAAAAACCCGCTCATGTGAAACACCGGGCGCAAACGCTGGCCGGTGACGCCGAACGGGATCACGCTTTGCGAATGACTGTGCACGACTGAATGCACGTCGGGCCGCAAGCGGTAAATTTCGCTGTGGATGAATCGCTCCAGGTAAGACCGTTTGTCCGATGGCTGCGTCAGGTCGCCGTTCAGGTCGTAACGCAAAATGTCTTCAGGCCGCACCAGGCCGGGGGCCCGGTTGCAGGAGAGGAAAAAATGCGCCGCTGAGGCGGGGTCGCGCACGCTAATGTGGCCAAACCCGTCAACGATGCCGTGGTGGGCCAGGATGCGGTTGGCCAAGGCCAGCTTGTTGCTCAGAGAGGTCGCGAGGGGTGAAGTTGATGAGTCGCTTTTCATGGGGCTTGTTGTAACATGATCTGATGATTCTCCCATCCAAATTCTGGTCAGACCTCACCTCCAGGCATTTCGCCCATCTTACTGCCAACAGCGATGTGGCCCAGGTAGTTGCCGTGCTGCCAGTAGCCGCCACCGAGCAGCATGGCCCGCACCTGCCGGTCAGCGTTGACACCACGCTGGTCAATGGTGTTATTGAAGCCGCCCTGCCCCATCTGGCAGCCGATTTACCGGTGCTGTTCATGCCAACCCAGCAGGTTGGTAAAAGCAACGAACACATCCGTTTTCCGGGCACGCTGACCCTGTCTGCACAAACCTTGATCAGCGTCTGGATGGAGCTCGGAGCCTGCGTGGCACGTGCGGGCATCAAAAAGCTGGTGCTTTTGAATTCGCACGGGGGGCAAGTGAGCGTAATGGACATCGTAGCGCGCGACCTGCGCTCAGCGCATGACCTGATCGTTTATTCGACCAACTGGTACACCTTGCCGCTGGGCGATGCCGTGATGGGTTTGTTTCCGTCAGATGAGCACCGTTTTGGCATCCATGCGGGCGACATGGAGACCTCGATGATGCTGGCCCTGCGGGAAAAGTATGTTGACATGAAACAGGCCCGCAACTTCAAATCAACCGCGCAAGAACGCGCGGCTCTATACCCATTATTGGGCAATGGCAGCAGCGCCAAATTGGGCTGGCAGGTACAAGACTACAACGCCATGGGTGCAGCAGGGAACGCCGCCATAGCCACCGCAAGCAAGGGCCAGGCGATTCTGGAAGCCGCTGGTTTGCAACTGGCCAAGCTGCTGGGCGAAATCAGCACTCTGCCACTGAGCACTTTGAACCCGACGCCACACTTTCCCGAATAATTCCCCGATTCGCACCCATGAGCACACTCCTCGCGCTGCAAAACGTCGATAAGCGGTACGACAACGGCACCCTCGCTTTGCAAAACGTCAATCTGGCCATTGGCGAGCGGGAGTTCGTCAGTTTTCTGGGCCCATCCGGATGTGGCAAAAGCACGGCTCTAAAAATGATTGCCGGGCTGTTGGAGGTGACTGCTGGCTGCATCCAGTGGAGCGACAACACGGCTGATCACGCCAAAGACATTTCATTCGTTTTCCAGGAGCCCACGCTCATGCCTTGGGCCAAAGTATTTGACAACGTTTGGTTGCCGCTCAAACTCAAAGGGGTTTCACGCCAGGCTGCTCAGCCACAGGTTGAAGACGTTTTGGCCAGAGTGGGCTTGAGCCAGTTCGCGCAGGTTTATCCGCGAGAGCTTTCCGGAGGCATGAAGATGCGGGTGTCAATTGCCCGCGCCATGATCACCCAACCGCGCCTATTGTTGATGGACGAGCCGTTCGCCGCGCTGGACGAAATGACCCGCTTCAAGCTCAACAACGACACCCTGGCACTTTGGGCGGCGCAGCAATTCACTACCATTTTCGTCACCCATAGCGTGTACGAAAGCGTGTATTTAAGTAACCGCATCGTGGTGATGGCGGCACGGCCAGGCCGTGTGATAGCCGATCTGCGCATCGACGAGCCCTACCCGCGCGGCGATACCTTTCGAACCACTGAGCGTTATGCGCATTGGTGCGTACAAGTGTCACAAGCCTTGCAAAAAGCCGGAGAACATCATGTCTGACACGCCACTCATTCAGACGAACCCAGCAGGAAACCACTGGGCTAAAGATGGCCCCAAGCTGCAAACATTACAAAAGATATTGCCCTTTGTGGTGTTTTTTGCTGCCCTTGCGGCTTGGGAGTTGACGGTTCGTATTTATCAGATTCCGCACTACATCCTGCCAGCACCCACCCTCATCGCTAAAACGCTGTGGGACAACCTGGGGTCACTGATGACCAGTTGGGTCTACACCATGAAGATTACCTTTGGTGCCTTGGTGTTGGCAGTGATTGGCGGTGTGGCATTGGCCATGTTGTTTGCGCTGAACAAATGGGTGGAATTGTGCTTGTTCCCGTTTGCCATCGTTTTGCAGGTCACACCCATCGTAGCCATTGCACCCCTGATCCTCATTTTCATTGACAGCACCGCTGCGGCGCTTTTGTTGTGCGCCTGGATCGTCGCATTTTTTCCCATCCTTTCCAACACGGTGGTGGGCTTGCGCAGTGCAGACCACAACCTGCGTGATCTGTTTTCACTCTATCGGGCAACCCCGTGGCAAACTTTGCGCCATTTGTTGATTCCCTCGGCCATGCCGTATTTCATCGCCGGGCTGAAAATTGCCGGCGGCCTAAGCCTGATTGGTGCTGTGGTGGCTGAATTCACCGCGGGCGCAGCAGGCAAAGACACCGGCTTGGCCTCCCGTATTTTGGAAGCGAGTTTTCGCACAGAAATACCCAAAATGTTTGCTGCGCTGGTGCTGGTATCGCTTACTGGCATCCTGATTTTTTTGGCTTTCAACGCCGTTTCAAAACTTGTTCTGGGTTCATGGCATGAGAGCGAAATCAAAAGTAACCGTTGAACGCGTTTTGCTGGCGGAGCGTTGCCTTTGATCGAACTTAAAAACCTGGTGATCCCGACGAGTGTGCGTGGATTCGAATCTGCCGCCGAAAACTTTGACATCCGAATCGAAAATGGGCTGCTCTCAGACATAAAACCCGCAGCGCCGGTCGACCCATTGCGCCCATCCCACAGAACGCAACCCAAGGGTGGCATGTTGATCCCCTCGCTGGCAGATCTGCATGTGCACCTGGACAAAACCTATGTGGTGCAGCAAATGGGTGCCGTCGATGGTGACCTGTTCAAAGCCATTACCTTGATGGCCGAACACCGTGAGAGTTGGACCGGTGTCGATATCTACCGACGGATGGAACGCGCCCTGCAAAATGCCTACGCGAATGGCACGCGCGCCCTGCGCACCCACCTGGATTGGCCGCGCCCTGCAGCCCCCCGAAGTTTGGCCGAGTTTGAGAAGCTACGCCACCTGTGGCATGGCCGTATGCTGCTGCAATGCGTGGCGTTAACACCCCTGGATGAATTCGCCCCTGGCGCTGCTTCTAATGCCGACACGGGCGAACACATCGCCCGGCAACTCGCAGAGCTTAATAAGCGCAGCGATGCCCGCTCGGGCGAAACGGCTTTGCTCGGTGCCTTTGTTTATCGAAACGACAACCTGTATGAAAAACTCCAGCGCGTATTTGACCTGGCGGCCCAGTACGACCTGAAACTTGATTTTCATGTCGATGAAGGACTGGATCATGATGCGTGCGGCTTGCGCGCCATTGCAGAATTGACGCTTCAAAATGCCTTTCAAGGCAAGGTAACCTGCGGGCATGCCTGCTCGTTGTCCATGCAAAATTTGACGCTGGCCCAGCAGACGTTACGCCTGTGTCTATCGGCGGGCATCAACTTGGTGGCCTTACCCACCACCAACCTTTATTTACAGGGCGCCTGGGATCAAACACCCGTTGAGCGGGGCCTTACCCGGCTGAAGGAAGCCGCCGCCCTGCAGGTCTCCACCAGCATCGCAACCGACAACGTGGCTGACGGTTTTTATCCCTACGGCAGCTATGACCTTCTGGATACGTTTGCTCTGGGCGTTCAGGTAGGCCACTTGAGCCCCGCCGACGATTGGTTACCCTCGATCTCCATTCGCCCTGCCACGGCGATGGGTCTGCGCTG
>JANOWY010000319.1:0-3145 GCA_031418135.1 Rhodoferax sp. | reverse complement strand
TTGCGGACGTTTTCAAATGGAATTGAAGGCCCAGACCAAAGCCTTTCCAATTCTGCTCAAACCAATCACTTATCGGCTGGATCCGGCGTCCAAATTGGGTGTGTATTTTGTGAATAAAACGGCGATGATTGGTTATGACCTGGTCTTCGTTGACTCAATCGGAAATAAGTACCCTGTTTCGTCTGCGGGAGGTGCGGCCAGTCCGTCGCTGAGCAATACAGTTGATCAGAATCAGACCTTTAAATTTAGGGATCCACGGAACCACGATAACTTGGTGCTCCCTAATGGTGAACAAGTATTGCTAAAAGTCATGTTGGCTGGCGCTGGCGGCAAGAAAGCACTCGTTCGTATTTCAGAAGGAGCGGACGACGGAATGGCTGCGGTGTTTGGTTCTGCCGGGCCTGTTCTGGAATGCGAAAAAGTGCCCGCCTATGCAACGGGAGTGGTGGCGCCTATTCCGGCTTCGGGTGAATATTTTTTCCATGATTTTTCGCATCAACGTGTGTTTTTGACAAGCCTGACTTTTACGGCCAATGGAACGCCAGTGCCACCGGAATACGCAAATGTGACAAATGATTCTTCTGTTGAGCGTTTTGGCAATGACGAAGCGGGGATAGGGATTTACCTGCCTACATTGGTTAACTCAGTCTCTGGGGCCACTGCGAGCGTACCGAGTACCTATACCTACCGAAAATCGGGTGTTCGGCCGGATGGACCTCCGTTTGCCGTGTCTACCTATCGCCTTTTGGCAAGCACACCACTCTTGGTTACGGTGGGAGATGCGCTGGTTCCGAGTCCGGGGCGAGTGAACACCGCATTTTTAACGGTGCGGCAGGGCGAAAGCGTTTTTGTTGGGGCCTGTGAGTTGACGATTGAACTGGATGGCGTGACGAGTGTCCTGAACACCTCCTATGCCTTTGGTCGTTGTGAAGATACAGCTTTCCCAAATGTCCATTTTCAAATTGATTTCGCCGCCGGCGGAGAAGATAACTACGGTGTGATAACGCTCCTCAAAACCTATTCTTCAAACGTGATCGGCAAGGCTGCACTGATGATGGAGAGAATTCGATAGGTCGGTTTATTCGTGTTTGGTGCGCGCTGTTTCAGGTTTTCAAGGCACCAATTTAGTATTTTTAGACGAATATCTATTTTTTAAAATTGGTAAATTCTTTTCGTCAAAATAGTTAACGAAATAATTGAACAATGAGCTATATAAACAGGAGTAAAAAATGGACCATTTAAGCGGTTTAGACGCCACATTCCTTTATTTAGAAACCCCCGAAACCCCCATGCACGTGGGTGGGCTGAACATTTACGAGCTGCCGGCGGGTTACCAGGGCGACTTTCTGGACAACCTGCGTGATCACATCGCCAAACGCATGCACCTGGCACCGGTGTTCCGCCGCAAGCTGGTCAACATGCCGTTTGAACTGGCCAACCCGATTTGGGTGGCCGATGATGATCTGGATCTGGAATACCACATCCGCAGCACCGTGTTGCCCAAGCCGGGCAATCGCGAACAGCTCGACAAACTGGTCGGCCGCCTGCATTCAAGCCTGCTGGACCGCAGCCGCCCGTTGTGGGAGTTTTATGTGATTGAAGGGCTGGAAACCCCAGCAGATGCCACCCCCGGCACGCGGCATGTGGCGTTTTACTCCAAAGTGCACCATGCGGCGGTCGATGGCGAAGCGGGTGTGGCGCTGGCCCAGGCCATCATGGATGTTTCACCCGAGCCGCGCCAGGTGCGTGCTGCACCCCGGCGGCCTGCGCTGGCGAGTGACAACTTTGGCATCGCCGAGCTCATCGCAGCCGGTTTGAAAAATTCAGCGCTACAAACCATCAAGCTGGCCAAAACCTTGCCCACGCTGGTGCGAGCGGGTGTGCAGATGCTCAAACCCGCCGCGCGTGAGACCACCGTGGTGGGCGCGGATGGCACCAGCAAAGTAACCGGGCGAGGGGCCTTGGCACCGGTCAAAACCAGCTGGTTTGGGCCCAAGACCCCGATCAATGTGAACGTCACCAATCAGCGCACGTTCTCCAGCTTTTCCATCCCGATGGCTGAGCTAAAACACATCGCCAAGGGCCATGGGGTCACCCTGAATGACGTGGTGATGGCGATCTGCTCGGGGGCCTTGCGCCACTACCTGGCCGACCTCAATTGCAAACCCAAAGAGCCGCTGCTGGCAGGCGTGCCGGTGAGCCTGCGCGAAGCCGGCAACACTGACATGAGCAACCAGGCATCCATGATGCGCATCAGCCTGGCTAGCCATATCAAAGACCCTCTGGAGCGCCTGCAAGCCATTCGGGTTGCCAGCAGCGCCGCCAAAGAGATGACGGCCAGCGTCAAGTCAGTGCTGCCCACTGATTTCCCGTCGCTGGGTGCGCCGTGGCTGATCAGCGGGGTGGCTACGCTGTTTGGCCGCTCGCAGTTGGCCAACAGCATGCCACCGGTGGCCAATGTGGCCATCTCCAACGTGCCCGGCCCCAAAATTGCGCTCTACATGGCGGGCGCCAAGATGCTGACCTACTACCCGGTGAGCATGGTGGTGCACAGCATGGCCCTGAATGTGACGGTGCAAAGTTACAACGGCTCGCTCGATTGGGGCCTGATCGCCTGCCGCAAAGCCATGCCGGATTTGCCCGAGCTCGCCAAATACATGCTGGCGGCGCACGCAGAGTTGCTGAAGTTGACGCCGGTTGTGCAAGCCGCGCCTGAAGCTGTCAAGGCCCTTGGCGTGGTGCCATTGAAGTTGGTCAAAAGCAAGTCGCCAAGCCCGGCAGTGAAGCGGGTTCGGGCAACCAAACGCGCCGCCTGACGCGACTGCTTTTGGCTTTTGAAAAGCCACGCCATTCGACATGGCATGTTGTCGAATGAGCTGCGCACCGCAATGATGTCGGCGGTGTAAAGCCGCCGCCTGGCCTGGGTTGGTTGATGTAGGTCAAAGCACCTGGGTTCGGCGCGCTCCAGAATCAAACCTTCACAGGACGAATTCAGGGAGCACAACATGAGCCAAGTCGCCGCAGGCGCGCAATCACCGGGAGCCCAGCCAACCGGGCCGGCCGAAGGGTACGGGCTTCACGTCCATTTGGGGCGAACCGATTTCGCCGCAGCCATCGAACGGGTTACCAACGCCCTCAAAAGCGA
>JANOWY010000318.1:0-1584 GCA_031418135.1 Rhodoferax sp. | reverse complement strand
CTGGGCCAGCGCAGCAGAAGCCCAGCATGAATACGGTATTACCTTAGTTCAGCAGCCTGCCGTGGGGGTCTATGACGCGATCATCATCGCCGTAGCCCACCACCAGTTCAAAACAATGGGTGCAGCCGCAATCCGGGCGCTGGGCAAGCCAGACCATGTGTTGTACGACCTGAAGTACCTATTGCCTGCAGTTGATAGCGATATTCGCCTCTAGCAATCGTCCAGTGAGCTCAGGCAGCTATAAACTTAATAGAATTCATGACAGCCTACACCAGTCTTCAAACCCGCCTGCCGATTGAGCCCCACACTTGGCTTGTCACCGGTGTGGCTGGCTTTATCGGCAGCAACCTACTGGAAACCCTGCTAAAGCTCAACCAGCGCGTGGTGGGGCTAGACAACTTTGCCACCGGCCACCAGCGCAATCTGGATGAGGTGCAAACCCTGGTTAGCCCGGCGCAATGGGCTAATTTCAGATTCATCAAGGGCGATATTTGCCAACTGCAAGACTGCCACACCGCCTGCCAAGGGGTTGATTACGTGGTGCACCAGGCCGCGCTGGGCAGTGTGCCGCGCAGTGTGGCAGACCCCATCACCACCAACGCCAACAACATCACCGGGTTTTTGAACATGCTGGTAGCTGCGCGTGATGCCCATGCAGGCAAGGGCGTTTTGCGGTTTGTTTATGCTGCCAGCAGCAGCACCTATGGCGACCACCCGGCGCTGCCCAAGGTAGAAGACCACATTGGCAAACCGCTGTCACCCTATGCCGTCACCAAATACGTTAACGAGCTGTATGCCGACGTGTTTGGCAAAACCTATGGCCTGCAAAGCATCGGTTTGCGTTATTTCAATGTGTTTGGCCCGCGCCAAGACCCCGATGGGGCCTACGCAGCCGTTATCCCCAAGTGGATCGCCAGCCTGATCCGCAATGAGCCCATCTTCATCAATGGCGATGGCGAAACCAGCCGCGATTTTTGTTACGTGGCCAACGCCGTGCAAGCCAACCTGCTGGCCGCCACCAGCACCAACACCGAAGCGGTGAACCAGGTGTACAACGTGGCCGTGGGTGACCGCACCACCTTGAACAGCCTGTACGCCCAACTGCACAGCCAGTTGCTACCCCGTTACCCGCATGTGCAAAGCGCCCAAGCGCAGCACCGGGACTTTCGGGCAGGTGACGTGCGCCACAGCCTGGCCGACATCAGCAAAGCCGCCACCCGCCTGGGCTACGCGCCCACCCAGCGCATTGCGCAGGGGCTGGAACTGGCCATGCCCTGGTACATTGGGCACTGAGCGCTGTTACGGTGCCTTTGCCATCACCTGTTCAATGGCGGCAAGGTATTTTTGTATCACGATGCGTTCGTCAAACTGGCGTTCCATTTTTTCGCGGCCGCGCAGGCCCATGGCGGTGCGCTGATCGGGGGTGAGCAGCAACATCTGCTCCATCTTGCCGGCCAAATCTACCGCATCGCGCGGTTGGCACAAAAAGCCGTTGAGGCCGTCTTCTACCACCTCGCGGCAACCAACAGCATCGGTGGTCACGATGGGACGCCCCATGGCGGCAGCTTCCAACAGGCAGCGAGG
>JANOWY010000317.1:0-9433 GCA_031418135.1 Rhodoferax sp. | reverse complement strand
GTGAACGTGGTGTTCGACTTCGGTGGTGTTTTGTTTGCCTGGAAACCGGCCCAGCTGATGGCAACGACGTTTCCTGAGATTGCGCCTGACGAAGAGGCGGCACATCATCTGGGGCGGGCAGTCTTCAGCCATGACGATTGGCAACAGTTTGACGCCGGAAACCTGGATATCGCGCAAGTGGTTGATCGTACGGCGCAACGGCTCGATTTGCCGCTCGACCGTTTGTTAAAGCTGGTGCAGGGCATCGGCGAATACCTGACACCTATGCCCGGCACGCTCGCTGTTCTGGCTGATCTCAAGGCAAAACGCGACAGCGGTGCAGACCTCAAGCTGTATTACCTGTCCAACATGCCCCGGCCCTATGCCCGGGTGTTGGAGCGCCGCCATGATTTCCTGGGCTGGTTTGACGGCGGGATTTTTTCAGGTGACGTGAACCGGATCAAACCTGATGCGGGCATCTTCCGCTTGCTTGCGCGGCAATACCGGCTTGAACCGGCAGAAACCTTCTTCGTTGATGATTTGGCTACCAACATTGATGCAGCGCAGGCGATGGGTTGGCGCGGCACTCGGTTCGAATCGGCTGAATTATTGCGTCAGCAGCTTGTGAATGAACAGCTACTAAATAGGTAGCATAATTCGCAAATAACTTGACCCAAAATCTCCGGGAGCCGTGATATGAACCGATGGCAGGCCTTGGTGCCCAAATTGGCTTACTTGTGCCTGGCCGCCTTTGTGCTTACTTTGGCCGCGCGCAGCCACAACGAAACCACGCTGGCGATCGTGGCCTCATCATTTTTCATGTTCGCCGCTTGCTGGGCCAATGCCACACACTTGCTGGGCGCCAGAACAGCCTTCAAGTTTGTGGCACTTGCCGTTTGCCTGGGCTGGTTTGCTGAACAGATGGGCTCCAGCCGGGGCTGGTTTTTTGGCAGCTACACCTACACCGATGTTTTGGGGTGGCGCATTGGCGATGTTCCGGCCATCATCCCGCTGATGTGGTTTGTGCTGTGTTACACCGCATTTGTGCTGGCCAACCTGCTGATTTGGCTTCGGCCCGTGTACTTGCCTGAAAGCAATTGGGGCACGGCTTTCATGAGTTTTTTGGCGGCGGCACTGGTCACCGCCTACGATCTGGCGGCTGACCCCTACATGGTGTTCAAGCTCAAGGCCTGGATCATGACCAAAACCGATGGCTGGTGGTTTGGTGAAACACTGCAAGGTTTTGTCGGGTGGATGCAGGTTTCGTTCGTCATTTTGTTTTTGTTTTCGCTGGAGTTGCACCGTGTTCGGGCGCAGCCCACTGTCACAGGGGCTGTGCCAACCGTATCCGGTAACGCGGTTTATTCCAAATGGGATGCCTTGCTGCCGTTGACCATCTACGGCGGCTCCATGGTTTTTCAGGCTTTGAATGGCACCCCGGTTGAGACCCGTACGGTGTCAGTTTTCGCCATGGGTATCCCGTTGTTGTGTGCGGTGGCGGGCTGGTGGCGCTGGCGTGCGCAAGACGCGGCAGACGGGTCAGCCAGTGCCCCGTTGCCGGTGAGCGTTGAACGTCTTGCCCATCTGCGTTATGTGGCGGACCCGCTGGCCGATCAAACTATTGCAGCTGTTCTGCAGCCTTGGACGGACACCAGCAAGGCAGCGAATTTCGCGCAAATTTCCGAAGTCAACCGCGCGTTTGGTTTATGGACGAACAACCACGCGATCAACAGCGGACTGGCACCGCAGTCGGGTGTGAACGAACCAGTGCAGGTGGCGCTGGATGCCTATTTGAAGGCCGGGCGGGTGCTGCCGCCCTGGGCCGACACTGACAAGATTCTGCGGGCGGAGGCGCTCTTCACGCAGTACGGACCAATGTCCTGCACCTTGCTGTTCTGCGCCAGTTTGCCCGAGTGTTACGTGCTGCCCGATCTGGCGGCCGTGCTGCATTTGTCGGGCCAATTGGAGCAGCACACCGATTACCGCATCCGCGCTACGGCAGCGATGATTTTCCCGGTCATGCTGCAAGGTGGGCTGACCCAGCCCGAGGGGGCCGGTGTGGCCCAGGTGCTCAAGGTGCGATTGATTCATGCCACCATCCGCAACCTGATTTTGCGCACCAGCCCTGAACAGGCCATGGCGCAATTGGCTGACCAACACTTCATGGCGGGCGCTGGCGGCATTGCCGCTGCACCTGCGTCGGGTGCTTCGATGTACGAGGTGTTGTTGGCGCACGGCTGGCGTTTGGGCGACGAGGGTCTGCCCTGCAATCAGGAAGAGTTGGCCTACACCCTGCTGACCTTTGGCTACGTGTTTTTGCGCGGCATGCGGCAATTGGGGTTGGCATTGCCACCGGGTGACGAAGAGGCCTACCTGCATCTTTGGAATGTTGTTGGCCACATACTGGGCATACGCGATGAGCTGTTGCCCCAAAACATGGGGCAGGCTGCCACCATGTTCGACCAAATTCAAAGCCGTGCGTCCGGTGGCAAAAGTGACGTGCCGGGTCAGCCCGACCCGCGCACCGCGCTGGGTGCTGCGCTTATTCACGCCATGCAGGCGGCCATGCCACTGCGGTTGTTTCGGTCGGTTCCGGTGCTGATCACGCGGTATCTGTGCGGGCCCGCAACGGCCACTGTGATCGGGGTGAGCCAACACGTCTCGTGGCTGTCGACGGCATTGTTTTTCCTGACCATGGGCGTGGTGCGGCTGATCGATTCAGTGGTGGGCTTTTTTCTGCCTGGTTTTGCGCTTTCACGCATGCTGACCCGCGTGGTGGGTTACCACCTGATGAGAAAGATTTTGCTGGATCAGACCCGCCCACTGAAATTGCCCGATCATTTGATCAACCAGGTTGGCGACACCATGGGCCAGTGGAGCGACGATGCGCAGGCGCCAGGCTGGCTGAACCGGCTGGAGGATAAACTGACCCGCACCGGAGCCTGGAACGCCCCCATTCATTCGCGCCCCGCGCCCCCCCTTAACACTGACCTGTCTTGACTATTCATCCAACCATGACATTGCAGATCACACAACTTGCCGCAATGGCGCAATGGATTCAGCGTTGGGTCATTTGCAGGAGCGTTGTGGGCCGCGTAAGCCGAACCCTGGCAGCGCTTGGCTTGCTTTTTGCCGCCTGTTTTGCTTTGGCTGCAACCCCCGCCGTGCAACTAAACGATAACCTGGACCGTGTCGAAGTATGGCCGTCGGTGCGGCTGTTGGCCGACCCTGACAAAAAGTGGGGCATTCAGGATGTATTGGCGAAGCGCGAGGCATTTTCAGTGCCCACCACGGCTTATGGCACTTTGGGGATGCGCTCCGAGGCCATATGGCTGCATATTCCCGTGGTGGTAGATGTCAATGGCATCGGGCTGTGGGTGCTCGACATTGACTACGCGGTGCTCAATTCAGTGGACATCTACGCGGTGGTCAATCAGCAAGTCGTCAAACAGGCGAAGGTGGGCAACCTGGTGCCGCGTGCCGACAAGCCGATCAACGGGCGTGCCAACAGTGCTGGTTTTAGCCTGATACCCGGCACCAGCTACGACTTCTACCTGCGCATTGAAAACAACGGCACGATGATCCTGCCGATCACTTTTGTCAAACCCGCTGCTTTCCACGCCGATTCATTGCGCGAGCAAATGCTGCAGGGTTTGTTGACCGGCCTGGCTTTTTGCCTGTTGTTGTACAGCCTGACACAGTGGATCAGCCTGGGTGAACACCTGTTTGTCAAATACGCCATTCTGATCTCGGGCAGTTTGCTGTTTTCGCTGCTGCATTTTGGCGTGGGTGCGCAGTTTTTCTGGGTCAACAACAACTGGATTGAACTGCACATCGGGGGTCTCTCGGCTTTGCTGGCGTCAACGGGTTCTTTTCTGTTCATTGAACAGGCCCTGCAAGGCGCGGACATGAAACCCTGGATGAGCCACCTGATGCGGGCCGGCGCTTGCCTGATGGCATTTTTCGGCTTTTGTTACGCCATGAATTGGCTGGACATCCACCAGGTGACCACCATTGTCAGCACGCTGGGCCTGGCACCCTCGCTGCTCGGTTTGCCGGGTGCCGTGCACCGCGCCCGCCGGGGTGACAGCGTGGGTTGGTATTTCCTGACAGCTTGGGCCATCTACTTTATAACCACGTATGTTCTGATCGAAGTCATCAAAGGCACGTTGCCAGCCAACTTTTGGACGATGCATTCCTTCCAGTTCGGAGCCACCATCGATATGTTGCTCTTCATGCGGGTGCTGGGCCTGCAAACCAAGTTGCTCAAAACGGCGGCCAGCCAGGCCAAACTGGAGCGCGACACCCTGCATTCGCTGGCCCACACCGACCCGCTCACCGGCCTGCCCAACCGGCGCATCATCAACTCAGCCATCTCAACGGCAATTGCGGGTGGCCGCAAAGACGAAATGTTGGCGGTTTACATGCTGGATCTGGACGGTTTCAAGCAGGTCAACGACCAATACGGCCATGACGTGGGCGACGAACTGCTGATGGCCGTGGCCAACCGGCTCAAAGCCAATCTGCGCAGCGCAGATGTCATCTCCCGCCTGGGAGGCGATGAGTTTTTGGTCATGTCCACCGGCATCAAAAACCCTGGGCAAGCGCTGGAACTGGGCGAAAAACTGGTCAAAGCCATTGGCGAACCCTTTGTGATTGGCCAGCAAATTTGCCAGGTCGGCCTGACCGTCGGTTATGCCCTGGCCCCACTGGATGCAGACGACACCCGCACCTTGCTAAAACGCGCCGATGCTGCCATGTATGACGGCAAACAGGCCGGTAAAAACCGGGTTTGCCGGGCTTCCGCTGCAAGTCGTTCGGACTGAGCGGGTCACGATTCGTGTTTGAGTATCGATCAAATATTTTCTTTTAAAAAGGTATTTAATATAATTTATTTATTAATATAGAGCAATATTGATATATTAATAATAGCTAATTGTGCAATTATTACTTGAACAATATGTATTTTTTATTTTCATATTTGTAAAAATAATTAAATAGATTAATTTCCAGCCCTTCGTCCCGCCATTCCCACCCCTTGATCCAGCACGCTCCATGACACGTCCCACACTCTTTGGCACATCCGACTCCAGGGCTTTGCGCGCCGTTTGGGGCATCGAAGAAGTAGGTATTGACTACCACCACGTTCCCACCAACTATGCGGCCGAATCCAAAGCTGCGGATTACCTCGCCGTCAACCCCAACGGCCGTATTCCGGCCCTGATAGACGGCGACCTGCAACTCTTTGAATCCATGGCCATCAACCTTTACCTGGCCAAACGGTATGGCGGCAGCCTGTACCCCGCCAACCCGGCAGGCGAAGCCCGTGCCTGGCAGTGGAGCGTGTGGGCCATCAGCGAAATTGAGCCGCTGCAAATGCAGATCGTCATCCAGACTTTGTTCACACCCGAAGAAAAAAAGAACCCCAAAGTCATCCCCGGTGCCACCAAGGGCCTGCAACGCCCCTTGAAGGTGCTCGATGCTGCCCTGGCCGGGCGCGATTGGTTGTTAGGCCATGCTTTTTCAGTGGCCGACCTGAATGTCGCGTCTGTTATGCACCTGATGAAAAACATTCACTTTGACTACAGTGCCCACACCAATGTGCAGCGCTGGGCCGATGCCTGCTACGCGCGGCCTGCGCTGTCGCGGGCTTTGGCGCGGGGGTGATGAGCGTGTTGGGTGCCTGATTTAGCCCAATTTACACAAACGTCGAAGTTGCAACACCGAAGCGGGCGCTCAAGGCCCTCACCTGCCGAATATTGAGTTCCCGCTTGCCTGCCAGCACTTCAGACACCACGCCTTGGCTGCCAATTTCCGGCAAATCTGCTTGTTTCAGCCCATGCTGATTCATCAAGAATTGCAGTGCCTGCAAGCCGTTGGCTTCAGGCATGGCGTGGTGTTCGGCCTCGTAGTCGGCAATCAGGTCGCCCACGAGATCGACTAAGCCCATCGCCGGGTGGCGCTCATTGCCCGCAGCTTCGTCTAACAAGCCGTCCAGCATGGCCACCATGTGCTGGTAATGCGCTTCGTCGCGGATCGGGGCGATGTCGGTTGCGCTGCGAAACGCCTCCCATGCGGGCAGCAGGTGTTTGACTTCAGTATGTGCGTTCATGGCATCCAACCTCCTTTGTCGTATTCACGGTGGGTAAGCACCGCCTTGACGTAAACAATCTGCCGCTCGAACCGAATGTAGGCCACCAGCCGGTACTTGTTGCCGCCAATGTCGAACACAGCCAGCTCACCCACCTTGTCCACAGTGTTGAAAGCGCGTTTGAGCTCGGCCCAATTGCCAAAGCGGTTCTTTTCAATTACCCCGCGCCAACCTTGCATTGCGCTATCAGCCTCTGGATGCCGTGCGACGAAGATCCGCAGGGCACTGTTGCTGATGAGCTTCATGTAACAAGTTTATCTCAATAAGAGATTATTCAATATCTAAAATAAAAAGATAAATCTTTATCCAAAAGGAATTGACATTTAATTGTTCCAAATATACGATTCATCCATTGTCACTCCGGAGTACCTTAATGCCAGCCAAAACTCTCAAAACCGTACCCAAGATTTCTGTCAAGATTTGGACACCGATTCTTGAAAAGCTAGATTCAAAACTGGAGAAAGCCTGCCTTCGTCGAGATGCTTACTTGTCCAAAGTGCTGACGGTCGAACTGGACCATCTTGATGCCGAAGTGTCAATTCCAAACTCTCAAGCCAGCTACGACTACATCGCTTCGCGTTTGAAGCAACTTGATAGCAAGCTGGTCAGTTTGGCAATATCCCCTGAGGCGGCGGCGCGTGTAAACGATATTTGTGACCGCAAAAAAATTGTTCGTGATGCGTTCTTCAACCGATTGTTTTTGATGTTGGCAGCGTCGCCTAAATTTATCGACGCGCTGCTGTTTCCGGATTTCGATGGAAACTGGCGCTCAGAAGTCTGGACCGAGTTCAAACACGACGGTCCCTTCATTCAAAACGGATTTGATCCTTTAGAGGCCCCGATTGATCCGTTCTGTGCGATCCGCTGGGGCATAGACTTGATGAACGAATCTGAAAAATTCGAGGACTATGTGGACACAGCCAGCGGTAAAACTTTCAAAGTTGTTCCTGCATCCATAAGACCTGCGGTTGAACCTTGTCCAAGTTTCTACACCATCGAGTTTGACCAAAAATTTGACAACCACGACCTAGCCGGTCTTAACTGTTACCTGCCTGATCGAAGCATTCCCGGCACCGACGCAGAATTAGCGTACCGGGCCAAACTGGATGATATTTTGGAAGCTTTCCTATGAGCCCTACCTACACCCATCACGCTGCAATACGTGCACAACAGCGTGGGATTCCTCCTATAGTCGATGATCTTTTGGATCGTTATGGGCAAGAGGAATATGACGGCCACGGTGCCATAACCGTCTATTTCGACAAGCAAAGCATCCGCGCGATGGAGCGGGAACTTGGGCGACGACCTATTTCACGTTTCGCTGAATGGCACGATGCCTACAAAGTCCGCAGCGTCGACGGCAAAACAATCACCCTGGGTCATCGCACCCGCAGAATTTGGAGGAAATGATGCAAACCTTGCAAGACCATGTTTTTATAAATCAGTCCTCGTTCCCTTTCGAACGATTGGCAAAAATTGAGTCAACCATATCGGCAGCGTCAAATTTGATTGTGACTCTGGAAGCAGAGCGTGACCTCTTGGTTTCTCAGCTCGATTGCATGACCAGGCCAGAGGCAAAACCAGATGCTGTTCCAAATTTTATTTGGGCAAGAAGTTTTTTGTATAGGGGAAAGTTGACCTCGTTCTCTTGCTTTATCGACGCCTACCAGGCGGCATTAATCTGTTTATTTTCAGATTTCCCTGAAAAGCGGTTGGAAATGGCCCGAGTTGCACATTCGCTTGGTCGGACGCGTTTGTATATTTCGCCGGAACGGAACTCTCTTTTTTCAGGCGCTCCGCAACATTTCATTGACAAGCACAGCCGAGGAATTGTGGAGGGATGGTATTTCGATACAAATCTAAACGTCGAACGAATGCGGCGAATATTGCCCCGTTTGGCGGCAGTCGTTGGATTTAAATGGGGTGTGGATATCAAAGTGTATTGGAGGCGCGAAAATGCATCCTTAACTCACTGAGTGAAGCAATTCGTTAGCCAGCCGACCAATATCGGTCATGCTCTGTGCCGCCGTGCGGTGTTGCAGCTAACAATCACGGCAGACCGGGTTTTTCGGATTCCGTTTTCAAACTTGTCAAAGGGGGTTGGGTCGAATTTAACCCTCCATACGGCTTTGGAGCGTCCACATCGATGGCCACCAGGGCATCCTGGTTGAGAGCTTCGATCCATTCCTGTGCATCTGCCTCGCGACCAGCGTCGCCTGCCATCGCCTGATAACCATCAGCACTTGTCTTTTTGAGCGCATCTGACGTCACCGTGCGTCGCCTTGAAACAGGTTTGAAATGATTTCGCTGCCCATGGCATCAAATACGGCGGGCAGCTAAAACCGACCTGCCATGTTGCCGATGCGCTGGGGTTGAGCGCTTGGGGGCGGCGCGGCAACGCTGCCCACCCCTTGCGCAATCAGCGACACCACCAGCGTATTCATGCTCACGCCTTCTTGCTCGGCTCGCGCGACCAGGCGGGTGTGCAGGCTTTTGGGCAGGCGCGTGACGAAACGGCCCGATTCACCACCGGCACTGGGTTGGGGAATGGCATCGCCCTGTTCCCGCGCTACAGCCAGCCAAGCTGCTGCAGCCTCATAAGCATCCGCAATCGCCGCTTCGGGCGTGGCACCGTCGCCCATACAGCCGGGCAAATCTGCAAAACTGGCCAGCCAGCCGCCGCCCTCGTCACTGCCCAGCGGGCGAACTTCGACGGGGTAATCCTTGGCTTGTGTTGTGGTTGACTTGCTCATTCCCAATCTCCCTTTACGTGATTCTTCCGTCCTTCACCAGCCGCACCAACTGGCGGATATACACCGGTTTGATCGGCCGATGCGCGGGAACACTCAGCATCGCGCCGTTGACATGCCGCACGATGTGGTGGCTGCCGCCAGGGCTGTGCACAGTGAGCCCAAACGCCTTGGCCACGGTGTGAACTTGCTTGATGCGCCAATCCAGCGGATTGTTGGACATCGCTTCGAGCAGCTTTTGCGCTTGGCCCATGATACTAAATGTAGTGTTATTTTGAAAGACATTGAACCGGGGCATTCAGAAGCATCTGGTTGGCTTCGCAGGGTGTTTTGCCGGTTGTATTGAGTTCGGTGGCTACTGCAAATATACTGTTATTTTAAACAGTAAATTAACAATCATCAATATCTATAGCGCTTGCAGCGCGGTTGATGAAGTAAATGGCGATCCAAGCATGTCCCAAATCAGGGCCACCCCACCTTCCTATGCCGAGCTGCATTGCCTCAGCAATTTCAGCTTTCAGCGCGGGGCTTCGCACGCCGAAGAGCTGGTGGA